>NZ_JBNNUI010000007.1:0-116059 GCF_050279585.1 Bacillus sp. NPDC094064
GTCCCCGCAACCAAATGGTCCCGTGGTGTAGTGGTTAACATGCCTGCCTGTCACGCAGGAGATCGCCGGTTCGACCCCGGTCGGGACCGCCATTTATGTTGGCTCGGTAGCTCAGTCGGTAGAGCAGAGGACTGAAAATCCTCGTGTCGGCGGTTCGATTCCGTCCCGAGCCACCATTTTTTTTATGCCGGCTTAGCTCAATTGGTAGAGCAACTGACTTGTAATCAGTAGGTTGGGGGTTCAAGTCCTCTAGCCGGCATCATTTAGGGGCATAGTTTAAAGGTAGAACTGAGGTCTCCAAAACCTCCAGTGTGGGTTCGATTCCTACTGCCCCTGTAAAGTATATGGGCCTATAGCTCAGCTGGTTAGAGCGCACGCCTGATAAGCGTGAGGTCGATGGTTCGAGTCCATTTAGGCCCACCATATATATTCCGCAGTAGCTCAGTGGTAGAGCTATCGGCTGTTAACCGATCGGTCGTAGGTTCGAGTCCTACCTGCGGAGCCATGGCCCGTTGGTCAAGTGGTTAAGACACCGCCCTTTCACGGCGGTAACACGGGTTCGAATCCCGTACGGGTCATAAAAAAAGAGTCAGCAATATGCTGACTCTTTTTTATTATGTTTAATCCTCTTTTATCATCTTCTTTTTCTGAAATAAATAAAGGGATTTAGGAAAAGCTATGGTATGTATTAAAAGGAGGAGATAAAAATGACACGAGTTCGAGAACTTATGAGTACTCATATTGTACATTGTACACCGCTAGATAATGTATATGAGGCCGCTGTAAAGATGAAAGAAGAATCGGTTGGATTGATTCCTGTTGTTGAAAATGAACAAGTTGTTGGGCTTGTTACTGATCGCGATTTAGTTGTTCGAGGGATTGCTGAGAAACATCCTGGATCTAATAAAATTACAAATGTCATGACAACAAACATTGTTTCAGTTTCTCCAGATGATGCGATTGAAAAGGCTACAGAATTAATGGCACAGTATCAAATTAGACGATTACCAGTAGTTGAAAGCGGTCAATTAGTTGGGATGTTAGCATTAGGTGACTTAGCTATAAGAGAATCGACAGATGATCAAGCGGGATTTGCTTTAGGCGAAATATCGGGACATACAGAATAAAGATAAAACCTTAATAAATGGAAGTCTACTGCCCGCAAATAGTAAGATAAATTACGTATGAAGAACAGATACATCATTCTAGTATATAGACTAAACTAATATGTTAGCGTGATGTATCTAGGGCATTATATAATAGGTATACAGTTCATATTTTCGACAGTTTTGTAACATTTGTCATTCCTAATTTTTAATAAGAGAAAAAATGATATACTGATAGATATAAGCATTATGATAGATTTTGAATATAACAATATTTATCATTATTGATGTAACAATGAATTAATATTTCTTATGTAGATAAAGTGAAACTTTAATCAGCAGGGGAGGGATTCATCATCCAACTGATTATTAGTTGAAAGAGTCGGGCTTTTATGTGCAGTTATCTCCCACCTAATTTCCTCGCATTCGCTGAATTTTGAGGTGGGAGTCTTACTGCCCGCAAATAGCGGGATAAAAAGGGAAGGAGAATTATATGAGGGCTGTACAGGGTGATCCGAATTGGAATTTGGTTACAGATACATATATAGAACCAACTAATTTCGCTGAATTATTTTCTTTGCTTGTACCTTGTCATCCAAAAGGTGAAGGGAACGAGCGTACTATATTAGTGTGGAAAGAAAAAGAATTTTATAAAGAAGAAAATGTAGCGGCGTTTATCGTATACGGAATAAATAAAGTGAAAAATCTACCGCAGTTTCATAAAGATGAAATCCCAACTTTAGTACGTATTCTACGTCTATGCCAAGAGATTGGTTGGTATGAAGAGGCAAATACTTTTATGAAAACACAAGGGCTAGATGAGTTTGTCCAAACGTCATTAGAATATGAAACATGGGACCTTTTGACGCAAGTGGTTGCTTTAAACTACTTAATTATTAAATATCGTATTGGTGAATTAAGAGATGAGGATGCAGAAATTTGGGATAGAGTTAAATTTAATGAGAAATGTATCACAGATTGTAAACATCTATTATCCCATAAAGAAGTATTGGAATTTACATTCTTTTATATGTGCAAGAGAGCGAAGTTACTGTCAAAAGAGCAATTAAATAGTGATATGATGAGTCTAGCGATGTATTGTAATACTTTTGTGTATGATTTATATACACATGACTTATTACGAAAATATCGTAAGTGTACAGACTTTTTATCATATTATGGACCGAGTCAAGCGGTTTTAGCTTGTCAAAGAGCTGTACTTTCTCAAATTTCCGATCGATTAGACCCACTAAAGACAACACATGTAGATGATTATTTATATGTAATGAAAGAAATGATGGAACATATGACGATAGGGGTAATGGATCGTTATGGTCATTTTATTGGAAAGTTACTTTCTTATGTGCCTTTTTTCGAAATGATTCAAGTTCCACAGCATGCATATTATTGTGAAGAATTACTGTATATTTGTAAGGGCATTGAATATAAGGAAGAAATATTACGCAATTATATCTTTATACAATTACATGATTGTTTACCATCATTCTTTAAACTATTTCTTAAAAATAAGCGTTATGCAACGATTCATGATATTTTATTCTATTGGTGCGACGATGAACAAAGAATGAGCTTAGAGAAAAAATATAATCTGAGTTTTATTTATGAAAAATATGCTTGTGGATAAACAGTACTGTTTATATGAAAATTTAATATAAATTAAAAAGGATCTCAAATTTATGTGAGATCCTTTTTTGCTAGTAAAACAAGGAGAAAGTAATTAAGATGAGAAATAACATTCCATAAAGGAGAAATTGTGCAGTATAACTTCCTTGTATACCAAAAAAAGTATTTGTTTTTTCATATAAATTCAATATATATTTCATTGGAGTATCTTTGAAAGATTGGTACACAGTGTCTCCTTTTTCTAAGCCTCTTGTTCATGTTTTTTATTATTAGGGACATTCACGTATCTAGCTATGAATAATAAAATAGCCATAAAGAATACAGGAAGTACGGTAGATACATAAAAACCATTACTAATAACATTTGTTATAAGGGCACTTAATAGAAAAATAGCATTATAGATATGGGCAATTTTTAGTTTTAGTTGCACTTGAAATGATTCCATCATAATTTCTAAAGCAACAAAGGCAATGATAATAGATAAAAATACAGTGTTCGTATTATAAATGATTAAACAAAAAATTAAACCTAAAAAGGCTAAGTATTCAATTAAGAGAGGTATATTGCGTGGCATACAATTTACCTAACTAAATATGGCAGTGGATTTACTGCATTTGTTTTTTCAAAATTCCATTCTCCATTGTGTAGCTCAAAGTGGAGATGTTGTCCGTATGAATGACCTGTGTTTCCCATATGACCTACTAATTGCCCAGTTTGTACTTGATCACCAACTTGTACAGTGCGGTCTTTCATATGAGCATAAACGGTTGTATATAATTTATCGTTTATTTGATGGGAGATGAACACGACATTACCATAACTAGCTGAATAATAAGATTTCACAACTTTACCTGCAGCAGCAGCTTGAATAGAGACGTTACCTTGTGCTGCAATATCTATACCATAATGCATTTGTTCCCAGCGCATATCAAAGGTTGAGCTAACTTTTCCTTGAGTAGGAAATTTGAAAGCAGCTGGAATTGAAGAAGATTGAGCTGTTTGAGCTTGTGATTGCGGTTGATTTTGTACTATATAGTGTTTTGCCACATATCCGTATCCTGTACCAAAACGAATTTTATACCAAGTTCCTACAGTTTCTACTACTTGTACTTGTGTACCATTTTGTAATGAACCAAGTAGAGCACTACTTGTACTAGCATTACTACGTACATTAAGTTTTGGTGTTGCAACTGTGTACTTCGTATTATTTTGAACTGTAGTTCCTTTTACTAAAGGCTGTGAACCATTAGATATGAATGCTTTTTGTACATAACCTGTTTGACCATTATGTAAAATTTTATACCATTCGCCTTGTTCTTCTTGAATGGTAATGAACTTACCGTTTGGTAATACATCTAAAATTGAAGACTCTAAATTAGGTTCAGAGCGAACGTTTAATGCATTAGCATTGACGATGTATTGATTATTAGATTGAAGTTTGTTTTTTAGTAGAATAGCATCTTTTTGTACGTAACCTACTTTATTATTAACAGATACTTTATACCAATCATTCGTTGTTTCAAGTATATTCACTTTCGTATTAAAGCGGATCGTATCAATAGATGTGCTATTTGTATTGTCTTCTTTATGTAAAGTTGCTTGGTCGACTTTGACATATCCAGTTTTAACATTAGATAATTGTTCAGCGTTTGCTTTTTGTACATTTGTTTCGCCCATAGAAGGTAGTAAAGAAGCAATTGCGACAGTAGTTGCTGTTAAAGCAGTAGCTTTCATATTCATATAATAGAGACCTCCTCTAGTTGTATAGTTGTAATTTTATTATAGTATAAAGATATAATATAGTGGGGGTATTCACATAAATGTAATATGAAATCAATATAAAAATAAATTTTTTGAGGATAATGATTCTTTTTAATCCAATTAATTAGGATATCATTTTCTAAAATGGAATATAATTATTGTATAGCTTGATGATTTTGTTGACAATTGAGAAAATTAAAACAGTTGATGATGTCTTATTACGGTGTTATACTGACAGTGATAATTTTATAGTTTGCTAGGAGAGCTGGTGTTGCCAGCTGAGAGTAGGCCGTAAGCCTTTGATCCTTTTCATTACCTGATCTAGATTATGCTAGCGTAGGGAAGCAATTCGGACACTAACTATGAGTCCCCGTTTCTTTGCGTATAGAAACGGGGCTTTTTTATTTAAAAATTTCATATTGAAACCACTAGGGGTGCTTGATGTGCTGAGAGAGGACTAATCCTTAACCCTTACAGACCTGATCTAGGTAATACTAGCGAAGGGAAGTGGAACAACGAATAAATGTATAATTTTATTTGCTGTAACCACTTCTTATATAGAAGTGGTTTTTTTATTTAGATATATATATTGAAGGGGGAAATAGAAATGAAGTTTTGCGATAGATTATTAGAAACTGTGCAACCTGTTTGGGAGAAAAGTCATAATCATCCGTTTGTAGTAGGTATGGGGGATGGTACGTTAGAAAAAGATAGATTTCAGTATTATATTATTCAAGATTATTTATATCTATTAGATTATGCAAAGCTATATGCAATTGGTGTTGTAAAGGCAACGAACCCACAAATAATGGGGAAATTTGCTGAACAAATTGATGGAATATTAAATGGAGAAATGACGATTCATAAACAATATGCAAAACGACTGGGTATTTCTGTAGAAGAAATGGAATCTGCAAAACCATCTGCTAAAAATTTAGCTTATACAAACTATATGATGTCAGTATCTCAAAATGGCACACTTGCAGAATTAATCGCAGCACTTCTTCCGTGTATGTGGAGTTACTGGGAAATTGGAAAGCGTTTAAATGATATTCCGGGAGCAAGAGATCATGAGTTCTTTGGCGAATGGATTCAAGGATATAGTTCTGAAGAATACGGTAATCTTTGTGTTTGGTTAATTGATTTATTAAATGAAATGGCAGTTGGAAAGTCAGAGAAAGAGTTAGAACGATTAGAGGAGATTTTCTTATATTCCAGCCGATTTGAATATTTATTCTGGGATATGTCCTATCGTAAGGAGATGTGGGGATTTGAGGAGCAAGAACATACTACAGTTTCATAATGTTTCTTTTCATTATGATGAGAAACCAATCATCAGTGAATTAAATGCTTCTATACAAGATAAAGAATTTGTCAGTATTATCGGACCAAGTGGTTGTGGGAAAAGTACTTTATTTCGCCTTATAACAGGCTTAGAAGAAGCAAGCGCTGGAAAGATAGAGCTGACAGAAACAAAGAGTCATCCTGTAGGGTATATGCCCCAAAAAGATATGCTCCTGCCATGGAGAACGATTATTGAAAATGCGGCCCTGCCGCTAGAGTGCCAAGGTGTGCAGAAGAAAGAAGCGCAAGTGAAGGCAAAGGAACTGTTGCATAAATTTGGTTTACAAGGATACGAGAAAAAATATCCGAAAGATTTATCTGGAGGTATGAGACAGCGTGTATCTTTTATTCGAACATTGTTAACAGGCGGAGAGATATTGTTATTAGATGAACCGTTTAGCGCGTTAGATGCTTTAACGAAGGCTTCTTTGCAAGAATGGTTGTTTGAACAATGGAAAGAGTGGGAAAAAACAATTTTATTCATTACTCATGATGTTGAAGAAGCATTGTTCCTTTCGAATCGAATTTTAGTAGTGGAACAGCAACCGATAACGACTTTGACTGAGCGAATTGTGCCACTTGGCCATAACAGAACACGAAAGGATTTATATAAACCGGACGTGTTAGCGCTGAAAGAGGAACTTCTTAGTATGTTACAAAGGCAGGTACTTGTATGATGAACCGATTGAAAGAATTAGTTCCTGCCATTACACTTTCTAGTATTTTACTTGTTATGTGGGAAATAGGCGCAAGAATTGTAGATGAGATGTACATTTTACCGTCACCGTCTGCAATCGTAATGAAGATATGGAAACTAAAAGATATATTATTTACGGTTCATTTGCCGGCAACGTTATACGTCGTTTTAATAGGTGTTGTTATTTCTGTCGTATTAGGTGTGGGGCTAGCAATGTTAATGAATGCGAGTACATGGATGGAAAGAGCTTTTTATCCATTATTAGTTGCCTCACAAACGATCCCGATTACCGCGCTTGCTCCGCTCTTCGTTTTATGGTTTGGATACACAATCTGGAGTAAGGTCGTTGTTACAGTTTTAATTACGTTTTTCCCGATTGCGGTCAATACGTATGATGGACTGCGTAGTACGAAAAAAGAATGGGAGGAGCTCTTAGTTACATATGGAGCAACGAAAAAAGACGTTTTTCTTAAGTTAAAGTTGCCATCTGCTCTTCCTTATTTTTTCTCGGCTTTAAAAATTGCAGTCCCACTTAGTGTGATTGGAGCAGCAATTGGGGAATGGCTCGGTGCACAAGCTGGGCTTGGATATTTCAGTAAAAGGATGATGACGCAGTTAGATGGTGCGGGGGTATTTGCACCAATTGTATTGCTATCATTATTAGCTATTTTTTTCGTCATACTTATTTCTATGTTAGAAAAGAAATTCATTAGTTGGAGGAAGCATTCATGAAATTTTTAAAACGCATCATTGTGTTTACATTATTAGTTGCAATGATTGCTGGATGTTCAAGTAATTCAGCATCAGACAAGGGGAAAAAAGAGAAAGAAATAACGGTCATGCTTGATTGGTACCCAAATGCGGTGCATAGCTTTATTTATGCAGCAATTGAAAAAGGATACTTTAAAGAAGAAGGAGTAAAGGTAAATATTAAATTCCCTTCTAATCCGACTGATCCATTAACGTTGGCGGCTGCAGGAAAAGTAACAGTGGGCTTATATTATCAGCCAGATGTTGTCATGGCTAGAGCAAATGAACAAATTCCAGTGAAATCAATTGGAGCTGTCGTACGTTCACCGTTAAATCATGTTGTATCGCTGAAATCAGCAGGCATTCAATCACCGAAAGATTTAGAAGGCAAAACAGTAGGTTACTCTGGAACGCCTTTAAGTGAAGCATATTTAAAAACGATGGTAAAAGAAGATGGTGGTAATCCAGATACAGTGAAAGTAGTTGATGTAGGCTTTGATTTAGTGCCAGCATTAATTACGAAAAAAGTAGATGCTGTAACAGGGGCATACATTAACCATGAAGTACCTGTTATGCGTCATGAAGGTCATGAACCAGCGTACTTTAATCCAGCTGATTACGGCGTACCGAATTATCATGAGCTTGTGTTTGTAACAGGTGACAAAACATTGGAAAAAGATAAAGAAGCTCTGCAAGCCTTTTTACGCGGGGCGAAAAAGGGGTATGACTTTATGAAGAAAAACCCTGATGAAGCATTAAATATTTTATTAGATCATCAAGAAAAAGAAAACTTCCCGCTTGTGCCAGAAGTTGAAAAAGAAAGTATGAAAATTTTATTAGAGAAGATGGAAACGAAAGATGAGCCATTCTTATCAGATTCAAAAGAGTCTTGGGAGAAACAAAGTAAATGGTTGAAAGACAAAGGAATGACGAAAGAAATCGTTCCAGCCGATGAGCTATTCGAAAATATTTTAAAGTAGGCGAATGAATATGAAAAATGAGCTTCACGTAATCTCAAATGGCCATATGCCGTTCGAAGAGTTAGTGAATGTAGCGATGCAAATTGAGAGTGAGATTGATTATTTGCATATTCGTGAGCGTGAGAAAAGTACAAAGGAATTATATGAAGGGGTGGAAAGCCTTTTAAAAAAAGGCTTTCCGGCATCTAAACTTGTTATAAATGACCGAATTGATATTGCTGTTTTATTAAATATCCCGCGTGTACAGCTAGGGTATCGAAGCACAGATGTAAGGTCAGTGAAAGAAAAGTTTTCGTATTTGCATGTTGGTTATTCCGTACATTCTTTAGAAGAAGCGATAGAGGCTTTTAAGAATGGGGCTAATTCGCTCGTTTATGGCCATGTATTCCCAACAGATTGCAAAAAAGGTGTGCCAGCGAGAGGGTTAGAGGAAATTTCGGACATTGCAAAGAGCTTATCGATACCGATTATAGCTATTGGAGGAATTACTCCTGAAAATACAAGGGATGTTCTTGCAAGTGAAGTAAGTGGAATTGCTGTTATGTCTGGAATTGTAAGTAATAGTAACCCGTATAGCAGAGCGAAATCTTATAAGGAATCAATAAGAAAGTGGGCGGGGAAACATGTGTGAGAAGTATGATGTAGCGATTATTGGCGGTGGTGTAATTGGTAGTTCAGTTGCACATTTTCTAGCAGAAAGAGGACATAAAGTAGCAATTATAGAGAAGCAGAGAATTGCCTCGGAAGCCTCGAAAGCTGCTGCTGGCCTGCTCGGTGTTCAGGCAGAATGGGATGCGTATGACCCGCTATTTGAACTTGCTAGAGAAAGCCGTGCTATATTCCCAAAACTTGCAACAGTTTTACGTGAAAAGACGGGTATTGATATTGGATATGAGGAAAAAGGAATATATCGCATTGCTCAAAATGAAGGGGAGAAGGAAAGAATTCTTCACATTATGGATTGGCAGCAAAAAACAGGTGAAGATTCCTATTTTCTAACAGGAGACCATTTACGAGAAAAAGAGCCGTTTCTATCCGAATCAATTATCGGAGCGGTATATTATCCGAAAGATGGTCACGTTATTGCACCAGAGCTTACGAAAGCACTCGCACAGTCTGCAGCCATTTCCGGTGCCGATATATATGAACAGACAGAGGTATTTGATATTCGTATTGAAAATAATAAAGTGACTGGAATTGTTACAAGCGAAGGTATTATCGCGTGTGAGAAAGTCGTTATTGCAGGAGGTTCATGGAGCACGAAGCTACTAGGCCATTTTCACCGTGATTGGGGTACATATCCAGTTAAAGGAGAAGTGGTTGCAGTAAGAAGCAGAAAACCACTTTTAAAGGCACCTATTTTCCAAGAAAGATTTTACATTGCACCAAAGCGCGGTGGGCGTTACGTAATTGGGGCAACGATGAAGCCTCATACGTTCAATAAAACTGTACAGCCAGAAAGTATTACTTCTATATTAGAGCGTGCTTATACAATATTACCGGCTTTAAAAGAGGCAGAGTGGGAAAGCACATGGGCTGGATTAAGGCCACAATCGAATCATGAAGCTCCTTATATGGGAGAGCATGAAGAAATAAAAGGTTTATATGCTTGTACTGGGCATTATCGAAACGGTATTTTATTAAGCCCTGTTTCTGGTCAGTATATGGCTGATTTAATAGAAGGAAAGCAGGAGAATCACTTGCTAGATTCATTGCTTTCTAAAATGGTTTAGAAAGGGGATGGAAGTTTGAATTTAAAAATTAATGGTAACCAAATGGAAGTGCCAGCGAGTGTGAAAACAGTAGCTGAGTTACTTACACATTTAGAGTTAGATAACAGAATTGTTGTAGTAGAGCGTAATAAAGATATTTTACAAAAAGATGATCATAAAGATACATCTGTTTTTGATGGAGACCAAATTGAGATTGTAACTTTCGTAGGAGGCGGTTGATTATGTTAAACATTGGACCATTTTCATTTCATTCTAGACTTTTATTAGGAACAGGAAAATTCCCTGATTTTGATGTACAGCAAAAAGCAATTGATGTATCTGAGGCTGAGGTTTTAACGTTCGCAGTACGCCGCATGGATATATTTGATGCAAAACAGCCTAATTTATTAGAGAAACTTGATGTAAAAAAATATACGTTATTACCGAATACAGCTGGAGCAAAAAATGCTGAAGAAGCTGTTCGTATTGCAAAATTAGCAAAAGCTTCAGGGCTTTGCGATATGATCAAAGTTGAAGTTATTGGTGATGATAGAACGTTATTACCTGATCCGGTAGAAACATTGAGAGCATCTGAAATGTTACTAGAAGAAGGGTTTATCGTACTTCCGTACACATCGGATGATGTTGTATTAGCACGTAAATTACAAGAACTTGGCGTGCACGCGATTATGCCAGGAGCATCTCCAATTGGTTCAGGGCTTGGTATTGTAAATCCGTTAAATTTAAGTTTCATTATTGAACAAGCGACAGTACCAGTTATCGTTGATGCAGGTATCGGTAGCCCAGCTGATGCGGCATTTGCAATGGAATTAGGAGCAGATGGCGTGTTATTAAATACAGCAGTGTCTGGTGCAAAAGACCCTATTAAAATGGCACAGGCAATGAAATTAAGTATTGAAGCAGGACGTTTAGGATTTGAAGCAGGTCGTATTGCACGTAAGCGTTGTGCAACTGCAAGTAGTCCTTTAGAAGGAATGAGCGTAGTTGAATAATCGATATTCTCGCCAAGAACTATTTTCTCCAATTGGAGAAGAAGGACAACAAAAAATAAGAGAAAAGCATGTACTCATTATCGGTGCAGGCGCACTAGGTAGTGCAAATGCAGAAATGTTCGTAAGAGCAGGCGTTGGTACAGTAACGATTGTTGACCGGGATTATGTTGATTGGAGTAATTTACAAAGGCAGCAATTGTACGCAGAGAGTGATGTAGAGAATAACCTTCCGAAGGCTGTAGCAGCAAAGAAGCGTCTAGAAGTGATTAATAGTGAAGTAAGAGTAGAAGCTCTCGTTCAAGATGTAACAGCTGAGGAATTAGAAGAGCTTGTTACAAACGTTGATGTAATTATTGATGCAACTGATAATTTCGAAACGCGTTTCATTGTAAATGATATAGCACAAAAATATTCTATTCCATGGATTTACGGGGCATGTGTGGGGAGTTACGGCCTTTCTTACACCATTCTTCCTAGTAAAACGCCATGTTTATCATGTTTATTACAATCGATTCCGCTTGGCGGAGCAACATGTGATACAGCGGGTATTATATCGCCTGCTGTATCTCTTGTCGTTTCTCATCAAGTAACAGAAGCGCTTAAACTGCTAGTAGAAGATTATGAGTCACTCCGGGATGGACTTGTATCGTTTGATGTGTGGAAGAATGAATATTCATGTATGAATGTACAAAAGCTTCGTAAGCATAATTGTCCTTCGTGCGGAGAGAATGCATTATATCCGTATTTAAATAAAGAAAATACATCGAAAACAGCAGTTTTATGCGGGAGAAATACAGTTCAAATTAGGCCACCTTATAAAGAGGAAATGAATTTTGAACAATATAAAGGGTTGCTGAAAGGTCGCGTGACAGATTTAAATGTAAATCCATATTTACTATCATTTTCTATTGAAGAGAAGAGATTGGTTGCCTTTAAAGATGGACGTGTACTCGTACATGGAACGAAAGATATAAGTGAAGCAAAAACGATTTATCATCGCTATTTTGGATAGAAAAGGATGAGTGGGATGAAAGTAAATAAAGCTTTAACAATTGCAGGGTCTGATAGTGGCGGCGGTGCTGGAATTCAAGCAGATTTAAAAACATTCCAAGAGCTTGGTGTGTATGGAATGACAGCTATTACGGCAATTACTGCTCAAAACACGCTTGGTGTGCAAGGGGTATATCCTGTTCCGTTAGAAGGTATTACGGAACAGCTGAATTCAATTGGTACGGATTTAACACCAGATGCTGTGAAACTAGGAATGTTGTTTAGTAGTGAAATTATTCAAATTGTGGCAGAACAGATTAAGAAATTTGGCTGGAATAATATTGTGTTAGATCCTGTTATGATTGCAAAAGGTGGAGCATCACTATTACAACAAGAAGCAGTGCAAGCATTAAAAGAATATTTATTACCAGTAGCAACTGTTATAACACCAAATGTTCCTGAAGCAGAAGTGTTAACTGGGATGGAGATTCATAATATTGAAGATAGTAAGGAAGCTGCGAAGATATTGCACGAATTAGGTGCTAAATACGTGCTTATGAAGGGCGGACATGCGGAATATCAAGGTAATGAAGTAATTGATTTACTTTTTGATGGAGAAGAGTTTATTGAATTTAGAAGTGAACGAATTCCTTCGAAACAAACGCACGGAAGTGGCTGTACATTTGCTTCAGCAGTTACAGCAGGACTTGCGAAAGGGCATTCAATCGAAGAGGCAGTTCAAGAAGCAAAACGATTTATTAGTATAGCAATTGAAGTGCCGTTGAATATTGGCAGTGGTCATGGACCGACGAATCATTTTGCGTATAAGTTGAATAAAACACAAGCATAGTGAAAATTTAACCCGTGGGGCTATATCCCCACGGGTTATTAATGATTTTTAATATATGTTAGCAAATATGATTGGCTTACATGTGTCCTTTAGATGAGTAAAGTATATAAAAGGTGTGATGATATTAATATGAAAAATATAACATAGGGAATCATAGCTTTCTTATTATTACTTAAGTGTTTACTATAAATTAATAACAAACAAGAAATTAAAAAAATGATTTCTAATGTAGTACGGAATTCAGTATAACTAGGAATAGTAACTAAAATCGCTAGAATTATTAGTGACGAATTGCCTAGAATAGTTATTATTTGAATAAAATTTTTCTTTTTATCCTCGGTCATATACCATCCTCATTTCATCTTTAATTTTTAATCATTTCTTTACTTAGTATTATTACAATACGATTAATGAAAATTCCTATTGAGTGTAAATATTTATAATGTTTAACAATAAAAAACTTGATTTTGAGGAGATTTCTCCTGTTTACTTTTTCCAAATACAAGAGTAATATATCAGCCAGAATACATTTTTTGTAATACGCTGAGTCCAAATGTATGGAGCGGAGGAACCAATTTGTGCAGTGTCACTTGGGGTGAATCTTTCAGTTTTGCAAGTAGGGCTACTCTCAAAGTCCGAACCCGACAGCTAACTTCGTAAGCGTCTTGAGAGAGGACGGTGCCAGGATGGATACATCACTTCATCGGCCCGATTAGTATAGGGGAATATCAATCTACGTTTGAGTTCTTTTATGCTAAGGAGGATGAGGTACATGGAACTAACACTTATTTGTGTTGGAGAAGAAAGCAAGGTAAATAGTTTAATAGATTTAGTAGCCTTTCAACATGAGCTAATTATTTTTACAGCAAATGAAGAGATAGCGGCTGAAGTGAGGAATTGTGGGTTTGATTGGACGTATAGTTGTAGTAAGGGGCAGGATTTTACTAGTATTTGTGAGTGTATTAAGAAGGTGATTTTACTAGGGGATGAGCTTCCAATCATTAGTTTCTTTACAGAACACATTCGCTTTTCTTTTCAAGCACCTATTACTGTTGTTACAAGGAATAAACGATATCCAGCGAGGCTCTATGAAATAATTGGAGCTACATTTGTCGTGTTTACGAATTGTGATAATATTTCTTTTTTATTTTTTGAATAGGGTGGGGGAAAAGAAGATGAAGGTTTTGTTGCTAGGAGATATAGCGAATCGTTGGGCGGTATCGGTAGATCGAGTTCAAGAATTAGTTGTGCTCGACCCTATTTTTCCAAGGCCCTATATCATATTGCCATCAAAAGACGCTTTATATTTAAAAGCAGATGTTATCGAATATGAGCAGCTCCATGCAGAATTGTCACAAGTTTATATTCGCGGGAGAAATTTGCGTACATTTTTACGAGGAGAATAAATAGTGAATAAAAAAGAGCGAATGCTAAGTGCGACAAGCTATGCACTTCATGTTATTCGCTCTTTTCTTTCGTAGTTAAAAGGTTATTTCTGTGAAAAAGAAAGAAAAGACGAGAAAACAGATGAAAGAATATTAATAATACCAAATGTAAGCGTTTAAATAGATGGATTTTTTCTTATTTTCAGTAATTTAGCTCTTTACAAGTGAAATATAGAGGAGTATATTTACTCTCATAAATCATTCATAAAATTTCCAAAAAAACCTAAAATCGCTGAGTTCCAGAAATGGAGCGGGGGAACCAATTTTGTGCATCGTCACTTGGGGTGAATCTTTCAGTTTTGAAAGTAGGGCTACTCTTTAGGCCCGAATCCGACAGCTAACCTCGTAAGCGTTTAGAGAGGAGGTTTACTTTGTGTTGTTCGTTTAGAACACTAAGTAGAGCTTAGTGTTCTTTTTTGATAACTAGATGGTAAATTTTAACAAAAGCGAGGGGTAGCTATGTTAGATGTTGTAATGATCGGGACGTTTATTCTATTAGTTGCATCGATGGTGAGTCTTGCAAGTTGGTCAGATAAAGTTGTGAAGGAAGGAAAGCCATCATGATGATTGCCTTATCAGTTATTGTCGCAGCGATTACGGTGTATTTAGTATATGCATTATTAAATCCAGAGAAGTTTTAATTAGGGGGAATCATTCATTATGATTTGGATTGCAGTCGTTATTACGATGCTCTTGTTTATTTTAGTAGCAAAGCCAACGGGGATTTATTTAGAAAAAGCTTTTCAGGGGAGTAAGACGCTAGATAAAGTATTCGGGCCTTTTGAAAAACTTATTTTTAAAATTACGGGTGTAAAAGCATACAATCAAACGTGGAAACAGTACGCATTATCATTAGTTTTATTAAATGGATTTATGATTGTTGTTGTATATTTCATTTTTAGATTACAAGGGGTATTGCCACTAAATCCAGCGCATATTGAAGGGATGGAGCCTACGCTCGCTTTTAATACAGCGATTAGTTTTATGGCTGATACAAACTTACAACATTACAGCGGTGAAAATGGTTTATCTTATTTATCGCAATTAATTGGGATTACGTTTTTAATGTTTGCGGCACCAGCAACGACGTTAGCGCTTGTTATGGCATTTATAAGAGGGCTTGCTGGAAAAGAACTCGGTAACTTTTTCGTTGATTTTACGAGAGCATTAACGAGAGTGTTTCTTCCTATCGCATTTATTGCAGCACTAGTCTTTGTTGCACTTGGTGTACCGCAAACGTTAGATGGGGCGGTTACAGCACAAACAATTGATGGTGCGAAGCAAAGTATTTTACGTGGTCCAGTTGCCTCATTCGTTGCCATTAAGGAACTTGGAAATAACGGCGGTGGATTTTTCGGGGCAAATTCTACACATCCTTTCGAAAATCCAGGACAAATGAGTAATATTTTGCAAATGATGCTTATGATGTTATTGCCAACAGCACTTCCATTTACGTACGGACGAATGGTAGGAAATAAAAAACAAGGTCGTATCCTTTTCGTTTCACTATTTATGGTGTTTTTATTAGGGTTTATAACGATTACTACATCTGAATTAAATGGGAATCCAGCGTTAAATGGAATGGGTATCGAACATGTACAAGGAAGTACAGAAGGAAAAGAGGTCCGATTTGGAACAGTATTTTCTTCACTATACGCAACAGTAACGACAGCTGCTGAAACCGGAGCGGTGAATACGATGCATGATACGTTAACACCAATTGGCGGGTTAGTTCCACTCGTAAATATGATGTTAAATACAGTATACGGCGGTGTTGGAGCAGGCTTTGTGAACATTATTATGTATGCGATTATTGCGGTCTTTATATCTGGGTTAATGGTAGGACGAACACCAGAGTTTTTAGGTAAGAAAATTGAAGGTAAGGAAATGAAATTAATCGCGGTAACGATATTATTTCATCCATTGCTTATTTTAGGATTTTCGGTATTAGCTCTTTCAACAAATTTAGGAACGGATGCCGTTTCTCATTCAGGTTTCCACGGTTTAACGCAAGTTGTATATGAATACACATCGTCAGCTGCGAATAACGGATCTGGATTTGAAGGTTTAGCAGATAATACACCATTTTGGAATATTACGACTGGTTTAGTTATGTTTTTAGGACGCTATTTCAGTTTAATTACGATGCTAGCTGTGGCATCTTCGCTGAAAGAAAAAACGGTAGTGCCAGAAACAGTTGGAACGTTCCGTACAGATAATGGTTTGTTTGGAGGGATTTTCATCGGAACGATTGTAATTGTTGGAGCGTTAACATTCTTCCCGATGTTAGTACTTGGCCCAATGGCAGAATTTCTTACATTGAAGTAATGGAGGGTAAATGATGAGACCGGTAGTAGTAAAAGAAAAAAGAGTGAACGAACCACAAGTACATGCTGTAGAAGATGAGGTTAGACAAGCGAAAACGATGGATCGTGATATCGTCAAACATGCGATGAAACAATCCTTTGCGAAATTGAATCCGAAAGTAATGATAAAAAATCCGATTATGTTCGTTGTGGAAATTGGATTTATCATTACGTTAATTTTATCCTTTCTTCCAAGTAGTTCTAGTAGTGTACCAGGATGGTTTAATATAACAGTTTCTCTCATTCTATTATTTACAGTTTTATTTGCGAACTTTGCAGAAGCGTTAGCTGAAGGTCGTGGTAAAGCACAAGCTGATTCTTTAAAACAATCGAAGAAAGATGTGTTTGCAAATGTTGTAAAAGAAAATGGAGACATTGTTCAAGTTTCAGCAACTGACCTAAGAAAAGGTGACGTTGTTATTGTAAAGCAAGGTGAAATGATTCCAAATGATGGGGAAGTTATTAAAGGATTAGCGTCTGTCGATGAATCTGCAATTACAGGGGAATCAGCTCCTGTAATAAAAGAAGCGGGCGGTGATTTTTGTTCCGTAACAGGCGGAACGATGGTCGTAAGTGATGAAATTACAATTGTCATTACAAGTAATCCTGGCGAATCATTTATTGATAAAATGATTTCTTTAGTAGAAGGAGCTGCCCGTCAAAAAACACCGAATGAGATTGCTTTAAATACAGTATTAACGAGTTTAACGCTTATTTTCTTAATCGTTGTTGTGACGCTGCCGATTTTTACAAATTATTTAGGATTTCAAATTGATACAGCTGTACTTGTTGCATTGTTAGTTTGTTTAATTCCAACGACAATCGGCGGATTATTATCAGCGATTGGTATTGCTGGGATGGACCGTGTGACAAAGTTTAATGTGTTAGCAATGTCAGGTAAAGCAGTAGAAGCTGCTGGTGATATTAATACAATTATTTTAGATAAAACAGGTACGATTACGTTCGGGAACCGGATGGCACATACATTGCTTCCTGTAGGGAATGAAACGATTGAGCAAGTAGGAAAATGGGCTGCTATTAGTTCTGTTTTAGATGAAACGCCAGAAGGTCGATCTGTTATCGAGTATGTGCAAGCAAAATCTATATCATATAATAGAGAACTTGCAGAACAAGGTGAGTTTGTTCCATTTAAAGCAGAAACGAGAATGAGTGGTGTTGATTTACAGGACGGAACGAAAGTGAGAAAAGGTGCTGTAGGTAGCGTGATTGAATGGGTTAGATCACAAGGCGGAACGATTCCGAAAGATGTAAATCAAAAAGCAGATTTCATTTCAAAAGAGGGCGGGACACCACTTGTAGTTGCAGTAGGTAATCGTATTTACGGTTTAATTTATTTAAAGGATACAGTAAAACCTGGTATGCGTGAGCGTTTTGAACAGTTGCGCCAAATGGGGATTAAAACGGTTATGTGTACAGGTGATAATCCGTTAACAGCAGCAACGATTGCAAAAGAAGCAGGGGTAGATGAATTCGTTGCCGAGTGTAAACCAGAGGATAAAATTGCGGTTATTAAAGCAGAGCAAGATAAAGGGAAACTTGTAGCGATGACAGGTGATGGTACAAATGATGCACCAGCATTAGCGCAGGCGGACGTTGGGTTAGCGATGAATAGTGGGACGACAGCTGCGAAAGAAGCAGCGAATATGATTGATTTAGATTCGAATCCAACGAAAATTATTGAGGTTGTAGGAATTGGTAAGCAATTGTTAATGACGCGTGGTGCATTAACGACGTTTAGTATTGCGAATGATATTGCGAAATATTTTGCAATTATTCCAGCGATGTTTACACTGGCAATTCCGCAAATGGAAGCATTAAACATTATGAAATTAACATCACCGCTTTCAGCAATTTTATCAGCATTAATATTTAACGCTGTTATTATTCCGTTACTTATTCCGCTAGCAATGAAGGGTATTGCATATAAACCGATGAGTTCGAATGCACTACTTAGCCGAAACTTACTCATTTATGGGCTTGGCGGCGTGATCGTTCCGTTCATTGGAATTAAAGTAATTGATATAATTGTCGGCTTGTTCATATAAGGAAGAGGGGAAAAAGATGGCGAAGAAACAAAGTATACTATCACCAATCATCCGTATTACTTTTACATTTTTAGTGTTGTGCGGACTTGTATATCCGCTTATTGTTACTGGGATTGCACAAGCAGTAATGAAGGATAATGCGGATGGAAGTCTAATATATAATGATAAAAATGAAGTGATTGGCTCTAAATTAATCGGTCAAAATTTCACAGATCCACGCTATTTTCATGGGCGTGTTTCTAGTATTGAATATAAAGCAGAAGCGTCTGGTTCAAATAACTATGCACCGTCTAATCCAGATTTAGAGAAACGAGTAGAGAAAAGTATTGAAGAGTGGAAGAAACAAAATCCGAGCGTTCCAGTTACAGAAGTACCGATTGATTTAGTGACAAATTCAGGTTCAGGGCTTGATCCTGATATTAGTCCGAAGGCGGCTTCTGTGCAGGTAGATCGCATCTCGAAATTAACGAATATTCCGAAAGAAACACTAAATCAATTGATTAAGGAGCAAACAGAAGGTGCTGCACTTGGTTTATTTGGAGAAGATCGTGTAAATGTCTTAAAGTTAAATTTAGAATTACAGAAATTAATGAAATAGTAACAGAGCTACCTCAATCTAACAGATTGAGGTAGCGTTGTTTCGAAAGAAAGGTTGTGTGTGTGTTGTATGCGGATGACTATAAACCGACTTTTCAAAGGCGAACGCCAGAGGAATATTTAGAATATATTCGGCAGCAAAATCGTGGGAAGTTAAAGCTATACGTAGGGGCTGCTCCTGGAGTAGGGAAAAGTTATAAAATGCTCTTTGATGCAAGAGAAATGAAAAAAGATGGAATTGATATTGTAATTGGTTTAATTGAAACACATGGAAGAAAAGAGACGGAAGAAGCGATTGCTGATTTAGAAAAAGTTCCTTTAAAAGAAATAGAGTATAAAGGAAAAGTATTTTATGAACTCGATGTAGAAGGAATTATAAAGCGTGCGCCGCAAATTGTTGTTGTGGATGAACTTGCACATAGTAATATTCCGGGGTCGAAAAATAAGAAACGTTATATGGATGTGCAGGAATTGTTAGATTGTGGAATATCTGTATTATCAGCGTTTAACATTCAACATTTAGAAAGTGTGCATGATATTGTAGCTCAAATTACAAATGTAAAAGTACGAGAACGTATTCCAGATTTTATTTTGCAAAAAGCAAATGAAATTCAGCTTGTTGATGCAACGCCTGAGGTACTTCGGAAGAGATTAATAGATGGAAAGATATATAAGGAAGAAAAAATTCAGCAAAGCTTACAAAATTTCTTCACTCTTAATAATTTAGGAGCACTAAGGGAATTATCGCTTCGTGAAGTTGCCGATGATATGGATGAGAAAATTAGCCAAACCGTTATAGAACCAATTGGGGTGAAAGAAAAAATTCTCGTTTGTGTACAATACAGTTCAACAGCAGAGAAATTAATAAGACGGGGATGGCGCATGGCTGATCGGTTAAACGCCGAATTGTATGTATTAAACGTTGAAAGAGAAAATATAGATTCTCTTTCAGCTAGTAAGAAGCAAACAATTGAAGAGTGGAAGTCGCTAACGAATCAATTTGATGCAAGTTTTGTATTAGAAGAATCGAAAGGAAGGAAGCCAGCGGATGTTATTATTGAAGTCGCGAGAAGATTACAAGTAACGCAAATTTTACTCGGACAATCGGCAAGAACGCGTTGGGAAGAAATACGAAAAGGTTCGATTGTAAATGAAATTATGAGGGAAACGAAGTATATCGATATTCATATTGTGGCGGATCAAAGAGTTTAAAATAGAGGCTATCTTTTTTAGTAGTCTCTATTTTGCCTTGTGCGTGTTTTTATCATGTATAAGACTGTGGACGAAAAATATTTTTTTCAAGCCTTTTGAATATAATTTCTAAAAGAACTCATATATAATAGAAAAAGATACTTAACATAGTGAATAATTAAAGAGTCAATATATATAAAGAGGAGAGAGTAACATGCTTGAAAATACAGGGTTAGTATTAGAAGGCGGCGGTATGCGTGGTGTATATACGGGCGGGATACTAGAATACTTTATGGAACAAGATTTATATTTTCCATATGTAATCGGTGTATCAGCTGGTGCTTGTCATGCAGCGTCGTATCTTTCCAGGCAAAGAAATAGAAATAAGACAGTAAATATTGATTATGCATCGCATCCGAAATATTTATCGTATAAAAACTTATGGAGAAAACGTCAGTTATTTGATATGGATTTCATTTTTCATGAAATTCCAGAAAAACATGTCCCATTTGATTTTGAAACATATTTTAATAGCCCAGAGCGTTTCCTTATAGGAACAACAGATTGTGAAACAGGACAGTCTGTTTATTTTGAAAAAGAGGGAACGAATGATGATGCACTAAATTTATTACAAGCTTCTAGTTCGTTGCCTTTCATTGCACCAGTAGTAAATTACCGTGGTAAACAATTGTTAGATGGCGGGATTTCTGATCCGATCCCAGTTCGTAAAGCACAGGAAGATGGATTTAAAAAGTCAGTCGTTATTTTAACGAGAAATCATGGTTACGCGAAGAAAAAATCAAAGTTCGGATGGGTGGCAGCGAAAGCTTATAAAAAATATCCGAACCTTGTTAACACGATGTTAAATCGTTATGAAGTGTATAATGAAACACTTCACTACATTGAAAAAGAAGAGCAAGATGGTAATTTATTTGTCATCCGACCAGAATTGCCGCTTCAAGTAGATCGTATGGAAAAAGATAAGGCGAAATTACAAAGTTTATATGAACAAGGCTATGAAGATGCAAAGAGACAATTTGCGGATTTACAGGCGTTTTTGCAAAGCTAAAAACCTCTATATAGAGGTTTTTTTGTTTATGGTATAATATGGATAAAGGTATGTGGAGAGGTGATACATATGGAAAATGTATATAAAGGGCTTAGACATACTGGGTTTACTATGATGTTTATTTTTAGTAGCGTATTTTTACTGCGTTGGTTCATTCATGATGAAATACTATTAGATCAGCTTATTGGTTGTAGTGTAGGGATGATAATGGTTATTTCATCAATTTTTATTCAAAAGTATAGTAAAGAATTACAGGTGAATGAGAAATATTAATAATTTGTAACTTCTGTTATCTTTTTCATAGTTTAGGAATAGTGGAGACTTTCGTGTGATTGTTGCAAAAGGAAAGTAGAGCATCGGAATTCGATGCTCTACTCTTTTATTTACGCTTCTTTTTAATAAATGAAAAGGCTAAAGCTGTAATTAAAATGCTGCCTTTGATGATATCTTGTGCATAATAAGGAACGTTCATCATTGTGAGGCCATTTAATATAATTCCAATTAATACGGAGCCGAGAAATGTTCCGACTATATTTGGTTTCTTGGCACCGAACATTGCATAACCGATATAGGAAGCTGCAACTGCATCCATTAATAATGGGGCACCAGCTGAAACTTGCCCTGTTCCAACGCGGCTACATAGAATAATACCACCAATGGATGCAAGTAAACCACTAATCATATAAGCATATACACGGTAACGATCAGTAGGGATACCGGCTAGTCTAGCAGCTTCTCGATTCCCACCTGTCATATAAAAGAAACGACCGTACGTTGTTTTTTCTAAAAATAGATGTGCAATTAAAACGACGATAAGCATGATAATGACAGGGACTGGAATTCCTAAAACGGAACCTTGACCGATAAATAAAAAGGATGGAATAAAATGTCCTGTGGCACCCGACATTCCTTCATAAATTGAAGATCCTTTTGAAAATGTTAAGTGTAGTCCATTAACGATGTACATGATACTTAATGTGGCTAGTAAATCTGGTAGTTTAATTCGGATAACGAGTAGTGCATTTAATAATCCAACTAATAGTCCGCAAAGAATAGGAACAAGTAGTGTGACTAATAGTTCTTGTCGATATAAAACGAGACAGGAAGCAGCGGCAATTGTTGCTAAACTAGCAGTAGAGCCGACTGATAAATCAAACCCGTCTACAATCAATGTAAAGGTAACACCGATCGCAAGTAACGTTACGATAGAAATAGAACGTAAAATATCACTAATATTGTTGTATGTAAAAAAAGAATCATTGACGATAGAGAAAAAAATTGTAACACCTATAATGATAGCAATTGTACTAAATTGATAAAAAAGATGAGTAGGTAAATATAGTTTCTTAGTTTTAGTTTTATGAGCGAGATTCAATGGAATAGCTCCCTTCAGATAAATGTAAAAGTTGTTCAGGCGATAGATCGTTTGGCAAGTATTCACCTACAAACTCTCCATTTGCCAGTATAAGAATACGATCGGCGATATGTAGCGCTTCATCTTGTTCTCCTGTGAAATAAATTACAGAGCTTCCGTTTTCTGTAATGTTGCGAATGAATCGAAAAATGTCTTGTTTCGCAGCTATGTCTACACCTTTAGTTGGCTCGTCCAAAAGAAATAGATTAGGTTTGAATCCATCCCACTTTGCAATTGAGACTTTTTGTTGATTTCCACCGCTAAGTGAGTGAATAAAAGCTTTTGGGTCATTTGGTGAAATACTGAAAGAATCAATTGCTGTAGTAGCATTATTTAATTCGTTTTGTTTTCGTCGCCATCCTGATTGGTGTAAATTAGTGTGACTTATTATATCTTCCGAAAGAAATACACCTTGTTTTCTTCTTTCTTCTGGTACAAGTGCGATTTTCGCTTTAATCGCATCTCGTGGTGTTTTAATTGTTATTGTTTGACCATCTATTTTTGCGCGATAAGTATGACGAGCACCAAATAAAGTTTCGGCAAGTGTTGTTTTTCCACTTCCAATTAATCCGTATATCACAACAGTTTCTCCTTTTCGTATTGTAAGAGAAAGGGGAGAATGATCTTCGCGTAATTGAAGCTCTTGTACTTTAAATAATTCTTCGCTCCCGCATTTTGGCGCTGTATTAATAGGTAGTGTAAGTTGTTTGCCAGTCATTGCTTCCACAATTTGCTGATCTGTAATCTTTGTAATGGCTTCAGAAAGGGAAACCTTCCCATTATGTAATACAGTTACATCATCCGCGAAATTTCGAATCTCGGATAAACGATGAGAAATTAAGATAATGCCAATACCTTTTGATGTTAAATCTTTTAAGAGCTTTCCAAAGGTTTCAACTTCTTTTGGCCCAAGAGAAGAAGTGGGCTCGTCTAATAAAAGATAATTTGTATTGTTAGATAAAGCCCTTGCGATAAGAAGTAATTGTTTTTCATGTAATGAGCAGTTTGAAACATCTTCTGAAACATTTAAATTTACCTGTACAGTTTGCAAGTGTTGTTTAGCGAGTGCGACTAATTTTGACTTTGAAAATAGTACTTTATTTTGCATTGCTAAATGATCGATAAGTACATTTTCTAATACAGATAATCCGGGAATAAGTCCGTGATCTACTTCTTGTGTTACGAAAGAAATACCGTGCTGTTTTGCATCGCGTGGTGAAGTAAAGGAAACAGACTGATTATCAATTTTTATATTGCCAGCAACTGGTTGAAATTCACCAGTTGCTATTTTTAGTAAAGTGCTTTTTCCTGCACCGTTCATTCCTAGTAAAGCGTGCACTTTTCCTTTTCGAATATGAATAGAAACATCTTCTAGAACAGGTGTGGCAACATGATAAGAATGTGTAATGTTTTGAAGAGAGAATGTCATCACTTTTTCTCCTTCTCTAATTTTTTCATCCAAGGAGAATATGCATCTTTTGAGTCTCCCCAACCGTTTATATATTTTGATAACTGATCCATCGTTATATTTTCTTTTGGTAAACTATTTTTCTTTACTAAATAAGGTTCTAGTGAATAAATATCTGGCGTTTGTTCACCAGCAATTTTTTTGTATAAAAATCGCACTTGAACTTTACCTACTTCAGCTGGATCAGTTGCAGCAGTAGCTGTCCAAGGAGAGTTTTCTTTTTGTATGAGTTGTAAATCTTCATTACTTAAGTCAATGCTGTATACTTTTATATCTGTACGACCGGCTTGTTCAAGTGCTTTAACAGCCCCTTTAGCAAACTCATCCCACGAAGCAAAAATTGCTTGTAAATCTCCTTTTTTCGGATATTTTTTTAGTAAGGCTTCTACTTGTGTTTGTGTATCAAGCGGTGTGTTATTACTAGCAGTACCGAATCGTGCAACTTCTTTTATATTTGGATAACGTTTATAAAAAGCATCAATGATAACATTGCGACGTTCCATTGGAGCAAATCCGCCAACCCATACGACTGCGATATTTCCTTGTCCATTCAAATCTTCTGCTAATGTTTTTAAGGATTTCCATGCAAGGCTATAGTCATCTTGATCAATAATCGTTACACCAGGCAGGCGTAGGTCGTTATCAAATGCCACTACGGGAATGTTCGCCTGCAAAGCTTTTTCTACTCCCGGTTTTAGTGCTTCAGAGCGGCCGTGATCAATTAAAATTCCATCCACTTTTGAATTAATAGCAGTATCTAAATTTGCAGCCATTTTTGCTAAATCGTTATCAGAATTGTAGACTTGTACACTGCCGCCAAATAGCTCGACTTGTTTTTTGACACCCTCAATATATTGAGAGGAAAAAGTTCCGATGGACATTTGCATGATTAATGCGATTTTTAATGGCTTCTTCACTTGGCTTGGAACTTCTGTTGGTAAGTTGTTTTCTACTGTTGTAGTCGCTTTTTTCACAGTTTGTTGCTTTTGTGAGGAGATAGCATCTTGTTCATTTGTACAAGCTGTCAATGTAAATAAGAGAAAAATAAGTACGATGGAACATAATTTTTTCATAAAAAAATCCCTCCTAAATTAAGAAGAGAGAGGAGGGAGTGAAAATAAAAAACGCCTTTTCATATAGAAAAGACGTCTTATCATATTACTCTTATCTTTCAACACAACGTGTTGTAAGAATTAGCACCGTGCCCATAAATGGGTCGGTTGCCGGGCTTCGTAGGGCTCATCCCTCCACCTGCTCTTGATAAGACATCGAATATTTAACTATTTCGAATTATTCCACAATTTTGTCGTGTTGTCAAATAATTTTTCATAAAAAAATCCCTCACAAAGAGGGATTTTAATGTGGTAAGAATACCAATTGATAAGCAAACAAAATTCCAAATAAATATATAAGTGGATGAACAGCACGGAATTGTCCTTTTGCCACTTTCATAAGTGGGTATGAAATAAATCCAAGTGCAATCCCTGTTGAGATACTTGATGTAAGTGGCATGCTTAAAATTACTAAGAATGCTGGGAATGCTTCATCGAACGTATCCCAATCGATATATCGAACTGAACCCATCATAAGACTACCAACGATAATTAATGATGGTGCTGTAATAGCTGATACACCAGAAACAGCGCTCACTAAAGGTCCGAAGAATGCTGCTACTGCAAATAGTACAGCTACTGTAACGGTTGTTAAACCAGTACGCCCACCAGCTGCAACACCAGCAGATGATTCAATGTAAGCTGTTGATGGTGTTGTTCCGAACATAGATCCAATTGTTGCTGAGAACGAATCAGCTAGAAGTGCTCGTCCTGATTTAGGAAGTTTTCCATCTTTCATAAATCCGCCTTGTTGTGCAACGCCAAGCAATGTACCTGTTGTATCGAATAATGTAACAAGGAAGAAGGAGAACACAACACCGTATAATCCGTAATTAATTACATCAGATACAGCAGTAATTGGATTTGCAACGATAATTCCTTCTGGTAATCCAGGCATTGATGTAACGCCATTTGAAAATGTTAATTGACCTGTGAAGTAAGCAATCATACCAGTTAATAACATTCCGATAAATAGTGCCCCGTTTATATTTAAAGACATAAGGATAATTGTAATTCCAAGTCCAGCTAATGCTAGTAAAACAGGAGGGGAATGAAGATCACCAAGTCCAACTAAGTTAGATTCATGTTTTGTTACAATTCCTGTTAAGCGTAAACCGATAAAAGCGATAAAAAGACCGATACCAGCAGTAAGTGCATGTTTTAAGTTTTCAGGAATTACTTCCATTAATTTTGTACGGAATGATGTGAATGATAACAAAATTAAAATCATACCAGCTACGAATACAGCAGAGAATGCAATTGCGAAAGTCATGCCTTCATGAGCTTTTACAACAGAGTAAGAGAAGTAAGCATTTAATCCCATACCTGGTGCAATTGCGATTGGTAAGTTTGTAAAGATCGCCATAAATAATGTTCCGACAACAGCAGCGATAATTGTTGCTGTAAATGCTTGTTCAAATGGGACACCTGCATCACCAAGGATGACAGGGTTTACGACAATAATATATGCCATTGTTAAGAAGGTAATAATACCCGCCATAATTTCAGTTTTAATAGAAGTTTTATGTTTTGAAAGGTTAAACATATAAACATCCTTTCTGTTTACGAATAATTTTCACAACAGTTATATATAATATTCGTTTTTTGTGCGTTTTGCAATAGTTTTGCATAAAAAGTTTATGATAACTCATATTTTGTGTCGTAAATTCGAATATTAATCGTAGAACTACGTGTAAATTACGTTTTTTATGTGTAAGTAGTTTTTGTTATTGTGCACATGATAAGGAAAAGGAGCTGATTGAAAGTATGCCGCAGCAAAAAAACTTTGTAACAATGCCTGCGCAACATCAAAATAAACAGCCTGGTATTGAATCATTCATGAATCCACTTCCGCAGTTTGAAGATCCGAATTATAAAGGTAGCGACAAGTTAAAAGGAAAGAATGTATTAATTACAGGGGGAGATAGCGGGATTGGACGAGCTGTGTCTATCGCTTTTGCAAAAGAGGGAGCAAATATTGCGATTGCTTATTTAGATGAGGAAGAAGATGCAAATGAGACGAAACAACGTGTTGAAAAAGAAGGCGTAAAGTGTGTATTGTTGCCAGGTGATTTAAGTAATGAACAACAGTGTAAACATATTGTGGAAGAGACCGTCCGGCAGCTAGGCGGTTTGAATATTTTAGTAAATAATGTCGCGCAGCAATATCCGCAGCAAGGGTTAGAGTATATTACAGCGGAACAGCTAGAAAAAACGTTTCGCATTAATATTTTTTCTTATTTTCATGTTACGAAAGCAGCACTTTCTCACTTCAAACAAGGGGATGTCATTATAAACACAGCCTCTATTGTTGCGTACGAAGGAAATGAAACGTTAATTGATTATTCTGCAACGAAAGGAGCGATTGTAGCTTTTACAAGATCACTCTCTCAGTCGTTAGTGCAAAAAGGGATTCGTGTAAATGGTGTTGCACCAGGGCCGATTTGGACGCCACTTATCCCATCAAGTTTTGATGAGAAGAAAGTATCACAGTTTGGGAGTAATGTTCCGATGCAAAGACCTGGTCAACCATATGAATTAGCGCCTGCGTATGTATATTTAGCGTCTGGGGATTCCACATATGTGACAGGGCAAATGATACATGTAAACGGAGGCGTTATTGTAAATGGATAGTTTTCATCTATAAGAGCAAAGTAAAGCTAATTGCATTTATTATGATATTAGTGCTAGGGAGGATTTAGATGAAAAAAATATGGTGTATCGTAATCCTATTTTTCTGCCTACCAGCTAGCGCTTTTGCTAATACAGATCATTTAATACTAGTGAATCTTACGACAAATCAGCTATCTTTTTTTGAAGATGGAAACTATACGAGGACATTTCCAATAACGACTGGAAGGGATCGCACCCCAACGCCAGAAGGAAACTTTTGTATTATAACTAAATATAAAAATAAAGAATACCATCGTAAAAAGATACCTGGTGGTGCACCGAATAATCCTCTTGGTACAAGGTGGCTTGGATTAGATAAAAAGGAGTATGCAATTCACGGGACAAATAGAGAATGGACGATTGGAAGTAGGGAATCGAATGGTTGTATTCGCATGCATGACAGAGATATACAATGGTTATATGACCGAGTACAATTGCAGACAAAAGTAATCATTTCTCGTTTTCATACGAGTCCCGAATTTGAAGCGAATAAGCTGGGGTATCGCGTTGTGAGCTGGAATGGTCGTAAAGTGGAAGAAGACCAAATTGGAATACTTACGTTAGTAGACCGTGTCAATATATATTGGCAAGAGCCAAATGGGCAATTAACAAAAGTAAAAACAGTATTACCAAACGAAAGGTATGCAGTGTATGCCAAAAGGAAAGATAGAACATATTATATAGGAAACAATTTGTATATTATGGATGAAACGGGAGAAAAAGTTCGTTATGAGCAAATTCCTTCTTCGATTTTAAGTAATATATATAAACGGAAATATAATGTACTGTAAGAGCTACCGTGTATAGGCGGTAGCTTATTTGTAATTTAGTGAAGCAGATTTTGTATGAATTATTAGTTTAAACGAATCGCGATGCTCGTAAATAGCAGGATGAAAAAAGAAACAGCAACTATTGTATTTTGTTGAATATAATACAGTACAGATTGGGGGCGGTTACAGTATGAAAAGTGAATTTGCATTTAAAATTTTCTTAGTAACGACCTGCTTATTTATCGTGTATTTGTATGCGTTTCTCGTCTTTTCTTTTTATGTTCCATATGTGGATTTAATATTGTTCTTCGGATTTATTTGTGCATTTGTTAAAGCGAGGGAAGGAGAGAAGAGTATATATCGGCGCATTACCTTATGTGGGACAGTCGTTCTCGTTATTTTGTACTTTTTTATCATGCATGATTTTTGGAGGGGAATGTAAAAAAGCATACGATTAATCGTATGCTTTTTTGTTTAATATTTTGGCTTAAATGTATGACAACAAGTTTCTACACTTGTTGCTACAGAACTTTCTAGTGTTTCGTTTGTTAAAACAGCACCTGTATACGAATCATTTGTATTCTGACCAGCCTCTTGTGCATCTGGTTGAACAACGATTGAACTTGCTTGACAAAAGTTACCTTGTCCCCAAAATGAGCAATTGGAAACAGAGCATTTCACTTCTGGCATAAAACCCCCTCCTTATATATTAGTGTGGGATTTTATAAGCATTTCATGTATAGAAGGAGTTTCCTTTTCTCTTTATTTCTTTGTTTGTTCAAGCCATTCTTTTAATTTGTCTTTCGGTTGTTCACCACTAATACGGCTTATTTCTTTGCCATCTTTAAAATGAATGATTGTTGGTGTTCCTGTAATTTTATATTCATCCCAAGGAGCATCTAATTTTTCAATATCCATAACTTTCATATCAACGTTCAAGTCTTTAGCCATCGGTACTACGATAGGAGATAGCTTTTGACAATGAACGCAAGATGTTTGATAAAAGTATACTGTTTCCTCTTTTTTCTCTTTTAAATTCTTTTGAAGATCTGAAAGAGAGATTTTATTTGTATAGTAGTCAGGGCCATTTGTTTTACTATCAGTAGTATTATCAATTTTTTGGCTAGTAGCATTTTTTTCTTCCATTTGTGTGACAGCGAAAATTGCTGCAAACAAGGCAATAATAATACCGCCAAATATAAGCATTTTTTTCATTCTTTCATCTCCTTATTTGTTTTTGATTACAATAAAGCTACAAACAGCGATTGTAATAAAGCCGATAAGTGCTAAGAACGGGATTGTCACAAAGCCGAACCAATTTATGTATTCTCCCGTACAAGGTACACGACCGCAAGCTGCCCCAGCAGCTGAAAATGCTGCGATTTTTTGAATTGCATAGTGATATAAAGAAATACAAGCACCAATACTTGCGATTGGTAAAGAATAACTTGCGATGCGATAGTCTTTTTTTACTACAGCGATACCGAGCCATAAAACGAATGGATACATAAAAATACGTTGGTACCAACAAAGGACACAAGGCTCAAATTTCATGATTTCGGAAAAGTATAGACTTCCGAGTGTAGCAATAAAAGAAGCACCCCACGCGGTAAATAAAGCATATTCTTGCTTTTTTTCTCGTCCCATATTTTATACCTCTCTTATAATAGTTACATACTAAATTATAGTATGAAGTAGTACAGAAAAGAAAGAAAAAATATGTTTATCAATAAAAGTTTTATAAGGAGAAACCTTTATTGATATAAACATTTTAAAAAAGCGCCATTCTCTGCAAGAGAATAGCGCTATATTTTACATTTGAATTTGCTCTACTTCTTCTATATGTGACTTTTGGGATGCGTGGTCAATATATTGAAATAGGAGCTGCAATTGTTTATCAACTTCTGGTAGTTCTTTACTGTATTGATAAGCGTGTAAAAAATGCTCAATACGCTTAGAAAATAATTGATCGTTCGTTTGAACCATGAGAACGAGTAATTTATCCCAATTACAGCAATACGTGTAATAGAGAGCTTTGTCATAGTCGTTATATGTTTGCACTGTGTACCCTCCTTACTGAGGAGTTATATATAGTGTGTGACAAGCAAGGGGAAATACACTTGAAAGAATTTGTTAAGAAAAAATGTGAATGAAAAGAAAAAACGAGGCATGTCCTCGTTTTTATTAAGCTTTTGGCATTGGTGTAGGTGTTGGTTTGCCGTAGCCTTCTTTATATTTATTATCGATATAGTTGCGAATTTCTAGCGTTGACTTTCCTTTTTGTTTCATCGAAGCGGATTCTACTGCGATTTCTAAGCAATTGACGCAAGTCGTTGCATGGGAATCCCAAACAACCTCACCGTTCTTTTTAATTTCACGAATAAAGCAGTTTTTATTATTTTTATGTCCTACACTTTCACCGCAGCCACAGTAACATGGAATCCAATCTAATAGTTCTGCATTTTGTCCAGCGACAGTGTAGATTTCTTTCATTTGTGGATCAAGCTTGTCTAGGAAGGCCGGAAGTGTGTCGATTCCTTTTGTTTTTTCTTGAATGTCAGCTTGCTGAGTGTGCGTGGCATGATCATGCTCTTCTTTTGATTCAGAAGATTTTTTGTCATTTGTACTAGTACTCCCGCATCCAGCAAGAATTAGGCTCAGTACCGCAAGTAAAGAAAATACATACTTTTTCATTCGCTTGTCCCCTTTACAAATGTATTAACCAAATTGTATCAAATATCATGGTGCGTTGGGGGAAGATTTTTTCGACTGATTTTTGAAGCGCCATCGTAGTGAATGAAATAGAAATAAAATCGGAATATAAGCGTATACAATATATAAGCCCGCCTGAGAAAGTACTGTATTTAATATATCGATGCTTTCACGGTTTGTGAAAAATAAGGACGAAATAAATATGGCTGCGATAAAAAATGGCAGTGTGATTTTAAAAGGTATGTGAAAAGATCTTTTACTAATGCAACAAGAAGACCAAATTGTTAAACAAAGATTAGGTAAAATAATTAGATACCATAAGAAAATAATGACGTACTCAAACCTTTGGATAAAAGGAACCTTAATGATTTTTAGCATCGTTAATGTTGGCCAAATTGTATGATGTAGTTGTCCTTGGCTATAGTACATAAGGGACACGATTGCTAGTACTACGTATAAAATAGTTGTAAAGGTAATACCGCCATGTGCCCATTTATTTAACGATTTTCCTTTTTTAATAAATGGATAAAAAATAAGGATTGCTTCAAATCCGAGAAATTCTAATGCAGATGCTTTCGTTGCAGTTAAAATTTCTAAAGGTGAATGAGTTAGAATTGGGAAAATGTTACGGACATGTGCGTATTTCATTGGGAAAGCTAAGAAAAATAGGACGAAAATCGGTATTATGACGCCCCAAAAACACATTCCTGTTACAGAGCGAAAACCACCTTTAATTACGTAGTAAGCCACCAGTAAAAATAATAAAGTTAATTTCCACGGTTTAATTGTAGGGAAGACCCAAACTTGAATAACTTCAATATATGTACGAAGAACAGTAAGGCAAAATAATAGAAGGTATACAGCAAAGCATACGGAAAAAAAAGTTCCAAGCCACTTTCCGAAACATGTCGTATGAATATTCATTAAATCATTATCTTTTTCTAACATTTTCAGCATGCAAAATAATACGATATGAGTTACAATGCCGGCAACAATAAGGGAAATCCAAGAATCATAACCGGCATATTGCGCAATAATTCTTTGGTATCCTAATACACCCACTCCGATTTGAAGGGAGTGTAATAGAAGGAATGTGAAATAAGGGGAAACAGTATGTGTTTTATCTTGTTCAGTCATGATAGCACCTCACTATTCTCCGATACCAGATTGTACGACATTAATCTCCACATTAACAGCAATGTCTACGCTAGGATACATGTCTTGAATTTGTTTCATGCTCCATTTTCTTGAGTGACTACGAATTTCTTCACGTATACCTATTGGATCGATTTCTTTTTCTTGGAATTGTTTTATTAATTCGTCCAAATGTTTCTCAAGCGTGGTTTCAACATGTTTTTTTACGTAAGTTACATTTTTATTCTTTGTTAAATCAAGCCAGTCGGGAGCGTTTTTTATGAGTCCATTTAATTTCAGGTGAATACGAACTTTCGGAATGTCACCAGTGTCGGAAAGAGAACAAACACTCTTTCCGGATAAGTTTTGAGTGGCGATTAAGCCTTTATGTTTACCTTGACGTATCGGGACTTCGTAACGTCCATTTTTAGTTGGATTAATGAGTAGTTTGAATAAAAAAGATCCTTTTTTATCTGTGTACATAGCTACTTTATCTTTTTTTAAAAAAGCGAGTCCTATAATGGAAGCAGATTTATCTTCATCCGCTTTAATATAAGGAAGAAATGGATCGCTTCCGGATGAATAAAAGTTATATAAAAAAACATTTAAAGGCGTCCGAGGAATTGTCTCGGTTTCTATATTTTGCTCCAGTAAATCAGACAGATATAGCGATCCATTTGTTTTAATATGCTTGAGTAATTCTTCTGTTGAACCGTCTACAAGCGCTAGCTGTACATCCCGCCCTATGTTAGGATCACGTTGTAAGTTGTTAATAACATCCCCAATTCCACGTTCGCCAAATGATTTTCCAAATAGGACAACACGCATTTGACCTATAGCGATTGTATGTGGCGATTTTGCATTTAGAAGTGAAGAGATTGTTTCGAGGGTACCAGCAGTAGTGGATTGTGTTTCTGGTTTTGATTGTACGCCTCTTGTGTAATCAGGGTAGAGAATTGTCCCACGAAATTTTTTATCCTTCATTATATCGAATCCACTGACATGAATAATTCGCTGTGTGTCTACTATATTCGGTTGTGTACAGCCAGATTGAAAAATTAAAATGACAATGAAAAAGCATAATAAAATATTTTTCATTTCTCCTCACCATCACGTTTTTCTTTCGCTTTGTTTGGATCATAGCGCCATTTCTTTTTTGGTCTTAGAAAAGAGGCACGTCCCGCAGTTTGACTAAACGGCAAGCGAAAGAGACCTTCTGCTGTCCCTAACCCGCGGAATGGGTATAAAGGTAATAAATAAGGTGATCCAAGTGATTTTAAGCGAATTAAATGAGCTAATATAAATACGAATCCGACGATAAGACCTACGCCGCCAAATGCTCCAGCTAAAATGATGAGTGGAAATCGTAATATCCGGATAGTGGAAGACATTTTTACTGTTGGTGTTGTAAAAGACGCAAGCGCAGACAACGCCACCGCAATTAATAAAATAGTGCTCGTTAAAGCAGCCTCAACAGATGCTTGCCCAATTACAATCCCGCCAACAATACCAATCGTTTGGCCGACTTTAGTCGGTAAACGTGCTCCAGCCTCGCGTAGTAATTCAATTGTAATTTCTAAAAAGAGTGCTTCTAACATAGGTGGGAATGGTACGTTAGCTCTAGAATAAATAATAGGACCAAGTAAATCAGCTGGAATCATTTGATAGTGATACGTTAATACAGCTGTATAAATAGCTGAAGAGAATAGAGAGAATGCAGCTCCGAAAAAACGAACCATTCTAAGAAATGAGCCTGCTATCCATGGTAAATAATAATCTTCTGGCGAGACGAAGAAATCAAGCAACGTTGCTGGTCCAGCTAATGCGTATGGTGAACCGTCTGTTAAAATGACAACTCCTCCGTTCAGTAACGCATAAACGGAGCGATCTAAACGCTCTGTAGGTAGTAAAACAGGGAAGGGGGAGTTGCTATTATCGCTAATAAACTGTTCAATCATAGTTGCATCAAAAGGAAAATCAAAGTCAATATCTCGCAGACGTTGCACTGTAGTATTCACATGTTGTTCATTTGTAATATCCGCCATATAAGCGACTACGATTTTTGTTTTTGATATAGAACCAACAGAAAGTTCTTTGAAAATTAATTGTTCTGTTACGATATTTCGCCGAAGTAAATGCATATTGGTATCGATATTTTCAACGAATCCGATTTTTGGACCAATGACACTATATTCATTCTCCGTATCGTTATATAATCTTGTTCCTAAAACGGAACTTTCAGCGCGTAGGAGGGCATACGCTTCTTGCTCTGAACCTTTTTTTAGTTGTAATAAAACGTATCCACCTAATAATTTTTCACGAATATCATTAACGGAAGGAGAAACGATAACTTCTTCAATAGATACAATATTTGCAATGTCTTCAATGGTATGAATCCCTTCCAATCCAACTTTTATAGGAGATAAAATGAATCGCTTAATAATGAGTGATTCTACTGTAGATTCATAATAAAACAAACATAATGACCCATCCTCTATGACATTATAAGAAGAGAAGTCACTTGATTCTTTCATGGTGTGGATAAATTCTGGAACAGAGCATACGGATTGTTTCTTCTTTTTAGATGATAAACGAAACATTTTCTCACCCCTGACGTACATCATTTACTTGTGTTAGTTTTTGGGAAAGACGGGAATTTATACTTCAAAGTTGAAAGTTCATAAAGAAAAGGAAGAGCAGTGAATATCTCTTCCTTTTTGGTCTGTTAATTTGTTTTCTTTTCTTTAATAGACTTTACTAATTTAATCATTTCCGCTCTTATATCTTCTCTTTTTACGTTTAATTTTTCTGCAATTTGTTTAATGTCCATTCCATCTTTTTTCATTTTTAGTACATCATCAAGAGGAGTATTACTTTTTTGAGAAATGATCGTTAATACGGTAAGCTGACGCAGGCCGATATTGTATTCTTTCATTTTTTGTTTTAGTCCGTCTGGTGTAGATTTTTGCATAGTTGCTAATTGTTGTAGCAGTGCTTGCTTTGTTTCTTTATTCATATGATGCTTTTTCAGCTTACTTGGATCTACACCGAAATGTTCTGCTGTTTTCTCCCAAGATTTATTTTGCTTATAGTAAGCTAAAACGTCTTTTATTTCTTTTTTACTAATTCTCGCAATATGAGCAGCTTTCCAAATGTCATGTTTGTTATAGCCGAGTTTTTCGAGCGACTGCATTTCTTCTTCTGAAATTGGTTTATGATGGTGCATGGTTACTTCTTTTTGTGTAGCAGCGGAAGCCGGGAAGACAGTTACCCCGCATAATAATGCTACCATAGTCATACTTACTGCAATCTTTTTGTACATGTAAACTCCTCCTAGATGGATAATGTGGAAAACTGTACACATATCATTTCCATAAAATGTGAAATACTTGTGAACAAAGTAAGTTTTTTTATTCACAGCATGAAATGATTTTTTTTAGGAGTTTTCTAACATAAAACATTGATTAATAGTAAAAAACTAGGTTATAATCGAAATTGAAAATCAATATCAATAACGAAGGTATACATATAGATAAAAATAAGGGAGAGAAAAATATGACTACATATACTTCCATCGCAAATGTGATTAAAGAAAGACGTTCTGTTCGTACATTCACAGATAAAGCAGTAGATAAAGAGTTATTAATTGAACTATTAAACGACGCAACTTGGGCACCAAATCATAAACACCGTGAGCCATGGAATTGTAAATTATACATTGGAGAAGGCCGCAAAAAATTAGTAGACGCAGTATTAAACTCTTTTACAGAAGAAGAAAGAGCGAAACGCGGTAAAATTTTATCAGATCGTTTCTTAAGCACGCCTGCGCAAATCGTTGTTTACATAAATGAAGATCCACGTCAAATTCAACGTGATGAAGATTACGCTGCAACATGTGCATTTATGCAAAACTTCCAACTACTTGCTTGGGAACGCGGCTTAGGCTGTGTTTGGAAATCAGGCGGATTAAACTACAATCCATTATTTATAGAAGGAATCGGTTTAACAAGAGGAGGCCAACGCATCGTTGGAATTCTTCACCTTGGCTATTTCGATAAAGCACCAGAAGGAAAAGCGCGAGCGCCGATTACGGAGAAGATGGAGATTATTGAAGGTTAATAGATGAGACATTCTCGTTTTTATGAGGATGTCTTTTTATTATGCAATCAATCCTCATGAAAGCTTGTTTCCAATCATACACTTTCTTAAGGGAAAGTGTAAGGAGGGAAAATAATGAGAGCAAGTGACGATAAAGCACTGCAATATGCGATTGCGGAAATTACGGAAATTGCGACTGGATTTGGGCTTGATTTTTATCCGATGCGTTATGAAATATGTCCAGCTGAAATCATTTATACATTTGGTGCATATGGGATGCCGACGAGGTTTTCACATTGGAGTTTTGGAAAACAATTTTTCAGAATGAAATTACAATACGATTTAGGACTTAGTAAAATATACGAACTCGTTATTAACTCTGATCCATGTTATGCCTTTTTATTAGATACGAATTCTTTAATTCAAAACAAATTAATTGTAGCGCACGTTTTAGCACACTGTGACTTCTTTAAAAATAATATTCGTTTTTCAAATACGAAGCGAGATATGGTAGAGAGTATGGCGGCAACAGCAGACCGTGTGAAAGCATATGAGCATAAGTACGGAAAGGCGGAGGTAGAAACATTTTTAGATGCAGTGCTCGCTATTCAAGAGCATATTGACCCATCGCTTATGCGACCAAAACTCGCATGGAGCATCGATGATTTAGAAGAGGAAGAAGTAGAAAAGAAAAAAGCGTCTCAATACGATGATTTATGGAATTTAGATGATCGAAATAAAAAGAGGGAACGATCCAATATACGCAAAAAGAAGAAGATTCCGCCACAGCCAGAGAAAGATTTACTCCTCTTTATTGAAGAATATAGCCGTGAGCTAGAAGAATGGCAGCGCGACATTTTAACGATGATGCGTGAGGAAATGTTATATTTTTGGCCGCAGCTTGAAACGAAAATCATGAACGAAGGCTGGGCATCATACTGGCATCAACGCATACTTCGTGAAATGGACTTAACATCTGATGAAGCAATTGAATTTGCGAAATTAAATGCGGGCGTAGTGCAGCCATCAAAAACAAGCATTAACCCATACTATCTCGGTATTAAAATGTTTGAAGATATTGAAGAACGCTACAACAATCCGACAGAAGAGATGAAACGACGCGGTGTAAAACCAGGTTCTGGTCGTGACAAAATCTTTGAAGTACGTGAGATTGAATGGGACGTATCGTTCTTAAGAAACTACTTAAATAAAGAACTCGTCATGCGAGAAGATATGTACTTATTCCAGCGCCAAGGAAAAGAGTATAAAGTAATAGATAAAGAGTGGGAAAATGTGCGTGATCAGCTTGTAAATATGCGAACAAATGGAGGTTTTCCGTACTTAGTAGTAGAAGATGGAGACTACTTAAAGAATGGCGAATTGTACATTAAACATAGCTATGAAGGAATCGAGCTAGATTTAAAATACTTAGAAAAAGTGTTGCCATACATTCATCAGTTATGGGGAAGAACAGTGCATATGGAGTCGATTGTGGAAAGTAAGGGTGTTGTGTTTTCTTATGATGGGAAGATGGTGCATCGGAAGTATGTGTGAAGGAAAGAACGGACATAGAATGCTATGTCCGTTCTTTTTATTAAATATGCTATTCTTAAAGTAAGGGAGTTACATAGAGAAATGGAGCGATTCAAATGAGCAAAGTAGGGGTATGTAAGGTTGATATTACGCCGCCGTTAGGTATTGATTTTATCGGATATCATCGAGAGACAGGAATAAATAATATTGAAGAACGTATTTACGGGACGGTTTTTGTATTTGAAAAAGATGAAATGAAAACTGTGTTTATAAGTATTGATAATATTGGAATGTTAGTAGAAGATACGAATATGATTCGTGAGCGAGTAGCGAGTGAGCTTCATGTGCCATTTGAGCGGATAACGGTTGTGTATACGCATACGCATTCCGGTCCAGAAACGGTCGGTGCTGATCCGCTAGTGCAGTCGTATAAAACGATTTTAGTAAATAATGTAGTGCACGGTGCTATTATTGCCAATAATAACTTAAGGTCATGTGAAGTTGGCTGGGGCATTACGGCAGGTGATATTGGAGTAAACCGAAGAGAGAGAACGTCCGATGGAACAGCGAAGATGGGAATAAATATAGAGGGTGTTGTAGATAAACGAATTGGTATGTTAGCAATAAGAGATGCTGAAACGAAAGAGCTATGTGGGGTTGTAGTATTTTGCACGGCTCATCCGAATGTTTTAAAAGGTGATAGTGATGTATTGTCAGCGGACTATCCCGGGATGACGAGAGAGATTCTTGAGAAGATAATAAACTGCCCAGTTATTATCGTGCAAGGTGCTGCTGGAAATGTGAATGCGAAATATCGCGGTTCAAGGGAAGCATTAAAACAAATGGCTTACATACTTAGTGGACATGTATTAACGATGTTGCCAACAGTTACATATAGCTCAATCGTAAAGTTAAGAACAATTTCGAGTACGATGCAAATGCAGTTGAAGGATATTCCTGAAGTTGATGAGGTAAGAAGCATGGCTCAATTAGCTAAGAAGCAGTGGGGTGTGAATACGGATGAATGGCTTACTATCGTTTTAGAGAAATATAAGCAAGGTATTCGGAAGTTACGTATCGATTTAGAAGTTCAACTGTTTCAAGTTAATGATGGTATGTTCTCTGGTATACCGATGGAACCTTTTTCAGAGACTGCGTTAGAAATGAAAGAGCGTCTTCAAAATGATCTAGTTTTCTTTGGTGGCTATACGAATGGATATATCGGTTATTTACCGACAAAGGAAGAATTTGCATATGCTGGATATGAAGTAGAGTTGAATCCTATTGTGTATGGAACGGTTACGAATTTATTGATGCCACCGGAGGAAAATACAGCAGATGTAATCGTAAAGAAAGTTATAGAATTATACACAAAAGAACTTGGAGATGTCTAAGTTCTTTTTTATTTGTTTCAAATTTGTGAAAGAAAGACATATATATTGAAAATGCTTTTTGTATGTTTTATTATATACCCATACGGGTATTAGTTTTCGTTTTTGATACATTGAGAAAATAAATAACACGGAGGTTTGAAATATGTCTAGAAAAATAGTTGTAGTAGGCGGAGTTGCCGGCGGCGCATCAGTAGCTGCAAGGCTTCGTCGTTTAAGTGAAGAAGATGAAATTATTATGGTTGAGCGCGGTGAATATATTTCATTTGCAAATTGTGGATTACCATACTATATTGGCGGTGTCATTACAGAAAGACAAAAATTATTAGTACAAACTGTTGAAAGAATGTCAAAGCGCTTTAATTTAGATATACGTGTATTGAGTGAAGTAGTAAAGATTAATAAAGAAGAGAAAACAATTACTATAAAGAATGTAACGACGAATGAAACATATAACGAGGAATATGATATATTAATTCTTTCACCAGGGGCGAAACCAATTGTTCCACCTATTCCAGGTATTGAAGAAGCGAAGGCGTTGTTTACGTTACGGAATGTACCTGATACAGATCGTATTAAAGCGTATATTGATGAGAAGAAACCACGTCATGTGACGGTTATTGGCGGCGGATTTATTGGAGTGGAAATGGTTGAAAACTTAAGAGAACGTGGAATTGATGTTACTCTTGTAGAGATGGCAAAGCAAGTGATGCCACCAATCGATTATGAAATGGCAGCATATGTGCATGAGCATATGAAAAATCACAATGTTGAGCTTGTTTTTGAAGATGGTGTAGATGAATTAGAAGAGAGCGGGACTGTTGTACGTTTAAAAAGTGGTTCAATTATAGAGACAGATATGATTATTTTAGCAATTGGTGTACAACCAGAGAGTAGTTTAGCAAAGGATGCAGGATTAGCTCTAGGAGTTAGAGGAACGATAAAAGTAAATGAAAAATTTCAAACATCGGATCCACATATATATGCAATTGGTGATGCGATTGAAGTGAAAGATTTTGTTACAGAAACAGAAACGATGATTCCTTTAGCGTGGCCAGCTAATCGTCAAGGTCGCATGTTAGCGGATATTATTCATGGTCATACTGATTCTTTATATAAAGGAACGATGGGAACTTCTGTAGCTAAAGTTTTTGATTTAACAGTTGCTTCAACCGGAGTAAATGAGAAAATATTAAAACGATTAAATATACCCTATGAGGTAGTACATGTACAGGCAAATTCGCATGCTGGATACTATCCGAATGCTACCCCAGTGCTAATAAAATTAATTTTTAATAAAGAAAGCGGAAAAATTTACGGGGCACAGGCGTTAGGACGTGACGGTGTTGATAAGCGTATCGATGTTATTGCAACGGCAATAAAAGCAAATTTAACTGTAATTGATTTACCGGATTTAGAATTATCATACGCACCGCCGTATTCTTCTGCAAAAGATCCAGTAAACATGGTGGGGTATGCCGCAAGTAATATAGTAGATAGTTTTGTGGAAACGGTACAATGGCATGAAATAGATCATATTGTTGAAAATGGTGGATATCTTATCGATGTTCGAGAGCCTAATGAACTAAAACAGGGAATGATTAAAGGTTCTATTAATATTCCGTTAGATGAATTACGTGATCGTTTGGATGAAATGCCAGTGGATAAAGAAATATATATTACTTGTCAACTCGGTATGAGAGGATATGTTGCAGCACGCATGTTAATGGAAAAAGGATATAAGGTAAAGAATGTAGATGGTGGTTTTAAATTGTATGGTACAGTATTACCAGACCGTATTGTATATTGATATTTTTTCATCTTCCACTTCAAAATTTGGTGGAAGATGAAAGCCTATAGATTAAGGTTTCACTTTATGTTTTGCGAATATATAAGGTGAAAATTAAAAATAGGGGTTTACAAAATACCCTGTAGGGTATAATATGTTGTCATAAGTTATAAATGGTGACATAATAGTAATGAGGTGATTATACAATGGAATACAATCAAGATATGAAAAATAGATTGAAACGTATTGAAGGTCAAGTTCGTGGCGTGCTTCGTATGATGGAAGAAGGAAAAGATTGCCGAGAGGTTATTACACAGTTAACGGCATCTCGCTCTGCTTTAGATCGTACAATTGGACTTGTTGTTGGAACGAATTTAGAGCAATGTTTACGTGAACAGTTTGAAAGTGGTAATGGTTCAAATGAAGAGTTAATTAAAGAAGCTGTTCAATTACTTGTCAAAAGCCGATAATCTGTCAAACATAAGTGTTGACAGATTTTCAAAAACATTTTAATATACCCCTACAGGTATATGTATATGAATTAAGGAGGAATCGACTATGATTATAAAAGTGGATATGAGTTTAGATTGTAAAGGTTTGGCTTGTCCGATGCCGATTGTGAAAACGAAGAAGGCGATGGAAGGATTGGCGTCAGGAAAAGTGATTGAAATTGAGGCGACAGATAAAGGGTCTACAGTAGACATACAAAGCTGGGCGAATAAAGTAGGACACCAATATATTGGGACGAAACAGGAGGGTGATATTTTGATGCATTACGTTAGAAAAGCACACGAGCATGAAGTGAATGAAGTTGTGAAATATCCTTATACAATTTCGAATGCGGAATTACAGGATATAGTATCTCGCGGAGAAGAATGTATCATACTCGATGTTCGCGAAGCGGCGGAGTTTGCTTTTGGTCATATTCCATCTGCCATTTCGGTGCCATTAGGTGAGTTAGACGGTGCTTTTTTAGATCAGGAGAAGCAAATATATGTTGTTTGTCGAACTGGTAACCGTAGTGATGTAGCTTGCCACATGTTGAAAGAGAAAGGTTATTCAAATGTGAAAAATGTCATTCCAGGTATGTTAGAGTGGCAAGGGAATATAGAGAAGTAAATTTTTTTGAATGAAAATATACCTAAGGGGGTAATTGCATGAGCGTTAAATCGTTACAAGCAAAAGATGTGGCTGAGAAAGTTTTATTCGGAGAGTTGTTTATTTTAGATGTTCGTAATGAGACGGATTATGAAGAGTGGAAAATTGAAGGGAAACAAATCTCTTCTATAAATCAACCGTATTTTGATTTATTAGATGGTGTAGATCATATTGTAAGTGAATTGCCGAGGGAGAAAGAAATTTTAGTCGTATGTGCGAAGGAAGGTTCTTCGCAGTTTGTTGCAGAGCAATTGTTGGATGCCGGTTTCAACCATGTTTCCTATTTAGCTGGCGGTATGAAAGCTTGGAGTGAATATGTAAAGCCGTTAAAAGTAGGAGATGTACAGGGCGGAGGAAGTATATATCAATTTAACCGCCTTGGAAAAGGCTGTTTATCTTATATGGTCGTTTCAAACGGTGAAGCGGCAGTTATTGATGCGGTAAGAACGGTTGAAGCATACGCGGAGTTTGCGAAAGAGCATGGCGTTACGATTACGAATGTAATGGATACACATTTACATGCAGATCATATTTCTGGCGGACGTAAATTAGCTGAAAAAGTAGGTGGTACGTATTGGTTACCTCCAAAAGATGCGAAGGAAGTTGTTTTCTCGTATGAACCGCTTGTAGAAGGATCTGTTATTACGGTGGGGGGTACTAAAATTGAAATTGACGCATTATACTCACCGGGGCATACGATTGGAAGTACATCATTTATTGTAGATGATTCCTATTTATTATCAGGCGATATTTTATTTGTAGATTCAATTGGGCGTCCAGATCTTGCTGGTAAGGCTGAAGATTGGGTGAGTGATTTACGAAATACGTTATATAAGCGCTATAAGGAACTGTCTCCAGAGTTAATAGTTTTACCAGCTCATTATTCAAAAATAAGTGAGATGGATGAAAGAGGTATTGTAAGTGCGAATTTACAAGATCTATTTAAGGAGAATGTAGGATTAAATATTGTCGATGAGGCAGAGTTTCGTAAAATCGTGACAGAGAACTTACCGCCTCAGCCAAATGCATATGAAGAAATTCGCCAAACGAATATGGGGAAAATTCATCCGAGTGCAGATGAAGAGCGTGAAATGGAGATTGGTCCAAATCGTTGCGCAGTTCATGATTGATTAATAATAAACAATAAACTGGAGGAATAGAAGATGAATGTAAAACAAGTATTAGATGCGAAAGATTTAGCATGTCCAATGCCAATTGTGAGAACGAAGAGAGCGATGGATGCGTTACAAACTGGAGAAGTATTAGAAGTACATGTAACGGACAAAGGATCAGTTAAGGATATTCCAGCGTGGGCAAATAAAGGTGGTCATGACATCGTGAAGCATACAGAAGAAGCCGATGTGCTGAAATTTTGGATTAAGAAGGCGTAGTAGGCTTATAAATGTAGAGAGGTTGGTTATATGAATACAATATTAAGTACGCTTTTCATTGTACTTGCTGCAGGGTTTGTTATTTCACGGTTTTTACCGGTAAAAGGTGTTCAAAATATAAGTGGAAAAGAATTAAAGAGTATAGCGGGAAAAAAGGGGGAACAATTTATCGATGTTCGTACAGTAGGTGAATATAGAGGAAATCATATGAAAGGATTTCAGAATATCCCGCTAAATGAGTTAGCTAGTAAAGCAAATCAATTAGATAAAAATAAGGAAGTCATCATTATTTGTCAGAGCGGGATGAGAAGTAAACAAGCAGCAAAAGTATTAAAGAAATTAGGGTTTCAGCACGTTATCAATGTTTCAGGCGGTATGAACGCTTTGTAAGGAAGGAATATCAAAATGAAAGAAATAACAGCGAAAGAAGTAGAGGAAAGATTGTTACGAAATGAAGAGTTACATGTAATTGATGTTCGTGAAGTAGAAGAAGTGGCGGAAGGGAAAATTCCCGGCGTGCTTCCTATTAGGTTAGGTTTACTAGAGTTTCGAATGCATGAGTTGGATAAAAATAAAGAATATATTATCGTTTGTCGATCAGGAGGAAGAAGTGCAAGGGCCGTTCAGTTTTTAGAGAGCTACGGTTTTCAAGCAATCAATATGGCAGGTGGTATGTTAGCGTGGGAAGGTAAAGTCGTATAGTACAGAGATAAATGATTTGAGCTTTTTTACGAGTAATAAAATACCCCTATAGGTAATTCGGAGGAGGAACAACATGGAACATCAGAAGAGAACAACAATCGTTTTATTTAGCGGAGATTATGATAAAGCGATGGCTGCTTATATTATTGCAAATGGTGCAGCGGCGTATGATCAAGAGGTGACTATTTTTCATACTTTTTGGGGGTTAAATGCGTTAAGGAAAGATGAGCATGTGGAAGTAAAGAAAACTTTCATAGAGAAGGTATTTGGAAAGATGATGCCACGTGGTGCGGATAAAATGGGGTTATCTAAAATGAATTTTGCCGGTATGGGACCAAAGATGATAAAAGGTATTATGAAAAAACATAATGCGATGCCTTTACCAGATTTAATTGATTTGGCGAAAGAGCAAGGTGTGAAACTTGTGGCTTGTCAAATGACGGTAGATTTATTAGGGTTAAAAGAGGAAGAGATTATGGAAGGGGTAGAGTTTGCTGGAGTAGGAGCATATTTAGCAGATGCTTCGGATGGGAATGTAAACTTATTCGTTTAAATCACCTTCTTTTAAGAAGGCGGGGGATATAAGGTGAGTTTAGTCGTATTACTTTTTATAATTGGGTTTATAGGATCGTTTATATCAGGAATGGTTGGAATTGGCGGTGCGATTATTAATTATCCGATGATCTTATACATTCCGGTACTACTAGGATTTGATGGTTATACGTCACATGAAGTGAGCGGTATTACAGCAGTACAAGTATTCTTTGCAACTTTTGCAGGCGCATGGGCATATCGAAAGAATAAAGATATGGATAAAACGTTAGTTGTGTACATGGGCGCTAGTATATTAATAGGAAGCTTCATAGGGAGTTTCGGTGCTAATGTATTAGAGGAACATACAGTCAATGTTGTGTATACACTGTTAGCTACGATTGCAGCTGTGATGATGTTTATACCGAAAAAAAATAACAGCGGAGTAGTGAAATATAATAAATGGTTAGCAAGCTTGCTAGCGTTTATTGTAGGCGGAGCATCAGGCATTATAGGAGCTGGAGGTTCTTTCTTATTAGTTCCAATTATGCTAGTCATTTTAAAGTTACCGATACGGATGACGATTGCAACATCAATTGCAGTCACATTTATTTCTTCAATAGGAATTACGACAGGGAAAGTGCTGACTGGGCAAGTAGTGGTGATTCCAGCTCTTATTATTGCGATCGCTAGCATCTTTGCTGCGCCGCTTGGAGCAAGAGTTGGGAAGAGGATGAATCAAAAAGTACTGCAATATATGTTATCGGTTTTAATTGTAGGTACTGCTGTTAAGATGTGGATGGATATGATATCGAAATAAAAGGATGGTGCTGCTTGCAGCCCATCCTTTTGTTTATGCCCAAATAACTTTCATTAAGTTTTTATATTCGTCATTCGCTAATTTATATAGCATTCTCGTATGTTCAAAGACAAGTGCTGGATTAAAGTTTGGTTCTGAGAATGCAAGAGATGTTGAAATATCAATTGCATTTTGCTTATTTAGCGTGAATTTTGCAAATCGATAAGATGTGTTTAATTCATTGATGACATGTAAAATGTCATTTGTTGATGTTTCATCAGGTACATGAGCAACATTGAAGCAGTATATATCCACAGTAGGATTTTCGTTTTCAAAAGCAGCGATAAGTTGAATTTTTGCGCCAGCTTCTGTCTCTAATCCTACTGAAAAGTGTACAGAACCATCATTTTCATCTATATTTTCTTCCATGTATATATCGTTTGATTTTAAGTAGTCTTTAAAATCTGAAATGTTATGTTTTACTGCAGCTTTCATATGTATGAGCCCCCTGGTAATTGGAATAGATTACTATCATTTATTATAATTTAAAAATATTAAAAAAGATAGTTAGAAAGTTCTGATTTTTAGTTTTAAATGAATAAAAAGAAGCAGTGCTCTACCTCCATAGAGCACTGCTTCTATATTATTCATTGTCATTAGACGATGTTTCTGTATCTTCACTACTATTATTATTTTCTACGTCATTATTACTTGATTCGCGTTCACTCGTATTTTCGGACTTAGATTCTTTTGTCTTCTCTGAATTTGTTTTTTTCGAATCAGAGTCAGTTTTTGTATATGCAGGTAGTCCAAGGTGAGCACGAAGTTCGTTTGTAACTTTTGCTAATTCTTTTTTATCTGGGTTGTAGTAATATGTTCGGCCACCACCAGCAGATTGGCTACATGTATCATCACCTTTTGCCATGTAACAGTCTTCACCTTGAATTTGTAATTTCTCAATTTCTGAATCCGATCCGTACTTATAGAATGAAAGCATATCATCGAATGTTAAGTTTGTAACGAATTGTCCGTTAATATCATCAATGATGTTTCCAACTTTTGTTACAGATCCAACGTCTGTTACTTTCTTTAAAATCGCTTCAATAACGAGTTGTTGACGTTGTCCACGCATCGCATCACTATCAATGTGTCGTGTTCTGGCAAGAGCAAGAGCCTCTTCGCCATTTAATTTTTGGACACCTTTTTGCAGATGAATTGCCTCGGCATTATCATTGCTATCTTGCTCAGTAAATTCAACTGGTACATCAACTTCAATACCGCCTAAGTCATCGACGATTTTTATAAATGATTTAAAGTTGAATTTTACAAAGTAATCGACAGGAACATTCATTAATTTTTCAACTGCATCAATGGTTGCTTGTGGTCCACCGTTTTTGCCATTTTTAGCAGAACCGTATGCATGAGCGTGTGTTATTTTATCTTTCTTCTTTTCAACTGGAATATAAGTATATGTGTCTCGTGGAATACTTAATAGCTTCACAGTTTTGCTATCTTTATTAAACGTTGCAAGTAATAGTGCATCCGTTCTTATAGCTTCACCATAATCTTTTCCTCGGACATCGCTTTCATCAACACCCATTATTAAGACAGAGACATTGTTCGTAATAGGTTTTACAGCTTTGTCACGTAAATCAGATTTATCACCGCGCGCTAAATCGTGTGCGGCATTTCGAACAGCAGAAGATGCTTTATTTACTAAAAACCAAGTATAACCGCCACCTACTAGTAAAAAGAATAGAATAACGCTTATAATAATTTTTGTTTTTTTCTTACTTTTTTTCGGTTTATTGCGTGTATTTTCTTGCAAAGATGGGTTTTGCTCCATTTCTTGTACTCCTTCATTTGGATTGAAATACGACACTCATATCCACTTATTATAATGAAATTTGACGAAAAAAAACATTACAAATCATTTACATTTCGTAAAAATTCAATATATTTATAAAAAGTCAGATTTTTCATATTTTGTTTTTGAGATGTAGAATAAGTATAAGTTGTTTTAGTAGAAATGAAAATATGTATTGTGAGAAAGTGAGAGAGAAGTAAGATTTGTTGAAATATAGCCAAGAAGAAACGAGTAGCCGTACGTATATTTTCTATATAATAAAGAAGAATTTTACGGATAAAGGAGAAAGAGCATAATGAATCATACATCATTCCGAGCAATTGTTGTGAACGAAACGGAAAATCATCAGTTTGAAAGAGAAGTTGTTGAGAGAGAAGTAAGTAGTTTACCTGAGGGAGATGTGCTAATACGGGTTCATTATTCGTCATTAAATTATAAAGACGCCCTTTCAGCTACTGGAAATAAAGGTGTTACGAGAACATATCCTCATACGCCAGGAATCGATGCCGCAGGAGAAGTTGTGAGTAGTGAAGATGAAACCATTAAGGTAGGAGATCAAGTCATTGTAACGGGATATGATTTAGGTATGAATACTTCTGGTGGTTTCGGAGAATATATTCGCGTGCCAGCATCTTGGATCATCCCTTTACCAGAGGGAATGTCATTAAAGGAAAGTATGATGTACGGGACAGCAGGTTTTACAGCTGCTTTATCGGTATATAAGCTTATTGGAGCAGGCATAATGCCTAGTATGGGAGATGTTTTAGTAACAGGTGCTACAGGCGGCGTAGGTAGTGTAGCGGTTAGTATTTTAAGTAAGTTAGGATATAACGTAGTAGGAGCAACAGGAAAAATGGATGAAGAAGAGATGCTACTGCGTCTAGGGGCAAAAAAGGTGATTCACCGCGCGGAATTGAGTGATGAATCAGGAAGACCGATGCTTAAAGGGATATACGCTGGAGTTATCGATACTGTAGGCGGAAGTATGTTAGAAACAGCTTTGAAATTGGTGCGGAATGAAGGTTGTGTCACGACGTGTGGTAACGTAGCGGGGCATGAGTTACATACAACGGTATATCCATTCATATTACGAGGGATTAGCCTTTTAGGAATAGATTCAGTTCAATGTCCGGTAGACATGAGAAGAGAAGTGTGGGCATTGTTAGCTGATGAGTGGAAAAATACAGAGCTATTATCTTATACAGAAGAATGTACATTAGAAGAATTAGATGAGAAGTTTACATTTATATTGCAAGGAAAGTTAAAAGGAAGAACAGTTGTAAAAATGAAATGAAAAAAGAGACGCGTAATATAGCGTCTCTTTTCTTCATTATAATGATTGTTTTAAATTGATTTTTCCTTGTTCTCCTAAAACACCATCAGCGATATTTACAGCGTGATCGCCGATACGCTCTAAGTTACTTACCATATCAACGAAGATAATACTTGCATCACCTGAACAGCTGCGTTCGTTTAGACGTAATACGTGACGTTTACGAAGAACACGTTCCATTTGGTCGATTTTACGTTCTTTTGCAATAACTGTTTGTGCTAGTTCAGTATCGAAGTTTGTTAAAGCTTCAACTGCGTCTTGTAATGTTGAAATTGTTAATGCAAGCATTTCATTTAGTTCAGCTAATGCTTCACCTGATAGTGAAACACGGTTTGAAATTTGGAAGTCTACAAGTTCTACAAGGTTTTCTACATGATCACCGACACGTTCAATATCTCCAACAACACCTGCTAAAACGGAATGTTTCTCAGAGTCTGTAGGTGAAAGTGGTTTTTCTGATAGTAAAACTAAATACTCGGTAATTTTTTTATCTAAATTGTTAATAGCTCCTTCTAGTTGAGTAGCCATGTCAGCGTGTTTTTTATCTTGTGTATTTAAAAATTGGTTTGCTTCTTTTAATCCGTGTAATGAAAATTCAGCCATACGAATAATTTCTTTTTGAGCTTCTGTTAAAGCGATGGCTGGAGATTGTTCAATAAAGATTGGATTTAAATGTTGCGGTTTGAAATCAATAGATGCATCTTCACCGCGAATAATTTTTGTTACAATCCATGCTAATGCTGCAATGAATGGGAACTGAATAATTGTATTCGTTACGTTAAATGTTCCGTGTGCAAATGCAATGGTCATTTCTGGATTTAAATTTAATGACGTTTGGAAATATTGAATTAAATTTGTAAATGGTACTAATAAAATCGTAAAAATAATTGTACCGACGATGTTAAAGATAACGTGAACTAATGCCGCACGTCTTGCTGCAATTGAAGTACCGATTGCTGCTAATACAGCTGTAATTGTTGTACCGATATTATCACCGAACAATACAGGAAGAGCAGCTTGTAAGTCGATTGCACCTTGACCGAATAATTCTTGTAAAATACCGATTGTTGCACTTGAGCTTTGTACAATTAAAGTGAAGACTGTACCGACAATAATGCCTAAAATTGGATTATCACTCATGCTAACCATTAATTCTTGGAATGACTCTAAAGAGCGAAGAGGTTTCATACCTGTGCTCATTAGTTCTAAACCGAAGAATAACATACCAAAACCAAAGATAACTTGACCTACAGAATGTACTTTTTTATTTTTAAAGAAGAATAGTAAGATTGCTCCAACTGCCATAATTGGGAGAGCGTATTCTCCGATTTTAATTCCGATAATAAATGCAGTAACTGTCGTTCCGATGTTCGCACCCATAATAACACCAATTGCTTGTCTTAATGTCATAAATCCGGCACTTACAAGTCCGACTGTTAAAGCGGTTGTTCCTGAACTTGATTGGATTAGGACTGTAACTAACATACCTGCTAGTACACCCATAAGTGGGTTTGTTGTAAAGCGATCTAGAATATCGCGAAGACGATCTCCAGCTGCTTGTTGCAGTCCATCGCCCATGTATTTAATCCCGAATAAGAAAATACCTAATCCACCAATGAACTGGAAGATCATATCTTGAACATTATATTCCACGCATTCCACTCCTTAAATTTCATGTACGATGTAATTATTAACTAAACCTTGAGGCACTGTAAACGGTTTGCTAGTAAAATTTACACTAAATTTACAAAGTGATGAAAAGTTTACAAATCTTTAAAGAAATACCTGTATTTAATTGGTTTTTCGGCTAATATATCCAATCGTTTTGTAAAGAAGTCACATTTATCAAACTATTTACAGATAGTAAAAATAGGAGAGGTAAACTATCCAAATTGGATGCGCTAAGTAAAATTTCACCGTATTCATAATAATGATTCTTTGCATATTTTTGATTAAAATTAGAAAAATATGTAGGGGAAAATGGGGAGGTTTGAAATGAAAGCAAAAACGATTGAATGATTTTAAACCGTCTTTTTTGAAGTGCTTACAACAATAAAAAAGAGCAATTCGTATATGAATTTGCCCTGTTTTTTATGTTGAAAAAGTTTGAGTACTTCGTATAATAAAAATTGTGCGCAGTGTACTTCTTTAATCCGGTTATTTGCGTACAATCCTGATGGGGTTGCTAACAAGAGAGTTTCACTTTAGTAGGAGTCATTATTATGCTTTACATTTGAAGAACATCGGGGGGACCGTATTTTGTGTACACTATTGCCTTCATCAACATTTCCTCCAATTCGTTCTATATATTAATATCATACGAACAACAGGAATAAATAGAACAATGGTTCATCTTTCAATACAATGCAAAAAGCAGTGTGATTTTTGGAGGAATCCACTGCTTTTTGCATTTGTGTATATATGATTTTTTTGTTTAAGTACTTTGAAATAGAGCGAGTTAACATTATCCAACGGCTTTTTCGTTTATTTTACCTTTCTGTTTTTGTTTCCGTAAGCTTGTGATGTAAATGAACAGGAAAGCAATAAGTAAAAGAGAGGAATAACGATATACAGTTGCATAGTTTGTAAAATGTGCAATGAACCCAAAAATAATGGCTCCAGCGCCAATTCCAAGGTCAAATGCAGAGAAGAATGTAGCTGTTGCGACTCCTCGTCGGTGTGGTGCTACGCGGTCAATCATCCATGCTTGTAGTGCAGGTTGAATTGCTCCGAAGCCACTTCCGTAACATGCTGCTGCAAGAATTAAACTCGGAATTGTAGTTGTATACGACAGTAGAATAATACCTGTAAACGTAATAATAACTCCTGGAATAATAACGAATGCATGACCTTTCGCATCATATAATTTTCCAGAAAACGGACGAGTAACAGCGATTGCCAGTGCATTAAATAAGAAGAAGAGGCTTATATCAGCAATGCCGACTTCGGTAGCGAATAGCGTGATAAAACTTCCGATCCCGCCGTACATTAATGTAATACATAATATTAATAATGAAGGAAGTAAAGCTTTACGCTCAATAAATCCATCGAGAAAAGTACCAGATGATTGCTGTGGTGGTTGTTTCGTTTTTTTGATTTGAAGTAATTTCGTTAATATTAATGAAGCTATTGTGCAAGAGAGCGCACATAAAAAAAGAATAGTAAAGTTATATGTTTGCATAAGCCATAGTCCGATTAGTGGACCGAGCGCCATTGCGATTGTTCCAGAAAGGCCGAAATATCCCATTCCTTCTCCACGGCGTGCTGCTGGAATTAAATCAGAAACGACAGTTCCATATGTAGTCGTTGTAATACCAAAACCAGCGCCATGTAAAATACGAACGGCTAGCAAGAGAAAAACAGTTGAGGCGAAAAGGTAACTGCCCATAGCAAGTAAACAAATAGCAGTACCGATCATTAAAATGATTTTTTTATTGAATTTCTGCAAGGCGTTTCCAGTTAGCGGTCTAACAAAAAGTGCCGCCACGGTAAACATCCCGACAACAAATCCGATATTGGAACTTGTGCCACCAATTTCTTTCACATAAACAGGTAAAGTCGGAATTAACATCTGAAACCCTAAAAACATACATAAGTTTGCAAAAATTAAAGCGACAAACTCTTTTGTCCATAACGGTTCTCGTTTTACGAGTATTGCTTCTCCCATATATTCATCCCCTATATAAAAGTCTTCTCTTTTCTTTCGAGTATATGTAGTGGTCAACGTAACAGTCAAGGAAGATGTCTTGAAAACGGATAACAATTTTTAAAACGAAAAAACTGACAAATTTGTGTAAAAGCTACACAACTATGAAAAAAAGATGTAAAGTATAGATGTATAGACTTGTAGTTGTTATGAATGATAGAAATTGTTTTTTCTTTAAAGAAAGCGGATTCAAAAAAGTGGTGAATGAGAAGGGGATATATATTTTTTCACTACATATATTTGAAAAGGTTTACAAAACGATGAAGAAAGAGGCGTGTACATATGAGACGATTAGGTATTTCTATTTATCCAGAACATTCAACAGTGGAGAAAGATAAAGAGTATTTAACATTAGCAAGTAAATACGGATTTACACGTGTGTTCACATGTTTACTATCTGTGGATGGAGAGAAAGAGAAAATTATAGAAGAGTTTAAGGAAACGATTTCGCATGCGAATGCATTAGGATTCCAAGTGTTAGTTGATATTAGTCCATCTGTTTTTGAACAACTTGGTATTTCATATAACGATTTATCGTTCTTCCATGAACTAGGTGCGTATGGTATTCGTTTAGATGTTGGTTTTTCAGGATTAGAAGAATCAATTATGACGTACAACCCATATGGATTAAAAATCGAGATTAATATGAGTAACGGTACGAAATATGTAGATAACATTATGAGTCATAGACCAAATCGTGAAAATTTAATTGGTTGTCATAACTTTTATCCACACCGTTATTCAGGATTATCATACGATCATTTCATTACATGCTCGAAACAATTTAAAGATTACGGCATGAGAACAGCTGCATTTATTTCATCATTTGATGCAACATATGGGCCTTGGCCAGTAACAGAAGGATTATGTACGTTAGAGCAGCATCGTGAATTACCGATGACAACACAGGCAAAGCACCTATTTGCGACAGAATTAATTGATGATGTTATTATTGCGAATGCATATGCATCAGAAGAAGAGTTACAAGCGCTAGGTGCATTAAATAAAGAGAAACAAACATTTGATATAGGACTATATGATACAACGACAGAATTAGAAAGAATTATTGTGTTAGACGAACCTCATTTTTATCGAGGGGATGTATCGGAATATATGATTCGTTCTACACAAAGCCGTGTGAAATATAAAAAAGAAGAGTTTAAACCTCATAATACGCGTGAAATTAAGCGTGGTGATCTTTTAATTGATAATGAACAATATGGTCAGTATAAAGGTGAATTACAAATCGCGCTAAAAGATATGGTGAATACAGGAAAAACAAATGTAGTTGGTCGAATTGTAGAGGAAGAGATTTTCTTATTAGACTATTTACAAGCATGGGATAAATTTGGATTTACATTAAAGAAATAGAGAGGATAGATTTAATTTGGACGGGAGAGAAAGAATGTAAGAATGATAAAAAAGAGTCAGTCTCAACATGGAGACTGACTCTTTTACATAGTAATTAGTTTAAAATTTTCACTGTAACTGTTTGACGCCCCCAGTTACTTGATGTAGCTTTATCAGGCATTAAAACGTCAATTTTATTACCTTTAATAGCTCCACCAGTATCACCAGCGATTGCTACTCCGTAACCTTCAACCCATACTTTTGAACCTAATGGAATGACACTTGGATCAACTGCAATTAGTTTCATGTTTGGATTAGCTGTTAAGTTATGACCCATAGCTGATTTTACTTGGTCGCCTGCTTTATAACCATTTTCAAGTGGATCTGCTGTGTAAGCTGTCGCTACAACTTGTAACTCACGAGAAGATGATGGTGCACTTGTTTCAGTTTCTTTTGCAACAGGTTGTTGTGTAGCTGGTTTTTGAGCTTTAGCCGCTTCACGAGCTTTAGCTGCCTCTTGAGCTTCAGCCTGAGCTTTAGCTGCTTCACGAGCTTTAGCCGCTTCTTGAGCCTTAGCTTCTGCTTGAGCTTGAGCTTCAGCCTGAGCTTTAGCTGCTTCACGGGCTTTAGCCGCTTCTTGAGCCTTAGCTTCTGCTTGAGCTTGAGCTTCAGCCTGAGCTTTAGCTGCTTCTTGAGCTTTAGCTGCTTCCTGGGCCTTAGCTGCTTCCTGAGCTTTAACTGCTGCCTCGGCTTCAGCTGCTTCACGAGCTTTAGTTGCTTCTTCTGCTTGAGCTTTTGCTTGAGTTTCAGCTACTTCCTTTGCTTTAACTGCTTCACGAGCGTTAGCTGTATCTTGAACTGTAGTTGTTTTTTCAGCTTTAACTACTGGTTGAACTTTAACTGGAGCTGTACCTGTTAAGTAAGGGACATGAACATAAGCTGTTTTTCCGTTATATTCAAATTGGATCCAACCATTTTCAACTTGGTGTGTTGTTTCAATTACATCATCTTTTTTCAATTTACCAAGAATCTCTGAGTCTGTATTTGCACCAGCACGTACGTTTAATACATTTGCTGTTACGTAATACGTATCTTTTGTGTAGTCAGCGCTTATGAAAGCTTCTTTACCATTGTTTAATTTAACTTTTGACCAACCATTTTCTGTATGTAAAACATTTACTTTATATCCATCTAATAACTTTCCGACAACTTTTGATTCAGTAGTTGGGTTTTCTCGTACATTTAGTACATCAGTCGTTACGATTGTTTCTGCTTTAGCAGATGTTGTGAAAATCCCAAGACCAAAAACCGCTGCTGTTGCTATACCCATAATTTTTTTCATAATAGCCTCCATTGCATTTGTTTTCGTTGACCTCATTATAGCAACCATTATTTTCTTATTTGCGAAAAACATAAAATTACAAAGCTTTCGTAACGGGTCATTAATATTCTGTAATAATTCCAGTAATATCCTAAAAGCGCTTTCTTATAGTTTGTTTGGGGGATAAGAGCATATGAAACATAAAATGGAGAGTATTTCAATTTCTATTAGATTAATAATGTTTCGAAACTATTACTATAGTTTTTCTTAAATGTTACAGAAACAGTGTATTTTGCTGTCGGAACAGGTAAGTAGTTATGTAATAATAACTATTTTTAGTGGGTGACTATATATATTAAGTGAAAATCAATGAAATATCGTTATAATTGTTACAAAATAAGTCGAGGCATGGAAGAAATTACGTCTTGCATTTGGCTTGTTACATATTATTTTTGAAATAATAGAATTCTATAATGGCTTTAGTACGTTAAAATAATGAAAGGTGTTTATAACGTGAAACATATATAATAGAAGAAACATGATTTGATAGGTAAATAAAAAACGTAGGAGTGCAAACTCCTACGTTTTTTACTTACTCATATCGTAAACATTCAATTGGATCAAGTTTTGCAGCTTTGTTAGCTGGTAGTAAGCCGAATGCAATACCGATTAGCATTGAGATACCTACTGACAGAAGTCCAAGTTCTTTTGAGATAACAAGTGGCCATCCGGCAAAGATTGAGACGATCCAAGCGAAGAAAATACCGAGCATGAATCCGATGAAACCACCGAGCCCTGTTAAAATACAAGATTCAATTAAGAATTGCATTAATACTTTACCACGTGTTGCACCAAGTGCTTTACGAATACCGATCTCACGTGTACGTTCTGTTACAGACACAAGCATGATGTTCATTACACCGATACCACCAACAAGTAAGGAGATAGCGGCGATACCACCGAATACCATTTTCATCATACCAATTGATTCGTCTAGTTGCTTCGTAAAGTCACCTAAGTCCTGGGCTTCAAATTTATGCTCAAATTTAGGAGCTTTCATTTCATTTAAAATGGAAACGGCTTGTTTTTCTACACTTTTACGTTCTGCTGGAGAAACTAGTGTTAGTTTTACAGTTTCATATTCAGTTACTCCAGAAATGACAGGAGCATTTTCAAGCGATGTATAACCTTCCGCCATAGCCATTCCGAAATCATTTTTTGTTTCATACACACCGACTATTTTATATGGTTTTCCTTTTATATCGGCATATAAATTTGATTCCCAACCATTAAATAATTTATTGAAAGCTTCTTCATTTAATATAATCGCAGGAATTGCTTGGTTTAATTCATTATCGTTTAATTCACGACCGTGAACTAATTTTAGTTTCTCATCTGTCATAAAGCTACCAGTGCCACCTTTTAAGTTGAGAGAGGTAGTTTTTGATCCAGCTGAAGCATTGATTTGCATACTTACATCTGGATAAACATCTTTAACCCCTGGTACAGTTTGAAGACGTTTCAGCATATCAGCATTAATTTTGGCACTATCTGTTCCAAAATCGGGATTGTTGTAGTAAATCGTTACTTCATTATCTTTTCCTTGGCCTAACTCTTGTTTAAACTTTGCGTTTGTACCATCACCCATTGAAATGATAGTAATAATGGCACTAATACCGATGATAATACCTAACATCGTTAAGATAGAACGCATTTTATGGGCAAAGATAGAGGAAAGGGCCATGCGTATATTTTCACTTGTGTTCAAAATTAACCTCTCCAATCTTGGACGATATTTCCGTCACGAATTACAATTTGACGTGCTGCAGCTTCCCCGATTTCACGGTCATGGGTAATCATAATGATTGTAGATCCTTGTTTGTTTAATTCGTAAAAGAGGTCCATAATTTGTGTACTCGTTTTCGTATCAAGTGCTCCCGTTGGTTCATCGGCTAAGATGAATTTTGGGTTATTTACGATTGCACGTGCGACTGCGACACGCTGCTTTTGTCCACCGGATAATTCGTTCGGTAAGTGAGTAGCACGATCAGCTAAACCAACTTTTGTTAAAGCAGCTAATGAGCGTTCACGTCTTTCTTTTTTATCGACTCCGGCGTAAATAAGAGGTAGCTCTACATTTTGAAGTGCTGTAAGTCTTGGTAGTAACATAAAGTTTTGGAATACAAATCCGATCTCTTTATTACGAACACGTGCAAGTTCTGTTTCAGACATGTTTGAAATGTTTTGACCAGCTAGTTCGTACGTACCTGTCGTTGGTTTATCTAAACAACCGATAATGTTCATTAAAGTTGATTTACCAGAACCAGATGGCCCCATAATAGAAGTAAATTCTCCTTGATTTAGTGTTACGTCAATTCCGTGTAGTATTTGAACTGATTCAGCACCGTTTTGGAAAGATTTCGTGATGCCTTTTAAGTTAATCATTGAGTGACAACCTCCATACCATCTTTTAAGTCTTTTTCAGGTTTAGAGATAATTTCTTCTCCTTTTTTCACTCCAGAAACTTTTGCTTCGCTATCTGTCTCGAATTCAACCGTAACGGCTTGTTCTTTCGCTTTACCATCTTTTACAACGAAGACAACATTTTTGTCTCCTTTTTTCACAATACTGCTCTTCGGAACAACCGTACCAGTTGCTTCGCCTGATTTACTCGTTACGTAAACGTGGAAGCCGTTTTGTAATTCTTCACTATTATCTAAAGTGACAGTGAATTGATAGTTAGAAACTGTTTTGTTTTCGTCCATACTCTTTAATGGAGTAGAGCCGATTTCTGTTACTTTTCCTGTCCAAGTCTTACCAGCAACCGTTTTTGATGAAACAGTTACTTCTTGCCCAACTTTCATACTAGCAAGCTCATATTCAGAAATTTGACCTTTTACTTTAAATGGACCAGCGTGACGAAGTGTAATGCCGCTCATACCGGTTTTTTCATCAGCAGTTTTCACGATATCATCAATTACGCCATCAGCGGGGCTTGTTACAGTAAGAGTATTTACTTTCTCTTTTGCTGCTTTAATCATTTCATCAGATTTTTCAACTTCAAACTTTTTCATTTCAAGTTGTGATTCTAATTGCTGCACTTCGACTTCCGATGCTTTTAATGCTTCCTGAGGAAGACCAGCATTTTTATCTTTTTGTAATTTTTGCTTCGCTGCATCAATTTGTTTTTGATACAATGTTACTTCTTTTTGTGCGATTTTCTTTTGCATTTCTGCTTCCGTTACACCTTGTTTAGCTGTAGGATCATTATATTTAAACAGGAGCTGACCTTTTTTCACTTCATCCCCTTTTTTAACAGCTAATTCGTACGTACCTTTTGTTGGATCGAATGAAATGGTTTCAATTCCGTTTGGAATAACTTCGCCGCCAAATTTTTGTGCATTTTCAATTTGTTTTTCTGTAACTTTATAACCGCTATATGCCATCGCTACTTCTGAACCGCCACCAGCAAATGCAAAATATGATCCAGCTGCAATTCCGATTGCTACTACACTAGTAATTAACACTTTATTTTTCTTCTTCATCTATTTATCACCTTTTCGTTCGTTTTAGTATCTACATTCAGTATAGAAGAGGGAAGGAATCTGACAAATCGTTTTAGCTTACAATAACCTTACAGTTTTGTAAGGTATGAATATGTAGATGTAAGGTAGAGGTTGTCCCAGCCTAAGCAAATGAATTGACTCGTTGTTTCTTTCTTACAATAATATTGGATGAAGGAGAGGAGGAAGGAAGATGGAAGCTTATTTTAGTGCGCATCCATTAAAACCATTTATTCCATATTCAAGGCAACATGCCATTATATTATTTATTATGTTGGTAGGGATCGTTTTTCTGTATCAATACCAAAATGTATTACGTCAAAGTAAGTGGAATATAACGGTTCGATACGCGATTGCATTTTTATTTATAGGGAGTGAAATTGGACTTCATATGTGGGAGTGGAAAGCAGGGATTTTTGAGCTAGGCACTTCATTGCCATTTGAGTTATGTACAATAAGTTTATTATTAGCATCGATTATGATTGTAATGAAAAGTTATCGAATATACGAGATTGTCTTTTTTACAGGAATTATCGGTGCATCACAAGCTATTTTAACACCAAACTTGCAGTATGCTTTTCCGCATTTTCGCTTTATAGAATTTTTCCTTGCACATGTATTACTTATTTGGGCACCGCTCTTTATGACTTGGGTAGAAGGATATCGTCCTACATTGCAATCTATTAAACGCACAATGATATTTTTAAACATATTAATTCCAATTGTTTCATTCGTAAATTATAAAACAGGCGGTAATTATATGTTTTTAGCCCATAAGCCAGAAACAGCTTCATTACTCGATATGTTAGGGCCGCATCCTTACTATATTATTTCATTAGAAGTTGTAGCGCTTATTGGATGTTTCATTTTGTATATGCCGTTTTCCAAAAGTGAAAAGCATGTGCATAAAGAATCGCTAGGATCATAACCTAGTGATTTTTTTGTTGTAAATATTTACAATTCGGAAAATTAAGAATAAAATTAAAGAGTAAATTATAGAGAGAGAAGGGAGAAAATGGTAAAGAGAGTTTTTTTGAATGGGATGGAAATGACAATTCAATTTATCATTTCAATTTTGGGTATTATTTTTTTAGGGGCACTGCCGAAATTATTTTATGGATTTGAGCTGAATGTATCAGCGTACATAGAGAGTCTAAAAGAAGTATTTGCGAAATTAATGGATATTTCCAATTTGCAATATGCAAGTGATAAATTTTTATTTCCACAGTTGTTTGTTCATTATAAAGAAACAATGATTATTTTCTTGACTGCATTTTGCATTTCATTGTTGGTAGCATTTTGTATTGTTTATATGATTATGATTAGTTCACCGCGTATACAACATCGAATTAAATCGTTTCTCATCTTTCTAGAATCCATTCCAGACATTCTTCTTATTTTAGGATCACAACTTTTAGTTATATGGTTTTTTAAGCAGACAGGCTTTTTACCTTTTAAAATTGCGACAATTGGAGGCGAGTCCATTAGAGGATTGCCGATATTTTGTTTGAGCATCCCGACTACGATTATGTTTGTGAAACTGTTAGTGCTTCGTTTTGAAAATGAACTAGAAAAAGATTATGTATTATTTGCTAAGGCAAAGGGGTTGAATCGCTTTCATATTTTAAATCGCCATATTTTACGAAATGTGTTGCTTAGTACACTTTTCTTTGCAAAAACGAATATATGGTTCATGTTATCAAATTTATATATTATAGAATGGATTTTTAATATAAAAGGTATTTTTATGTTTTTGAAATCGTATCCGGATGTTAGGGTTGAGGTTTTCATCGTTAGTGTACTACTTATTTATATTCCGATTTTTATTTTATTTAAACTGTTTCATTATCTCGTTCCAGCTGCAATGAAGGAGAGATTATAATATGTGGATGTACATAAAACGTGATAAAAGGTTTTGGATAAGTATTGGATTTTTTCTCATATTAGTTCTTTTGAGCATCGGAAATACGATATGGAATGATGGGCAGATTAGAAAAGTTACACTACAATATGATGCGGCTGGAAACCCAGAAGTGCCACCGTTTTCACCTTCATCACAATTTTTACTTGGGACAGACCGGAATGGATATGACCTTTTACATTTAGTAATTGAGGGAGCAAAGTGGACGATTGGAATATCGTTTTTAATCGCATTACTTAGAATGGTAATGGGTGTGTTTTTCGGTGTTCTGCTCGGAACATACATAAAAAGAGGCTTTGCAAAGATTGAGGCTTTCTTTGATAGTTTTACAGTCATTCCAACAGTTATGATTGCGTATTTCTTTCTTCAATCTGTTAATAGATTTGGAAGTGGAGAGGAAACAACAACTTTCTTTGAAAGGGCTTCATTCCAAGTGGTATTACTTGTAGCGCTTGCGATGCCAGTTATTGCACTATATGTTGCGAATGAAGTTCGTAAATTGAGAACGGAAGAATTTATTGATGCCGCGCGCATATTAGGCGGATCAAGAAGACACATAGTTATAAAGCATATTTTTCCACATCTCAATATGACGTTTATACTCGTATTTCTTCAACAGTTTACTCAAACCTTGACCATTTTACTTCATTTAGGGTTACTTGAGGTGTTTTTTGGTGGGACGGTCCAGTATGGTGGACCGATTCCAGGGATGAAAGAAATAGATTCTTATACACATGAATGGTCAGGTTTAATTGGAGTATACTTTAGATCTTTAACAGTGCATCCATGGATTCCTCTTGTCCCAATTACATTTTTCGGGCTTACTATTTTTTCAGGAAATATGATTGTAAAAAGTATAGAAGAGGCGATGAGGAAAGTTCGATTAGGGGGAGAGATAAAGAAGATAGATGTAAAAGAGGAACAGTCTGCTGTACAGTCAAAAGAGGATCTGTTTACATTTAAACATACGATGTGAAAATAAAAAAGAAGCAAGCATAATCAATGCTTGCTTCTTTTCTTTATTTTGCAGAAACTTCACCTTCAGCTTCTGTTTGCGGAATACAGTATCCGATTAGACCACCGATTATTGCTGGAACGATCCAACCGATTCCTAAGTTGTAAAACGGAATTGTGTGTACGATATTAGCAATAAATCCTGGTATCATTCCCACATTATCAAGTGCATGAACACAGCTAACAATAAATGCTGCAATCATCGCTCCGATGTAGACAGAAGGTTTACGTTTCGTATATTTATCAATAAAGGATACGAAAATTAAAATGATTGTAATTGGATACAAAATGATTAATACAGGTAATGTAATTTTTATTAGTAAGCTTAATCCTAAGTTTGAAATAACAAAGCTAAATAAACAAGCATATAAAACAAGTTTTTTGTACGATACATTTGTTAGGACTGTTGCGAAATAGTTTGCGAATGCACTTACAACGCCCATTGCTGTCGTTAAGCAAGCGAAGATAATAGCGATGCTTAATAAAACATTCCCGCTTGTCCCAAAGAATTGGTACATAATGACCGCTAATAGTTGACCACCATTTTCGAATTGTCCTAAGTTTCCATTTGAAGCGCCGATATAACCGAGTAAGAAATAAACAATTGTTAAGAATAGAGCAGCAATGCTTCCGCAAATAATTGTATATTTTGCAATGGACTTTTTATCTTGTATACCGTTTTGACGAATTGCATTTACAACAATCGTTGATAATACAAGTGCTCCAATTGCATCTAATGTTAAAAATCCTTCAAGAAATCCTTTGAAAAATGGAATTTCTTTATAGTCACCGATAGGCTCAGTGAATGATCCTGGTGAAAGAATCGCTTTTGTTGCCATAATTGCAATAATTCCGAGTAAAATTGGCGTTAAGATTTTACCGATATGATCTACTAATTTGGATGGGTTTAATGATAAGAAGTAGACGACTGTAAAGAAAATCGCACTAAAGATTAACATAGAATACCATTGATCAGGGAAAAGTGGTGCAATCCCAATTTCATAAGATACAGATCCAGTTCGTGGAATAACAAATAGTGGGCCGATAGAAAGATAAATGATGATAGCGAATACTGCTGCGAATTTTGGATGAACACGGCTCGCTAAAGTGTTGAAACTACCACCGGCAAGAGCAACAGCGACGATAGCCAGTAAAGATAAACCGACGTCTGTAATAATAAAGCCTGTAATGGAAACCCACATGTTTTCTCCAGAAGAAAGTCCAAGGAGTGGTGGGAAAATCATATTACCAGCACCGAAGAAAACTGCGAATAGTAATAAACTAATCGAAAGTATTTGCGCTGGTTTTAAAGTTGTACGCATATAAAGAAAATCCTCCTAATGAGTGTTTTTGTCGAAAATTCAAATAATTTGTCGAGTAACTGTTACTATTTTAAAGGTCTGATGACTAGAAAGCAATAGGGAATTTTGAAAATATTAAAAAATAATGCATTAAATCGAATAAATATACTATTTATATGTTTAATAGGAAGGATTTAACTGTAAACGCAAAAAAAACACATATCGCTAGGATACGTGTGTTAAAAATAAATTTTTCGATCGCGTTCTTCTTTTAAAATTTCCACTGCTTCCCGGAAACGTTGTGAATGGACAATTTCTCGTTCGCGTAAAAATCGCAAGCTATCATTTATGTCGGGATCGTCAGATAAATCAATGAGCCATTGATAAGTTGCTCGTGCTTTTTCTTCAGCGGCAATATCTTCATATAAATCGGCGATAGGGTCTCCTTTTGCTTGAATATAAGTAGCAGTAAAGGGAACACCGCCGGCATTATGATAAAACAAAGCACTATCGTGATTAGCGTACTGTGCGTCTAATCCAGCAGCTTTCATTTGCTCTGGTGTTGCATCTTTTGTTAACTTATAAATCATTGTCGCGATCATTTCCAAATGTGCGAATTCTTCTGTGCCAATGTCGGTTAGTAAGCCGACGACTTTGTCAGGAATTGTATAACGTTGATTTAAGTAACGAAGAGCAGCAGCTAATTCACCGTCCGCACCGCCATATTGTTCAACTAATAATTTGGCGAGTGCGGGATTACAGGTACTTACTTTAACAGGGTATTGTAATTTTTTTTCATAAATCCACATATTTTCTCTCCTTTATATTTGCCATGGCCAAGGTCCTTTGCTCCATTCCCATGGAGCGTTAGAATAACTATTTCCAAACTGCTGAAGTGGCCCGTATTTTTCTTCAATTTTTTGCTGTAATACTCTTCGTTTATAGGAGAAATCATTGAATTGATTTATAGCCGCAGTATCATCGGGATGCGTATCTAAATAGAGGGTAAGTTCCACTAATACGAAGTCTAGCTCTTGTAGTTCTTCAATCCATTTGTAATATTCATCCGGCAATGTTTGTGTCACGTTTTTATTCACCGTCCTTTTTTGTAAGGATTTTCATAAAAATCATAAAAAGCGGGCCATAGAGTTCCTTTTCTTAAAGCTTCTTTTGGTGGGAATTGTGGTAAGTTAGGTGGTTGAAAGCCTATAAATAGGTGTGGGGGAGTTGAGTAATATTTTTTTCCAATTGGAGGGCAAGGATCGTTTGGTCCATGAAAAGGTATGTAGGATTTCATGTATTTATCCATGTTACACTCCTCCTTTATTAATGAAATATTGATCACTATGTATTGTATTCGTACATAATTGTAAATTATGACTCATATAGAAAACTAATAGAGACAGGAGGAGTGCGGATGGAAAGGATTACAACAAGTGTTGTATTAGAATCTAAAAACTTAAAGGAAACATTATATTTTTATGAAGGGATTCTAGGTTTTAAACCGAGTAAGGAGAGACCACAATTACGTGTAACAGGTGTTTGGTATGATATTGGTTCAACGAGAATTTGTTTTGTTGTAAACAGGGGACTGGGAGAGTATAGAGAGACTGTCACATCATCAGTGAAGGAACTATTTTTAAAAACTACAAATATCGAGCGGATAAAGAAAAAATTGGCATTTTATCGTATATCATTTGTGGAGGAATACGATGGTGAAGAAGTAAGAATAACCTTCTATGATCCCGATCGTTTAAAGCTCCAAATTGTTTCGAAAAAGAATGGGGAATAGAGTCTTCTATCATGTAATGGTATGAATACAAATAAAAAAATATTGACAAGCCTAAGTAAATATTTTAATGTGATTGTATAAAATTGTGTATATAAAGGGGAGTAACTTATTACAGTAAAGTCGTCATTACAGGGAGAAACCCTCGGCTTTATTGGCAACGTTTCGTTGTTAGTGAGACCTTTACCAGCAATGGTGAAGGCCCCTTTCTGTCTTTTTTAGGACCCTTACCATATTTGGTAGGGTCCTTTTTGTATACAAAGAGAGGAGATATAAAAATGAAAAAACTTATAAGTAGATTAAGAGTTGTATTTCATGTTCGCAAGTTTGTTCCATTCCTATTTGACTTTTTTACTTCAAAAGAGGTTTCAATAAAGAAGAAAATTTTATCTATCGCTTTTTTAGTTGGGTATGTTGCGATGCCACTCGATTTCATTCCAGACTTCTTACCATTTATCGGTATTCTAGATGACATTGGAATCGTGTTATTCATTTTGAACCGAATTGTAAAAATGGCACCAGTGCAATTACAAGAGAAGCATAATATGAATATAGGATAGGAGTTAAAGTATGGAGCAAATTATTTTAGATATAATCGAGTTTTTAAAGCAGTTTTCTTATTTTGGAGTTGTATTAGCATTAACGTTTGAATTTATTCCAGCAGAAGTAGTTTTGCCCATGGTTGGGTATTGGGTATACGAGGGTGATATGAATTTTTGGCTAGCTGTATTAGCTGGAACACTAGGTGGAACGACAGGACCATTAACGTTATATGCACTCGGTTATTACGGTGGTCGTCCTCTATTAATAAAATACGGGAAATACTTCTTTATTAAAGAAGAACAAATTCAAAAAGCAGATGATTTCTTTGAGAAATATGGGCCAGTTGTAGCATTCGTTGGACGTTTTGTACCGGGAGTTCGAACGCTTATTTCCGTTCCGTGTGGTATGGCGAAAATGAACATATGGAAATTTATCATATATACATTTGTTGCAATGTTCCCGTTAACGACTTTATATGTCTATTTTGGAATGAAATTAGGTCCGCATTGGGCAAAAGCGGCGGATGTTGTTGGAGAGTATATGCTACCAATATTAGGGGGCGTTCTTCTTATTGTGGCTAGTATCTTTATCTATAAATTTATGAAAAAAAGAAACAAAACGGAATCTATCTAGTTAGTAGTAATGAAGTTTGCATATTTTTTGAAAATGGATGAATAGTACAGGCAAAAGACTCTGAAGGACATACACATATAAGGAATAAAAAAGAAAGAAGGGAAAGACTATGTCTTGTGAGTGCTCAGGAACAGTTTTAACGTGTTGTTCGGATGATAGTAATAATTTTGTCCAAGATAAAGTTTGTAATCCGTGGTCTAGTGCTGCTGCTAGTACGTTTACTGTGTATACAAATAATGTGAACCAAAATATTGTTGGAACAGGTTATTTAACTTACGATGTAGGTCCAGGCGTTAGCCCTGCAAACCAAATTACAGTAGCAGTACTAGGTCCTGGCGGAGGAACTATTCAAACATTCACCGTTTCTGAAGGAACAAGTATTTCGTTTACGTTCCGCCGTTTTGATATTATTCAAATTACGACACCAGCTCCGATAGGAACGTATCAAGGAGAATTTTGTATTACGACAAGATATTTAATTTCATAGAGAGGGGAAAATGAAATGGGGAATTGTAGTACTAATCTTTCATGTTGTGCAAATTCACAAAAAACAATTGTGCAAGATAAAGTGTGCATTGACTGGACTGCGTCGGCAACAGCAGAAGTTATTTATGCAGATAATATTTCTCAAGATATTTACGCATCTGGGTATTTAAAAGTAACGACTGGAACAGGACCTGTTACGATTGTGTTTTATAGTGGCGGGATAGCGGGGACTCCGGTGGAAACAATTGTTGTTGCATCTGGAAGTAGCGCATCCTTTACAGTTCGTCGTTTTGATACGGTTACAATTCTTGGAACGGCAGCGGCAGAAACAGGAGAGTTTTGTATGACGATTCGTTATACTTTATCATAGAATATTGCAATATTTCGATAAAAACCGTGCAAACTATGTATTCGTTTGCACGGTTTTTTGTGGACCTTTAGCCTTTTTCAAAGGTAATAGTTGTTTGTAAACAGAATATACTTATAGGCAATCACGCTTTGATTTACAATAAGTGAGTTGAAAACAGTAGCGACCCTCGATATAAGTAGATGGATCAGTTGGAATATCGATTATAGAAACAGATTGTAAGTTTGATCCTGTGTATGAAATGGTATTACCAGGTAGAACAGTGAAAGTACTAGAATTATTACTTACTATTTGTACAGTTAAAGCATCTGTACTGTTTTTGCTGTTGTATACAGAGATAGTTCCAGATGCTGAAATACTTCCATCATCTTTCCAAATAGTTAATGTTGGATAAATTTGTTTTGATTGTCTTTGAGCAACAGAAATAAAATCATTTGAAATGAAAATATTACCTGCAAATTCATTTGTAATGAGTTCAGCATCGCATTGTTCAGGCGGGGGGATAGGAGGAGGACAGGGACAAATGGGTTGACAAATGATAGATAAAGGAGCAAAGCATCCGATGTTTTTATGGGGTTTCAATAGAATCCCTCCTTTTTCATGAGATTGTTTACTATTATTAAATGTAACAACACGGAAGATGTTGTTAATAAATGGACAAAAAAATAAAAAATTTAAATAGTTTACTAGGCAGAGAAAACGGTATGATTTGTCGGTATCGAGAAGTAATCGGTGTCTATTAGACAAAGAGGGTCTGTTTCATATAAATGTGGAATTTCATATGAAATTGACTGTATGTTTACAAAAGTGAAATAAATTTTATTTTTAATTTAAACGAAATTAATATACGTTCAGTACAATAATCATTGTAATTAATTCATTATATGAGGAGGATTCACGTGGACAGAACTGTTTTACGAAAAGTAAAAGGCCTTATTGGATTATTAATGGTTTTTGTATTAGCGTTTGTATCAATTCCGTGGAGTACATCAGTCAAAGCGGAAGAGAAAAAGCAAGAAAAGGCAGCGAGTGAGAAGAAGTTAGTTTTTCCGGTTGTAAGTGATGTGCATATTAAAAACAGTGGAACAGATGATACGTTTCGCTGGAAAAGGGCGATTGAACAGTTCAATACACTAGCACCGAAGCAGGATGCATTTGTTATTGTAGGTGATTTCACGGATACAGGATCAGTGCAGCAATATGATCGTTTCATGCAAGTGTATAATGAAAATGCAAATAAAGATGCCGTGCGAATGAATTCTCTTGGTAATCATGATTACTGGAACGGTTTATCTGCAGAAGGCGCGCAGAAGCGTTTCTTAGAAAAGACAGGAATGGAATCGATTTACTACCATAAAGTGGTAAAAGACTATCATTTCCTTGTTATGTCGCCAGAAGATGGGACAACGCATGGGTATTATTCAGACAAGCAAATTAATTGGTTAAAAGAAGAGATGGCGAAAGCGCAAAAAGATGATCCAGAAAAACCGATTTTCGTATTTTTACATCAACATATTAAAGATACAGTATACGGTAGTCAAGAGTGGGGAACAAAAGATAGTGCGAAAATTAATGAGGTATTAAAAGAATATCCGCAAGTGATTACATTCTCAGGTCATTCACATTATCCGTTAGATGATCCGAGATCGATTCATCAAAAAGACTTTACATCAGTTGGTACATCTTCAGTAAGTTATATGGAAGTTGAAGGCGGTAAAGTACAAGGAAATATCCCGCCAGGAGCTAGTACATTAAGCCAAGGTTTATTAGTAGAAGTAGATGATGAAGAAGTAACGATTAATCGCCGTGATTTCCATACAAATTCTTGGACAGGCGAGCCTTGGAAAATTAAATTGCCAGCAAAGAAAGACACATTTACACATGTAGAAGATCGTGATAAAGAAAAGCCATACTTTGCTAAGGATGCAAAGCTTGCTGTATCAAATGTAACAGAAAATGCGGCAACAGTAACATTCCCGCAAGCGTTGGATAATTTGCTTGTTCATTCTTATCGCGTACAAGCAAAGGATAAACAAACAGGCGAGATTAAAAACAAATTATTAGCATTCTCAGAGTTTTACCGTGACCCAGTGCCAAAAGATCTTACGTTTACGCTTGCAGGGTTAGATGGCGGGAAAGCATATCTACTTGAAGTCGTTGCAATTGATTCATTTGGCAATGAAAGTGTGCAGCCGTTAACGGCAGAAATTACTACGAAAAAAGATGATATTGACCCGAATGTAAAAGTGCCACAGGCTGATGTTTTCGATGTGAATTTCTTAGATGGTACATTTAAAGATAATTCACCATTTGGTACAAAGGGTGATGTGAAAGGGAATGTATCGATTGCATATGATAAAGCTTTAAAAACAAATGTAATGAAATTGAATGGACAAGCTAATACATTTGGGTATCTTCCATTTTCAGCGACGCAAAAAGAAAAAGTAGCAAATTCGTTTACGTTAGAAACTGTATTTTCAATGAATGAAATTCGTGGGCAAGGTATTTTGCAAAATACAGAGGGCGGCGGAATTGGTTTTGAATCTACAGGCGATGGAAATGTAGAATTATGGGCTCATATTGGTGGTAGTTATAAACGTGTTGGAACGAAATTAGAAGCTAATAAAACGTATCACTTAACAGGAACGTATAATGGAAGTGAAGTAGCAATTTACGTAGATGGTAAAAAAGTAAATAGTCTACCAGCTCAAGGGAAAGTGTATCATCCGAACGTACCATTTGCATTTGGAGCTGATCCTGATAGCAATGGAAATGGTGGTATTCCGTTAAATGGACAAATTGCGTTAGCGAAATTATATAGTAAAGCATTAAGTTCCTCAGAAGTATTAGCAGCGTACAATCAGTTTTCTAATCGTACGAAGTTAGAGCAAGTAAATGCGTTATTTGAAGAGCTTGGAAAAGTAAAAGAAGTGTTAGCTGGTACGTATGAATTTGGTGATAAGCCAGGTCAATATTCAAAAGAGGCATTTCAAGAATTAGAGAAAAGCTATAATAATGCAAAGCAAGTGTTTGAAAATGTAGCAAGTGCTGGGGAACAATTTGTTCAAACGTATAATGAATTAAAAACTGCACATCAAACATTTGTACAATCTAAAGTAGTAGAACAACCGAAAACACCGAAAGAAAAATTACAAGCGAACATTGAATCTGCCAAAGCTGTCGTAAAGAAAGCACAAGATGCGAATGTAACGGATGGTGCAGTGAAATCATTGCAGCAAAAAATTACAGTTGCAGAGGCTGTATTAAAAGATGCGAAAGTAAAAGATGCACAGGTAGAAATGATGAATCGTACATTAGAGCATGCGATTTCACTCGTTGAAAAAAGTATCAACAAGTAAGGTATAAGAAAAAGAAGCTTATCATGATAGGCTTCTTTTTTGTTATACTAAAAGGAGCATAGAAAAAGGGAGCGAATAATTTGGAACAGAAAAAGCTAAAAAGAATTCTTGAATATGTATGGATCGCGGTTGTGCTCCTTGTAGGATATTATTTCTTAGAAGATAAAAGTATTTGGATTCTATTTTTAATGACGTTCTTATTAGCGGGTTTAGGCACGTTATTTATTAACTTTTTCTTTGATAGTGTGAATGCATGGAAGAAGAAAAAGAAGGGAACGAAGTAAAGGAGATATGTATGCAAAAGTGGAACTCGTGTATGACCGAAATAGGCATTTTGAAGTGTTCCACACCAATAGGAAATTGGGCATATGTTTCATTTTACAATCGTTAACGAAAAGCATAAGAATAGCTCGCCAGTTTATAGGCGAGCTATTTTGTTATGCTTTTTTCTTTTCATCATTTGTTTTTTCAGTAGCTAGATGACTATGTTTTCTAGAGTAGAAGAAATAGAAGCATAAGCCGGCTATAAGCCAAGCTATAAAGCTAATCCATGTCGTTTTAGACAAATTAATCATTAAATATAAACAACAAAGAATCGCAACAATTGGTAATACAGGTACGAAAGGTGTACGGAATCCTCGTTTTAAGTCAGGATGTGTTTTTCGTAAAATAAGGACAGCGCAGCAAACGAACGTGAATGCTGTTAACGTACCGATGTTTACTAAGTTTGCTAGTAAGTGTAAGTCTAAAAATCCTGACAATAAAGCGGCAACAACGCCAGTGATCCACGTATTTAATAAAGGGATTTTTACTCTTTTATTTACACGCGCTAATGCTTTTGGAAGTAAACCATCGCGGCTCATCGCATACGAAACGCGAACTTGTCCATACATAACGACTAAAAGAACGGTTGTCATTCCCGTCATGGCTCCAACAGCGAGCAGTCCTGCAATTGTATCTTCACCAACGAAATGCAGTGCAAATGCAACTGGATCAGAAACATCTAATTGTGTATAAGGAACCATGCCTGTTAAAACGAAAGATACAATCATGTATAAAACAGTACAAATAAGAAGGGAACCGATAATGCCAATTGGTAAATCACGTTGTGGCTTTTTCGTTTCTTCTGCAGCAGTTGCGATTGCATCAAAACCTAAAAAGGCAAAGAATACAGTGGCCGCTCCAGTAATAATACCGTCGTATCCGAATGGAATGAACGGTGTCCAGTTTTCAGGTTTTACATATTTTGCACCTGCTACAATAAAGGCGATAATAACAGCTAATTTTATTAGCACCATAATATTATTAATGCGTGCGCTTTCGCGTATACCAAAACTTAAAAGACCAGTAATGAGTAGTAAAATACAAACAGCTGGTAAATCAATCAGCCCACCTTTTCCGACGCCAGGGGCCGAAGCAATAATGGCGGGAAGGTGTATGTTAAAGCCTTGTAGTAGAGATTGTAAGTAACCAGACCAACCGACAGCTACCGCTGCGACTGCCAGTAAATATTCGAGCATTAAACACCAACCAACGATGAAGGCGACGACTTCTCCGACTGTCATGTATGCGTAAGTATACACACTTCCTGAGACAGGTATAGAAGAAGCGAATTCAGCATAACAAAAGGCTACGCAAGCACAAGTAAATGCAGCAATGAGGAATGATAGCATAATACCAGGACCAGAATGTTTTGCTGCAACAATCCCTGTTAATACAAAGATCCCTGTTCCAATTACGGCGCCAATTCCTAAAAAGGTTAAATCGAGTGCCGTTAATGTCCGATCTAGTTGCCGTGGTGATTCGGTACTAAGTGCTTTTTTTCGCAATAATGACTTCACTTTGGACTCTCCCCCCGTTTTTTCATTTCCATAACTGCGACTATAGTATGGGCCCACTAGAAAAGAGTATGTAAGGAAATGGAGGTACAGTTATGGTATGTAGTTTTTTAAAATTGCTGGATTAATTTTATTATAATTCAGAATATTTTGTCAAATAAAAATATGACAAATAAAATGCGGATGAATAGGGGAAACTACTTGCAGAAATGGACGGGGGTTACCGATTCGCTTCGGATAAAGAAAACCCACTCATTAAAGTTTCACTTTATAGAGTAGGAGAAGATGTTATGTTATTTTATTTTGAACTTGTCGTCATTTTACTTTGTACGAAATTAGCTGGTGATATTAGCGTAAGACTCGGCCAGCCTTCTGTACTTGGTAAATTAATTGTTGGTATTATTATCGGTCCGGCTGTGCTTGGTATTATTAATAGTTCTGAATTGATTGATGAACTGAGTGAGATTGGTGTTTTGTTACTCATGTTTATGGCTGGGCTTGAAACAGATTTAGAAGAGTTAAATCGGAATTTGAAATCATCATTTGCAGTAGCGGCTGGTGGGATTATTTTTCCTTTCATCGGTGGTTATGTAACAGGATTGCTGTTTGGATTAATGCAATCCCATGCAATTTTTTTAGGTTTATTACTTTGCGCAACGTCAGTTAGTATTACAGTACAAACGCTAAGAGATTTAGGGAAAATGAATACGAGAGAAAGTACAACGATTTTAGGTGCTGCTGTATTTGATGATGTCATTGTCGTTATTTTATTAGCGTTTGTTATGAGCTTTTTAGGAACGCAAGATGTGAATATAACGCTTGTTATCGTAAAGAAACTTATTTTCTTTGTTAGTATTGTTTTTATCGCATGGAAAGTTGTTCCGTGGATTATGAAAATGCTTGTCCCACTTCGTGTATCGGAAGCGTTAATTAGTGCGGCACTTATCATTTGTTTCTCTTTTTCGTATTACAGTGAAATGATGGGGATTGCAGGTATTATTGGAGCGTTTGCAGCAGGGATTGCTATTTCTCAAACAGAGTATAAGCATGAAGTAGAACATAAAATTGAACCAATTGCTTATGCGATATTCGTGCCGGTGTTCTTCGTAAGTATTGGAATGGAAATTACATTTCAAGGTATTGGAAGTCAACTTTGGTTCATTATCATCATGACGCTTATTGCGATTTTCACAAAGTTAATCGGATCAGGTTTAGGAGCAAGATTAACAGGATTCAACCTTCAATCTTCTATTAGTATCGGTGCAGGGATGGTGTCGCGCGGGGAAGTAGCGCTTATCATCGCTGCAAATGGACTTACGGCGAATTTATTAGCGAAAGAAAATTTCACAGCGATTGTCATTGTTGTTATATTAACGACAATTATTACGCCACCGCTTTTGAAGAAATATTTCGTATAGAGAGGAAGGGCTTATCTGATGCAGGTAAGCTCTTTTGTATTGCAAAAAGCAATGGTCATGTGGCATGAAAAGTTTATAATTATGGTAAAATCTATGTATGTGATGACAAGGAGAGGGAAGAGTGGAGATTACGAAGTGGAGGTTAAATAGTGAAAGCTTCAACATTACTATTTAAAATTGAAAATAATATGGATCAATTTTCACCAGCTGAAAAGAAGATTGCCATGTACATAATGGAGAATGCAGAGATTGTTCCGAACTTAACGACGAAAGAAGTGTCAACGAATGCAGGCGCAAGTGAAGCGAGTGTTGTTCGTTTTTGTAAGTCAATTGGGATTGGGAGCTTTAAAGCATTTAAAATAGCGCTCGTTCGTGAATTAACGATTGCTGATTATAATATTAATGATTTTTCAGTGATGAATACGGAAGATGGACCGTACGATTTGTTTAATAAAGTTACGTATGTGAATAAAGCTGCAATTGAGGCGAGCGTTACGGCTATAGATAAGAAGGAGCTGGAGAAAGCAGCGGACCTTATTGTAAATGCGGATAAAATTATATTTTACGGAGTAGGCGGATCAGCTACTCCGGCGATGGATGGGGCTTATAAATTTACAAGGCTCGGATTTACAGCGATGATGCTATCTGATTTTCATATGATGTTGCCACTTGTGACGAATTTAAAAGAGGGCGATATATTTGTTGCGATTTCAACATCTGGTCGAACGAAAGATGTGCTTGAAATGGCGCAATATGCGAAGAGGCAAGGTGCAACGGTTATCGGAATTACGAAGCTTGATCAATCATCCCCTTTATATAAAGAATCAGATATTCGCCTTTGTATGCCAGATGTAGAGCAAGATCATCGCATCGCGAGTATTGCTTCCAGAATGACACAGCTGAATATGATTGATGCTTTATATGTGATTACTTTTAATCGTATTGGTAATAACGTATTGGATCAATTTATGGAGACGAGAGAAGAAGCTCTGCGGTTACGGAAGTTAAAATGAAAAGATGGGGAAACCCATCTTTTTTTGCATATTGACATAAAGTGAAACTTTAATAAGTGGGGGTTTTGTTCATCCCCCACTTATTATTAGTTGAACCAATCGGACTTTTACAGGCAGTTGATCCCCCACCGATCTTCTTTGCTTTCGCTGAATTTGAGGTGGGGGTCTTACTGCCAGTTAAAGTGACATAAATTCGTCATGAAGAGAAATAAAATTTCATAAAATAAGAAAGTAATATTGATTTTAAATTTCTCGAAGTTATAATAAAAGTATGAAATTAAATTTCAGAGAAGGTGACAACATGTTAGAAAATTTATCTACAGAACATCGCAATGAGAAGACGATGAACCTAGATGAGATGAGCATAAAAGAAGTTTTGCAAAGTATGAATGAAGAAGATCGAACTGTTGCGTTAGCAGTTGAAAAAGAGATAGAACAGATTGAAAAAATTGTCCAAATTGTTATTAAATCCTTTGAAGAAGAGGGTCGATTAATTTACATTGGGGCTGGTACGAGTGGCCGTTTAGGCATTTTGGACGCGGTGGAATGCCCGCCTACATTTGGTACAGATGACACAATGGTGCAAGGATTTATAGCAGGTGGATTGAAAGCGTTTACTAAAGCGGTGGAAGGTGCTGAAGACCGCGAAGAGTTAGCAGAAGAAGATTTAAAAAGTATTGGATTAAATGAGAAAGATACTGTAATTGGCATTGCAGCAAGTGGTCGAACACCGTATGTAATTGGTGGCTTGAAATACGCGGGTAGCGTGGGAGCGAGTACAGCTAGTATTTCTTGTAATAAACATGCTGAAATAAGTAAATATGCAAAATTAAATGTGGAAGTAGAAACAGGTGCAGAAATTTTAACAGGATCAACGCGCTTAAAAGCTGGTACAGCACAAAAATTAGTGCTGAATATGATTTCAACAGCTTCCATGATTGGTGTTGGGAAAGTATATAAAAACTTAATGGTAGATGTTCAATCTACAAATGAAAAGTTAGTAGAACGATCAAAACGAATTATTATGGAAGCAACAGGCATTAGTTATGAAGTAGCGGCAGAGTATTATGAAAAAGCAGAACGTAACGTGAAAGCTGCGATTGTTATGGTGCTATTGCAGTGTGAGCATGGGGAAGCACTGGAGAAATTAAAATGCGCGAAAGGGTTTGTGAAGAAGGCATTATAAAATAATAGGGAGGGGATTCTATTATGAAGAAAGAAGAGAGAATGGCCAAAGAAATTTCGGAGCAACTTGGAGGAATAAAAAATATTCGAGGCATTGCTCATTGTATGACGAGGCTACGATTAACGCTTCATGATGAAAGTAAAGTGAATATGGACCTTTTGAAGAAGGTTGAAGGGGTTATGGGGGTCATTGAAGATGAAACGCTTCAGGTTGTCGTTGGTCCAGGGACAGTAAATAAAGTAGCAGCTGAAATGGAAGGTTTAACGGGACTGCGAATTGGTGAGGTGGCAGATCATCACCTTGAAGATCTTGGACAAGAGATGAAGTCAGAGATTAAGAAGAAAAATAATACATCAGTGAAAAACTTTTTACGAAAAATAGGAAGTATTTTCATTCCGTTAATTCCTGGTCTTGTTGCGTCAGGAATTATAAACGGAGTCGCTAACTTTGCGAAAAATGCAGGTGCTGACCCGAATGCAACGTGGCTGCAAATGTTACTACTTATTGGCGGAGGTATCTTTACATTCCTAGGAATTTTAGTCGGCTGGAATACAGCGAAAGAATTTGGCGGGACACCGGTTCTTGGGGCAATTGCTGGTATTTTAATTTTCAACCCGGCAATGGCGAACGTAAAGTTATTCGGTGAAGCGCTCGTACCCGGACGGGGCGGATTGTTTGCAGTTATTTTTGCAGCGTGGCTTATGGTTGTAGTGGAAAGACAAGTTCGAAAAGCTGTGCCAAATGCAGTTGATATTATTGTGACACCACTCATTACTGTATTAGTGGTAAGTATCGTAACGATGTTAGCAATTCAGCCAGTTGCAGGTTTCTTATCTGAAGGAATTACAAGCGGAATTAATGCTATTTTAAATATTGGTGGAGCGTTTGCTGGAGCAGTGCTGGCCGGAACATTTTTACCTCTCGTTATGGTCGGACTACATCACGGTTTAACACCAATTCATATGGAATTTATTAATCAAACGCAAGTAACGCCTTTATTACCGGTACTCGCAATGGCTGGCGCTGGGCAAGTAGGAGCAGCGATTGCGATTTATGTAAAAACAAAAAATAAACGACTTCGTAACGTAATTAAAGGTGCATTGCCAGTTGGATTTTTAGGAATTGGCGAACCGTTATTATACGGGGTTACATTACCACTTGGGAAACCGTTTCTTACTGCTTGTTTAGGCGCAGCAGTTGGCGGTGCATTCCAAGCAGTTATGCACACAGCCGCACTCGGAATTGGCGTATCAGGATTATCTTTAATTCCGTTAATTGCTGATAATAAATATTTATTATATTTCCTTGGATTAGTAGTGGCATATACTTTCGGATTCATCTTTACGTACTTCTTCGGATTCAAAGAAGAAATGGCAGAAAATATATAGAAAAAGAGAAAGGGATTTCCTTTCTCTTTTTCTATTCATAGAGAGGGAGATTTATATGATAGGAGTTTCAATTTATCTTTCAAAAGAGCGAGTAGAGAAACAAGAAGAGTGGCTAAAAGTAGCGAAGGAAAACGGGTTTTCATCTATTTTTACATCACTTCATATTCCAGAAGATGATCCAAATACGTATAAAGAGTTAATTCAAATACTTGGGAAACAAGCTCTCGAAAATAAAATGGAGTTAATGGTTGATGTCTCTCCGAAATCGTTACATCATTTAGGAATATCGTATGAAAATGTGGAAGAGTTATTGGGCTTTGGCATTACTGGTTTACGAATGGACTATGGCATTGCGCCGAAAGAAATTGCGCGCGTGTCCCATAAGATGAAAGTGGCTTTAAATGCGAGTACGATTACAGAATCTTTTTGGGAAGAGTTAATCGCTGAAAAGATACGGATAGAGAATGTAGAAGCGTGGCATAATTTTTACCCGCGTCCCGAAACAGGACTAGCAAAGTCGTTCTTGCAAAAGCAAAATCAATATTTACATGAGTGCGGAATAAAAACGATGGCATTTATTCCGGGGGATAGGGAAAAACGTGGTCCGTTATATGAAGGTTTACCGACGTTAGAAAAGCACCGCAATATGCGCCCGCTTGAAGCGTATTTAGAACTTGTACAAGATTGTGGTGTCGATAAGGTGTTAATTGGAGATATAAGCGGAAGTCTAGAAAGTGTACAAGAGATTGCGGGTGCGAGTAGAGGGATTATTCCGCTGCGCTATAAATCACTTATAACTGATAGAGAAGTATTAAAAATGGTAGAGAGAGTGCATACGAATCGATTAGACCCAGCGCGTGATGTCATTCGCTCTGTAGAATCAAGAGAAGGAAATAAAGTTGTGTTACAGCCACTACATACAATTGCAAGAAAGAAAGGCAGCATTACAATTGATAATGAATTATATGGTAGATATGCTGGAGAGATGCAAGTTGTTGTACATGATTTACCTGTAGATGAGAAAGTGAACGTTGTTGGAATGGTTGTGGAAGAGGATATTTCATTACTGCCTTTTATTCATGCGGGACAGAAATTTAAACTTATTTCTAACGATTAAAGTCAAAAAACATTATCCATAAAGAGGATAATGTTTTTTTGTTAGGAGTGCTTTCGTATTAAAGCTCTAGTTGGCTGAACAGCAACAGTTTTGAAGTGAGAAAATAAATAACATCCTGTCACGACGATCATTGTACCTAAAATTTGTATCCACGTTAATTCTTCTCCGAGGAAAAAGAATGCTAAAATTGCTGTGAAAATTGGATTGAAGTTTAGAAAAATCCCTGACGTTGTAGCTCCTAATTTCTGTACGCCAATATTCCAAAACACCATACAAAGAACTGTAGAAATAAGCCCTGTATATAAAAGTGATGTAATGAAAGACGTATTTATATTTGTAACAGTAAAGTTCCCTATGTTAAATGGCAGTAATAAAATCACGCCGAAAATACCAGAATATAACGTCGCCATAAGTGGCGTCGTTGTTTTTGTTGCCCATTTACTGCAAACAGAATACATTCCCCAAATGCAAACTGCCGCCATCATCCATAAATCTCCGCTATTAAAATGTAGTGAAAATAAAAGTGAGAAATCACCTTTTAAAAGTACGAGAATTACCCCAAAGAATGAAAGAATCATGGATAGAATTTGAAGTGTATTTACTTTTTCTTTTAAAAATAATACTGAAAATAGTGCAATTGAAATTGCGTTCATTGTAGAAATAAGCCCTACATTCGTTGCGGATGTTTTTTCTAATGCTAAAAATTGAAAGATGTTAAAAAGAGCGACCCCTGAAATTCCCATCAGTATTAACGGAAGTATTGCAGCACGTGGTGGAATGATTTTCTTTTCTTTAAACCATACCATCGGCAATAAACAAACAATGGCAATGATCCATCTCAAACTTGTCAGTGTCATCGGTGAGGCATGATCGACGAGTGATTTCCCAACGACAAAATTTCCTCCCCATAATAAGCTCGTGAGTAATAATAAAAAGACATAAAAATAAGGCATGCTAAAATCCCCTTTGTTGTAATCAATGTGAATTGTAAATAATTTTAGCATTTTTCTTTATTGTGTAATATATTCTTTTGTATAATGGTAAAAACTAAATAAAATGTTTAGTTATAAATGATATTCGCGGAAAAACATTCAGTTTTATATAGATTATAAGATGTTTTTTCGAATAATCATCGGTAGTAAAAAGGGGGGATTTTGGTGGAGTCATCTGTTATTAAAGTGTTGGATGATTTAGATGTACAAATTTTAGATATATTGCAGAAGGAGTCACAAGTAAGTAATGCAGAGCTAGCACGCCGCGTTAATTTATCACCAGCTGCGATGCACGCAAGAATAAAAAGGTTAGATGGGGAAGGATTCATTGATAAGCAAGTAGCCATTTTAAATCAAGAAAAGCTTGGGTTTGATTTGTTATGCTTCATTTTTATGAGTACGAATATTCATCAATCCGATAAGCTAGAAGTGTTGGAGAAAGAATTAGAATCGATGCCGGAAGTGTTAGAATGTCACTGTTTAACGGGAGAGTACGATTATTTATTAAAGGTTGCAAATCGTGATCGCAAAGAGTTGGAGCAGTTTATTAGAAAGCTGAATAAGCTTGGTATTACACGTATACAGACGAGTTTAGCACTTCGCGAAATTAAATATTCGACGGTATTGCCGATACGAAATGAGGAACCGAGCATAGATTAGATTGCTTGGTTTTTTGTTGTATAAAGTGATTGACGGGAGGAAAAGAGAGATGTATTATTATATAAAATTATGTATTAAAATTCATTTTAAGTTATAAATATTAATATCGGGGGCAAGGGGATAGCATATGAAAATCTTTAATGCAGTCACAAGTGATGTGCAAGAAATTTATAATCTCATTGAGATTTACGCAAAAGATGGAGTTGTTTTACCGCGTTCTCTATTATCTCTCTATCAATATTTGCAATGTTTATATGTGATGAAAGAAGAGGGGGAAATTGTTGGAGTTGCTGGATTGCATGTGTTAGGGGAAGATCTTGCAGAAATACGATCGTTAGTCGTTTCACATACATATGCAGGGAAAGGAATAGGGCGCATGCTCGTAAATCATGTGATGGAGGAAGCTACGAAAATACATGTGAAAAGAGTGATTTCCTTAACGTATGAAACAGTATTTTTTCAAAAGTGTGGATTTGATTTTGTAAATAAAGAAGCATTGCCAGAGAAAGTATGGATTGATTGTAGACATTGTCCAAAAGTTGATTATTGTGATGAGGTGGCGATGGTTCGGTATGTTGGATGAAAAATGTATATAGATGCCCACTATTATGTAAATAATAGTGGGCATCTATATTTCCATAAGAAATGAGAGGTTATTAAGAATTTGAATTCGTTTGTCTCACGGCAAAATTATAAAGTGGGTCTTTAAGTTCATAGTTATACGTATAACCGTCGACAATTCCTACAACTTTATCGCTATCATAAAGGTCGAGCATAAATTGTGCCATTTGTTTTGCAGTGTGGAATTTCGGTACAACATTATCGTATTGGAACTCATCAATATCCAATGAGCGTTTCGCAAATTCTGTTTCAGTAGCAGCAGGAGCTAAAACTTTTGCTTGCAGTTTTGCGCCTTGTTCTTTTAGTTCGTGAGATAGCCCTTCTGTAAATGCACTTACATAAAACTTCGTAGCACAGTACGTAACAGCATCAGCAACAATTGTGTATCCACCGCCCGATGAAACGTTAATAAGTTGTGTTCCATCAACCATTGAATAATCTCGAACGAAAAGAGAAGAGAGTATAGTTAGTGCTTCTATATTTAGATGCAGCATCGTCTCTATTTTATTTAAATTTTGTTCAGCAATTGAGGCGAAATTACCAAAACCTGCGTTGTTAATCCACGTTTCAATTTGAAAAGTTTGTAGGCTTTCATAAAGTTTATAAACATTTTCAGTGACGGATAAATCGGTTCTTCGAATGACAACATCCAACTCCGGATGCATTTCGTTAATTTTCGATTTTAATTCGTTTAATTCTTCTTGTCTTCGAGCGACAAGTACTAAATTTTTTCCACGAGATGCAAAGGCTAAAGCTGATTCATAGCCAATCCCTGAACTAGCGCCAGTAATAACAGTATATTTCATATAAAATCCTCCTAAATTCAAATTAATTTATCCCGCTCTTTGCCGGGCAGTAAGACCTCTACCTCAAAATTCAGTGAAAGTAAAGAAGTTAGGCGGGGGATGAGGAGAACCCCACTGATTAAAGTTTCACTTTATTATGGTTAGATTGTATTTGTTAGAGTATACTCTAAGTCAAATGTTTTTATAAATTTGATAGGGCAGTAAAAGATATGAGGGTAAATCGCATGCGGAGGGAGTATGAGTATGTACACAATTAGTGAGGTAGCTAAATTATTAGGAATGAGCACACATACATTACGTTATTATGAAAAGGAAAATATATTAATTGCAAATCGCGATACAAATGGGAATCGAATGTATGAAGAGTCACATATAAAGTGGTTGCAGTTTGTAATGAAATTAAAACAAACACAAATGCCGATAGCGAAAATAAGAGAATACGCTAGATTATATATAGAAGGGGAGCATACAGCCGGGGCTCGTTTGCAATTGCTAGAAGATCATAAAAAATCTATTCAAACTCAAAGAGAAAACTTAGTAATTACAGAGAAGATGCTTGAAAATAAAATTACTGCATATAAAGCTGCTTTGGAAAATAAATAGATAAAAAAATCATCCGTTCCTTGTTACGTAATGAAAAATGAATTTGATTTATGAGTAGTGTACGGACAAATTAAAAAGAGCGATTAGCAAAAGCTAACTGCTCTTTTTAAGGGATCTCTCCAAGGGGGAATGGAGAAAATATTATGTTACTAGCATTATTGACAGATTATTAGGGAATATACAATCAGATGAAAAAATTTTAAATAATCTTTTGGCGTTGACAGTTTGTAAAATATTTGTGTACAGTATATATGAATGACATTCAGTCATTTTTATGTAAAAGGATGTAGTTAGTTTAGTAATTGAATAAATAAAATGGTAAATGAGGTTGATAGTTGTTTTTATATAGTAGTGATGAAAGAGTATATTTTTCAAAATAAAAATGACTGATATTCAGTCATAAGAGGTGGTAGTATGAAAAACAAAGCTTGGTTATATGTCATATTAACATGTATCTTTGAAATTTTTTGGGTGTTTGGTTTTAATAAAGCTGATACTTGGTGGCATTGGGTCATTATTGTAGGAGTTATCGCTGTTGATTTTCACTTTCTTTCTAAAGCGTGCGAACATATTGCAACAGGGACGGTATATGCTGTCTTTGCCGGAGCTGGTACGGTAGGCACTTTCTTAATGGATGTATTCCTTTTTGGCGGGAGTTTCAGTGTAGGAAAACTATTCTTTATCGTGATGGTTGTAGCTGGCGTTATTGGTTTAAAGTTAGCTGATAATAAAGAAGAAACTATGGAAGGAGCTGCTTAAAGATGGGATGGTTTTTCGTATTTTGTGCTGCAATTAGTGAAGTAGTCGGTGTGATAGGACTTAAAATGTATAGTAAAGATAAGACGTTAGCCAACGGGGTGATTTATATAGGTGGATTTGCAACTTCCTTCGGATTCCTGTACACATCTTTCTTATTTTTACAAGTAAGTGTTGCGTATGCGGTTTGGATTGGTATTGGAACAGCAGGTGCTGTTTTATTAAATATGTTCTTATTTGGTGAATCGAAAAGTAAGGCACGTATTATTAGTGTCGCTCTTATTGTATGCGGTGTGACGGGATTAAAGGCTCTTTCGTAAAGATATAATTTCACTGTATCTCCTAACGATTTGTTGGGAGATTTTTCGTATGAAAAGTGCACAATAATTGACAGTACAGCTAGTTATTTTATAAAATGAATGACAGTCATTCAATACGTGTGTGAAAGGGTTTAGATGATGAATAAAAAAGAAAAAATTGTCTATGCAGCTATTGAAGTGTTTCAGGAAAAGGGTGTTGAAAAAACGAAGATTTCTGATATCGTGAAATTGGCTGGCATTGCACAAGGAACTTTCTATTTATATTTTCCTTCTAAGTTATCTGTTATGCCTGCAATAGCAGAAGTGATGGTTGAAAAGATGATACTTGCAGTGAAAGAAAAAGTACAGAACGATGCACCTTTCTCAAGTAAAGTTACGCAAGTAATAGATGCGGTGTTTAACTTTATAGCTGAATATCGTGAAATACAGGCTTTAATGTATGCGGGTCTTGCATCTACAGAACATATAAAAGAATGGGAAGCTGTGTATGAGCCTCTCTATATGTGGCTAAGCGAATTTTTAAGTGAGGCGAAAGAAACTGGTGAAATTCGTGATTCGGTTCACGCAGAGCGAACAGCGAAGTTATTTATCGCCCTTGTTGAATCAGCAGCGGAACAAGTGTATTTATATGATCATAAAGATGATGAGCAAGTCGAACTACAAAAGGCAGAAGTACTAGATTTTTTAACACATGCACTACATATAAAGAAATAGTGGGATGAACCTGTCTGAAAAGGTGGGTTCATTTTTGAGGAAAACTGAATGATAGTCATTCATCTAATACTTATGTATGTGTTGAAGGAGAGAGTGAAACTTTAATAAGTGAGAGCCGTCTCCATTTATTATGAGCCCACGAATAACAGGATAAAGAAAAAACTTCTTGGGCATTATTTTGAGAGGAACTTGCGGGAAGAGGTGTTAAAAGTGAATAAACCGATAAAAGAACAAAAGATGGTATTGGTCATTCTTTTGAGTAATATATTTATCGCTTTTTTAGGGATTGGATTAATCATTCCGGTTATGCCGTCCTTTATGAATGATATGGGTTTAACAGGGAAGACGATGGGGTATCTCGTTGCAGTTTTTGCAATGGCTCAGCTTATTGCTTCACCTATTACAGGCCGATGGGTTGACCTTTACGGTAGGAAGAAAATGATCATCATTGGATTATTTATTTTTGGTGTTTCAGAGCTTCTGTTTGGATTAGGAAAAGATGTATGGATGCTCTATGCAGCGAGGGTGTTAGGCGGAATTAGTGCTGCGTTTATTATGCCTGGTGTTACGGCGTATGTTGCGGATATTACATCTATTAAAGAACGTCCAAAGGCGATGGGATATTTATCTGCGGCTATTAGTACCGGCTTTATTATAGGACCTGGAATCGGCGGGTTTATTGCAGAATACGGTATACGTGTGCCGTTCTTCGTAGCAGCAATTATAGCCTTTATAGCATGTGTGATTTCGATCTTTATTTTGAAAGAGCCGTTAACGAAAGAACAAATTGCAGAAATTTCTTCTAATACGAAAGAATCGAGCTTTATTGGAGATTTAAAGAAATCATTAAACCCAATGTATGCAATCGCATTTATTATTGTATTTGTACTCGCATTCGGTTTATCAGCATATGAAACTGTATTTAGTCTGTTTTCTGATCATAAATTTGGTTTCACACCGAAAGACATTGCTGCGATTATTACGATTAGTTCCATCTTTGGAGTAGTTGTGCAAGTATTTATGTTTGGAAAATTGGTAGACATATTTGGCGAAAAAGTTTTAATTCAAATATGTTTAATTGTAGGTGCAGTGTTAGCGTTCGTATCAACTATAGTCTTTAATTATTGGATTGTACTTCTCGTTACTTGCTTCATTTTCTTAGCATTTGATTTACTACGTCCCGCTTTAACGACGTTTTTATCAAAAGCAGCTGGAAAAGAGCAAGGGTTCGTTGCTGGTATGAACTCAACGTATACGAGTTTAGGAAATATCGCAGGACCAGCGATGGGCGGAATATTATTTGATATAAATATTCATTACCCATACGCTTTCTCAGGCGTTGTTTTAATAGTTGGTCTCGGAATTACATTTATGTGGAGAGAGAAGCAGCTAGCTGAAAGTTTAGCGAAGTAATGAGATGAGAGTAAATAATTAGCGAGAAGCCCCTTTTTGTAAGGGGCTTTTTTGTATGTTATTGCAGAGATGGTTGTATCCATAACTTCGCAAAATTCGCCCAACCGAATGAATCAATTGTTACGTTTTTCAAAGAAGAAGGATAGGTTTTTCTTTTTAAAACGTGATAGTTAAATAAAATGATGTGTTCTTCTTGTAAAAACTCTTCAATCTCATACATGAGTTCATAACGCTTTTCTTTATTTTCTTCTAGTAAAAATGTATCTAGCAAACAGTTAATTTGTTTTTCATAGTGCGGGTCCATGAACCGGCTTACGAAGCAGCTTTTATTTTTAAATACATTTAAGAATGCAATTTCATGATTGGTAGCAAATACTTCTCCCATTAAAATAATATCGGCATGTTGATCGATAGAACGATTCGTATAATCGGAAACGAGAAATGGATGAAGTTCTACTTGTATACCTAAACTTTCGCACTGTTCTTTTAGGAATTCTGCATCATTTTCACTATCTTTAAATGCGAAGAAATAAATATGTATCGTCTCTCCGTTATAGTTGCTCTTTTTCAAATACTCTTTCGCTTTTTCTAAAGAGTAGGATCTTTTAGGAGTTTGGCGGCTTCTTTCAGGGAAAAAGCTTGAAGCAGCAATTGTTCGTCTGCCTTCTATGTTACGAAGTATCGTTTCAACATCATATATTTCTCTCCAAGCTTTACGAAAATAAATGTCGTGATGCGGACCAGGTTTTGTAAAGTTGAAGCCAGCATAAATACAGCCTATTTCTTCTATTTGTATGTCGTGTCTGTCATCTTCCTCTTCATTTGGCAGCTCATAATCAGCATCTACTTGCACGTGATCAGGAATACCCCAAAATTCAATACGGTCTAATAATGCACGCTCTTTAAAATAATGGGTGAATGCTTCGAGTACGATATTATCTTCAGAGTAATGAGCAAGTTTGAAAGGTCCAGTCCCTATGTAGTGGTGATTTTGAATACTTGCATCATGCGGTAAAATGGCGAGCTGCATGGAACTTACATAATGTAAGAAAAATGAATTCGGTTTTGCTAAATGGAATCGAATTTGCAGTGGTGATGGTGTTTCAATTTGAACAATCTCTTCTGTTAACCATTCGAAAGGAGAGTGAACTTGCTTTAATCTTTCAAATGAAAATTGAACATCTTTAGAAGTTAAAACTGTTTCGTTATGAAAATGTATATCTTTTCGTAAATAGAACGTCCATGTAAGCCTGTCTACACTTAATTCCCACGTATGTGCAATGTGTGGCTCCATTTTTTCAGTAACATCGTTATAAACGACTAATGTATCAAAAATTTGACCCGTAAGATGGCTCTCTGTTGTAACAGCCGCAAAAGCGGGATCCAGCGGCATTACTTTTCTTGATATTGGAATTTTTAAAATGTCGTACATATCATTTGAAGGTTCATAGCCAAAATGATGATGGAGTTTACCTTCAATGTTCTTATGAAGTGTAGGAGGCAGGGGCTCCTTTAAAAGAAGAAAGACATCCTTTAATTTTTCTTGTGCCAATAGTTCATCTGTATAAGATTCAACTGCTTCTATGAAACTATGTATAAATATAATTTCTGTTTTATTCCCACGACCTCGCCCTGGAGTCCAGCGAATTAATTGTTCTTCACTCATTTTCCTTAATACAATTTTTACGTTTTTCGTACTGCAATATAAAATATCCGCTAATTCTTGTAAGCTAATTCGTATATGTTGTTGATCTTGTGCATGTAATCGTAAACGAATGTAATAGTCCATAATCTTCATGCGTATACACTTCCTTCTTTCATAAAAGGGGAAACTCTTTAGAATATTCTAACCTTTTTCTTCCTCTTTTTCAAAGTAAAATAAGTAAGCATAAGGAGGGGGAAACAATGGGATTTTGGAGTATGCATCGAAATATAAAAATTAGAATTATAACTTCGTTTTTAACACGTACTGTGTCCACAATGATTTTTCCATTTATGGCGATTTATTTTTCAATCAAGTTAGGTAGTGCGCTTGCTGGTGCTTTATTGCTAATCAATGTGTTAGCTTCATTAATTATTGGCTTATATGGTGGGTATGTTGGAGATCGGCTCGGTCGTAAAAAAGTGATGATTATCGGCCAAAGTATACAAGTCGTTTCCATTGCTTGTATGGGGATTGCAAACTCAGACTATGTAGATTCCCCGTGGTTAACATTTGTATTTATGTTAGTGAATAGTTTAGGATCTGGACTTATGAACCCAGCGACAGAGGCAATGTTAATTGATGTGAGTACGCCTGAAAATCGAAAAGTGATGTACAGCATTAATTACTGGGCTATTAATTTATCAATTGCGATTGGAGCAATATTTGGCGGATTACTATTTGAGAACTATAGATTACAACTGTTTATCGTGTTAATGCTTGTTGCAGTTATTACTTTATATGTGATGGCTGTGTATATGGAAGAAGTGTATGTAGCGCGAAAAACTGTAGAGAAGAAGAACGTATTAAAAGATATGGCAGATAGTTATAAGGTTGTGATGAAAGACAGGGCGTTTCTAATTTTTTGTGCAGCGAGTATATGTACATTATCGTTAGAGTTTCAAATTAATAATTATTTAGGCGTTCGCTTGCAGAAGGAATTTGAAACGGTTCACTTTTTCTTCGGTAATGGTTTCACGTTTGATTTAACAGGTATTCGCATGCTGAGCTGGATTTCTGCAGAGAATACAATTTTAGTTGTGTTATGTTCAGCGCTTCTTATTAAAATGCTGAAACGCTTCAATGATTTGAAAATTTTATATGTAGGCTTATTCATTTATACAATTGGATTTACAATACTCGGAACGAGCAATAGTTTATGGATCTTATTAGTCGCAGGGCTTTTCCAAACGGTAGGCGAGATGATGTATGTACCAGTACGTCAATCTATTATGGCAGATATGGTGCCAAACGAGGCGCGAGGTTCTTATATGGCGATTAATGGGATGGTCTTTCAAGTGGCCAAAATGAACGGTGCATTAGGTGTTATGATTGGCTCGTTTCTTGCATCTTGGGGCATGAGTGCTCTGTACTTTATCGTGGGTATGAGCAGTATTGTATTATTTATGAAGGCGATAGGGAAAGAGAAGTATGAGGGGGAGATTTCTCAGATTGGATAAAACTATATGGAAAGCGAATCGGTGATAATGGGGCTCGCTTTTTATATGATTTTTAAAAGGGATCAACTTCAGCTAAATTTGGCGACGAAAAAAAGAGGCTGCTATGTACAGCCTCCTTTTCGTTAAAACGAGGAAATTCGTTTCTTCGTTTTTGGTACAATAATAAATTTGATCCAGAGTAATCCGGCAATCATAATGATAAAACTATGTAGTAATTGTCCTGTAGCAACGAGTACTACAGCTGAAAAAACAATTAGTTGAATGGTTATTAACGTGAAAATTAAGCTAAGAAATTGCTTCATTCTTTCTTCAGTATTAATTGGATACAATGCTACAATAATATTTCCTGAAAAATATTTCCACAGAGAACGAAGCTGCATGGAAATCATATATAGGACGATATAAGCGATAGCACCTTTTACATATATGTTCGGTATAAAATATAAGGCGAAGGCACCGATTATACTTAAACGAATATATATACCGAAATAATCATTCCCACGTAAAAACGATAGTGTATGTAAATAGAAGAAAGTAGCGTGTTTTTTATGTAGTAAAGGTTCAATCCAATTCGTAAGCCATTTTCTGCTGTTTACTTGTTTTTTTAGTTGCGGCACATCGGTGAAGATGCTAGCGAATTGATAAAAACGTATGTCCATTTTTTCTTCTTGCTCGATTATGTACTCCCACGGTATTCGTTTTGTCGGTTGTTTTTTCGTATATAGAAGTAAGAAAGCGAGAAGTAAAAGTAATCCACCTAATATGATTACATTTGCTGTATAAAACAGCATGTAAATGATAAGTGCGTTACAAGCAATACGAATGATAAACCATATGCTTTTTTCATCACTATCACGCCACATCCAATGTATGTACATATTCCAAGCTTTCGTAATCATTAAAACGATAAAGATTGTACATAAAAAAGGTACAGTTAATTGCAATGCTTGCAGTGCAAGTGGTACGAGAATGAGGAACGTAAATAATAATGGGAAAAGCTGAATGATGTAATTATATAGAAGAGACTTTTTGAAATAAGAAGTTAACTTCTCTTCTAGTGCCAGTAAATAGACAGCATCAGGCTTTTGGATAAATGTTCGTATCGGGCATCTCGATATAACCCCGGTTAGGACGATTGTAATAAACAATAAGGATACTCCTTTAGAAGGAGCTGTTTTAAGAAACTTTGCGTAATAGTAAGCGCCTATACAGGAAGCGAAGATGAAGCTATATAGTAAACCGTTAATCATACGTGCAAAGTATGTAATGATATTTTGAATATGTTGTTGGAAGCGACTGCTCCATAATGATTCGATTGACATGTTTTTCACCTCTTTGTTCTATTATATATGTTTTATAAAAGAAAAAACGAGCAAATTGCGTTATGCAACTTGCTCGTTTTTCTTTTCGTCATTTTTTTTCTGATCACGATTCATTAATGGATAGAAGGCAAAACCGATTACGAATAATCCGATTCCGAGAAGGAACGTTTTTATATCAGATGCGCCTGTTTTAATAACCCATAGTGCATAGCAAAGTGCGATGACTGCGACTATGCCATCCATAATTCTCGAACTCATTTCATTTTTATACGTTTCACCAGTTGCGACTAGTTTTAACTGGAAGATTGGCGAAACGAGATATGGAATAAGGTAGGCCAGTGTTGAGACGGTTATAACGAATGTATAAGCTTCCGCAATGGTTCCTGATAATGTTGAGAATAAGAACACTTGCGACATAATGTTTGTTAATCGTAATGAGTAAATTGGACTTCCTTTTTTGTTTGTTTTTGCGAAGAAGGAAGGGAAGAAACCTTCTTTTGCTGCTTGATAAGGTACTTCTGAGCTTAATAAAATCCAGCCTAAGATGGAACCGAATAGGGAAGTAAGAGCAAGTAATGCCATAAGTTTCCCGCCGCCATGACCCATTGCAGCGTTTAGTGCATCTGCTAATGGACGTTCAGAAGCTTGTAATTTATCAACGTGAAGTACACCCATTGTTAAAATTGTAATTCCTAAGTAAATGGCAACTGTAATTAATAATCCTGCAACTGTTGCACGTTTTACTGTTTTGGGAGAGGTAGCTCGGTTTGATAAAAGAACCGCTGATTCAATCCCTATAAATGCCCAAAGCGTTGTAAGAGCAGCTAAATTTACTTGTGAAAGGAGGCCGTGTGATACGCCTTCTTTATCGATCATCGGTGTGTACCATTGTCCAAATTTTGAAGCTTCGAATGCAAATAAAGTAACGACGATGAATAAAAGGAATCCAGTTATTTTCGTTGTAGTTGCTATGAAGTTTAGTTTTCCAGCTCCGCTTACACCGTTTGTTAAAATTAAATGAGTTCCCCATAGTAAGGCGGAACAAATAGTAAATGTAATAAGTTTTCCAACTTCTACATTGAAAGAGCCGATTGAAAATAGTAGTCGTGTATCTTTCATAATCGGGAAGAAAAGTGATAAGTATCCCGCAAATGATGTAATGATGGCAACGTTACTTGCCCAGTTTGCAACCCAATATCCCCATACCATACTGAAACCAGCCATTTTTTTCTTTTTTGGTGATGAGAATAAAGCATATGCATGACTTTGTGGTCCTGTCGTTAAATCAGGACGACGAATTGCTAAATTACCGAAAACAAGAGCTAGCATTAAAACACCAAACCCTGTTGTTAACCAAGCTAAAGTGACACCGAGAGGGCTTGCTGTTTGTGCCAACGTACTTGGCACCATGAAAATACCAGCGCCAACCATGTTACCGACAACGAAAGCTGTTAGTACCCAAAAGCCCCATTTTTTTTGTTGCATAGAAAATACCTCCAAAGTTAGTATAACCAAGTCAAGCGAGGAGATATGTATGTCTTCCCAAGTCAGGAAGAGAAGTCCCAAACAAAACAAAAAAAGCACGTAATTTGCCGTTACATGCTTTCTATCTTATAAGAAACCCACGACATACCTCTCGATAGCTCTCCACAAACGAAACGTTTGTGACAGTTCTGCACTTATTAAATGCAGACCCAGCAAGCGTGCATGGTGGACACGACTTACTTCGGCAACCATTCCTTTCTCATTTCTTCATCAATGCCACTACATCTCCTGAAATGATACTCTTAATGATTGCAACCTCTACCTCACCGAGATACGAATGAGGATTTAAATATTAAATTAACGTATTTAAGAGTAACAAATGAATTTTTATACGTCAATGGATATATCAATAATCAGATTATAGAGAAGAGTTTGTGATTAAAAGGGAAGGGATTATTATGTAATATTGAACTTTCATAATATAATAAATATTATGAGAGCTAGAAGATTGAGAAGGGGATGAAGTATATGTCTACAGGTCATAAAAATTCCGTAATAGGTGTGCTAGATTCGGGAGTTGGGGGATTAACAGTTGCGAGTGAAATTATAAGACAATTGCCTAAAGAGAGCATTTATTATATTGGTGATAATAAGCGTTGTCCGTATGGACCAAGAAGTGTAGAGGAGGTACAATCTTTCATATTTGAAATGGTTGAATTCCTCCAACAGTTTCCGTTAAAAGCTCTAGTTGTAGCATGTAATACTGGTGCAGCAGCTGCATTGACTGCGCTGCAAGAAGCACTGTCCATTCCGGTTATTGGCGTTATACATCCAGGAGCAAGAGCGGCAATTAAAGTGACAAAGAAAGGGAAAATCGGAGTAATTGGAACTGTAGGTACGATCCAGTCTAATATGTATGAAAAAGCATTACACGAGCTTGATACATATTTGGAAGTGCATAGTCACGCGTGTCCGACTTTAGCTACAGTTGTAGAAAATCAATTAGAAGATATAGCATATGTAGCGCAGCAAGTGAAACAAGCTTTACTGCCATTAACGAAAGAAGATATAGATACGTTAATTCTCGGATGTACGCATTATCCACTTTTAGAGTCTTATATTAAAGAGGAACTAGGAGAGGATGTAAGGATTATTAGTTCTGCAGAAGAAACAGCGATAGAGTTAAGTACAATTTTACAGCACAAAGGAATCCTGTCTGACAATTTGAATCCGAAGCATCGGTTTTTTACAACAGGCTCTGTTTCTTCATTTGAACATATTGCTGAGAGATGGCTAGGGTATCAAATTTCTGTAGAATGTGTACATTTGCCGATTAAAAATGCGCGTATGTATAATTAAGATTTATCCCGCTTTAATGGGCAGTAAGACCCCCACCTTAAAATTCAGCGAAAGCAAAGAATTTAGGTGGGGGTCGGGCTGCCCATAAAAGTCCGATTGGTGAAGGCTAATAATCAGTGGGGGATGAAGAAAACCCCCACTGATTAAAGTTTCACTTTATTAAATTGCTTTTTTAATAAATCAGGTTCGTTTCATAAGAAGGAAAGAATAAGCTTTTAATTGAAGTGTTTAAGGTCAGTTCAATTAAAGGGGAGATTGGATTATGGAATTATCAAGGTCTCAACTATTTGCTTTAGAGTATATTTCAAAATATGCAGAGAACGAAAAACGTGAGGCTAAAGAAACAATTAATCATATACTTAAAATGTCTAATATTACAGATGAAATGTTTGAAGAAGCTGTCGCTAATGTAAAGTCCCATGCGAGGATTGCATTACACTTTCATCCAGACAGAATAGATTCGAATATGAAAAATGTTGCCGAAGCGCTGTTTGAGCAAGGAGTATATAAAAGTCAGTTTGAAACATTGCTATCTAATGGAAGCGTATCTGCTTACCCTGGTGGTGAACGTGACCTTTGGGAAAAGAGAATATTTGGAGGAGCATATCAATTGGAGGGAGTAACGAATAACCAACGGCCAAAGTATGGAGCGCTAAATTTGATGTTACATCCAGATGGGCCTGCTCCGCGTTTTGGGTCATGTTATTTTCTTTTATCTCCAAAGGTTTCTTATCGCTCTACATATACGTATTTAGATTCGCATCAAGATCCAAAAGAAAAAGGCACTTATGAAGAGTTTGATATGATTTTAGCTGCTCTTTTGGAAGAGGTATTCGTAAGAGATTTTGCAATTGGTGAAGGGAATTTGACTCCAACAAGATTCATTAATCATTTACTGGCTAACCTGGAAAGGCCGTTTATAGATTTAGTAAATAAAGAGTCAGCCCGTAATCTTAACCATTATATTGAAGCGCAAGTTCATGGAGATATTTCTCTTAAAGAAGATGTGGAAGTGCTTGTTGTAGATCCTTCATTTAAGGGTACGGATGTAGGAAGAACTTTAGAAGAAATTTGCCTGAAGTATTCTATTAATTTGTATTGGCACATGGGTTTTTTACTTATGGTAGATGAAGTTCCAATGGACTTTAGGGGTTCAAAAATGCCATCTTTGGCAAGACGCATTGCGCAAAATAATTGTATCGATGCAAATATAATTGGCTCTGCTGTAGTGGATTTGAAACGTAATCCACTATCTTGGCGTGATCGTGGAACTTATGAAGAAGTGCTTCAGGAATTAAAATTATTATGGCATGTGTTAGTTCGATTTGGGAAACCAAATCGAAAATTGAACTAAATACTCCATTCTCCGTTTACATAAAATTTGTACGTCTTGCTAGTTGGCATGATTAGTCCTTCTAAAATAGCAACTTGTAAGAGTGAGTATAAGGTGATTGTAGGGGTGATAATATTTTCAAATGGATTCATTGTGTTTTTTTTCTATATGTAAAAAAACAATTGACAGAATACTTAATAAAGTTATAAGATTATAAATGGAAAATAAATGAAAGGGGTGTGCGTAATGATTGTAATCGTAAATGTAATGAGTTTAGCTCTGTTAAATGGCAGAAAACATTCATATCATTACGCAACCCGTGCGGATATATAGGACCTTTTTGTCTTATGAGAAGCGTACGTTGCGTATATCGTAACGTACGCTTTTATGCATTTCTTTTGCATATCGTCAAGCGACGGTATGCTTTTTTTTGTTTATTTTCCGTGTTTCCTTTGTAGGATTACGAAAAAATCGTTGGAAGGTGGAAAAATGTGATGAGATTGTATGGGTTGCGAAATGTAAATGTGCTGGATTTGGATAGTGGATAACGAAATGAGAGTGAAACGAGAACGAGAAGGGAGAGATTACATTGTTTTCAGTATTACTAAAGTTAAGATGGTTTTTTAAAGAACATTGGAAGAGATATAGTATCGCCATTGGGGCTCTTTTAATTGTGAATATAGTTGAAGTCATTCCCCCGAAAGTGTTAGGGGTTACGATTGATAATATAAAAACAGGAACGTTATCGAACGAAGCAATTATACAATCTATTCTTATTTTAATAGGGGTCACGATAGTTGGATATGGTCTTACTTTCGTTTGGCAACATCAATTGTTTGGTGGTGCATTCGTACTTGAGAAGACGATGCGTTCTAAATTTATGGGGCATTTACTTAAAATGACGCCGACGTTTTATCAAAAAAATCGTACTGGCGATTTAATGGCGAGAGCAACGAACGATTTAAAAGCAATCGCTATGACAGCGGGCTTTGGTATATTGACGCTCGTTGATTCTAGTTTATATATGCTTACAATCGTTTGTATGATGGGGTTTACAATTAGTTGGGAGCTTACATTCGCGGCACTTATCCCGCTTCCGATTATGGCATATGCGATGAATATATATGGAAAGAAATTGCATGAAAGATTTACAGTTGCGCAAGATGCGTTTGGTGATATGAACGATAAAGTACTGGAATCGATCGCTGGCGTGCGCGTTATTCGTGCGTATGTACAAGAGAATGCAGATGAAGGAAGATTTCATCATTTAGGAGATGACGTCTACGAAAAAAATATGAAGGTAGCAAGAATCGATGCATTATTCCAACCAACTGTGAAAATGCTTGTCGGACTGAGTTATTTAATCGGTTTAGTGTATGGTGCATATCTTGTATTTCAATCAAAGGTGACGCTTGGGGAACTCGTTTCTTTCAACGTGTATTTAGGGATGATGATCTGGCCGATGTTTGCAATTGGTGAGTTAATCAATGTTATGCAAAGAGGAAATGCGTCGCTAGACCGTGTGAATGAAACGTTAGCGTATGAACCGGATGTTAAGAATCCGAAAAATCCAAAGCTTGTACAAGAGCCGGACTATATTCAGTTTGATGACGTTTCCTTTTCATATCCTTCATCAACTGAAGAAAAGTTAAAAAAGGTTTCTTTTACATTAAAACAAGGAGAAACGCTTGGGGTTGTCGGGAAAACAGGAAGCGGGAAAACGACGCTTGTACGTCAGCTTCTTCGTCAATATCCGCTTGGAGATGGGGATATTGCAGTTTCTGATGTGACTTTAGATAAAATGACGAATGAAAATGTACTCGGGTGGATTGGATATGTACCGCAGGAACATATTTTATTCTCAAAAACAGCGAGGGAAAATATTTTATTCGGAAATAGGGAAGCGACAGAAGAGGAACTCGAGAAGGCGATTGAAATTGCTGCGTTTAAAAAGGACTTAGAGTTTTTACCTGAAGGATTAGAAACGCTCGTTGGAGAGAAAGGTGTTTCGTTATCAGGTGGGCAAAAGCAACGAATTTCGATTGCGCGAGCTGTTATTCAAAATCCAGAAATTTTAATTTTGGATGATTCATTATCAGCTGTTGATGCGCGTACGGAAGCAGCAATTATTGAAAATATAAGAACGGAAAGAAGCGGAAAGACGACGATTATTACGACGCACCGTTTATCGGCAGTGCAACATGCGGATTGGATTCTCGTTATGGATGAAGGTGAAGTAATAGAAGAGGGTACGCATGATCAGCTTCTTAGAAATAATGGCTGGTATGCTGAGCAGTTTGACAGACAACAAGGTGAAAGTGAAAGTGCGGATAGTGGGGTGAAAATATGAGCGTTTCAAAGCGATTGTTTCAATACGCGATGAAAGTGAAAGGGACGATTTTTGCAGCGATGCTAATGTTATTTATTTTCGTCATTGCAGAGCTTGCTGGTCCTTTCGTCGCGAAAACGATGATTGACGATCATATCGTTGGGATAGAGAAACCTTGGTATGAAACAGAAAAGAGTGAAGAGGCTGTTTCGTATAATGGTGCCTTTTATAAGCGAAGTGATCGTTTTGAAAAGGGTGAGACAAAAGGAAAAGAAGTGCGCGTGATGCAAGTCGGTTTTCAATACTACTTTGTACCGAATAAAGTGAATATTGAAGGGTCACGTACTGTAAAAGATGATATGATTACCATTCAAAATGGTAAGGCAGTACAAGTGTATAAAGCGAAAGCATTAACGAAGGAAGAAGTGTTTGCGTTTTATAAGCCAGAAATAAATCGACTGTTATTACTTGGTGGTGGCTATTTTGCTTTATTAGTAGTCGTATCATTGTTTGCGTATGGAAAGCAGTTCTTCTTGCAGAAGGCAGCAAACAAAATTATTCAAATTATGAGGGAAGACGTTTTCTCTCATATTCAAACGTTGCCAATTCGGTACTTTGATCATTTACCGGCGGGGAAAATTGTTTCGCGCGTAACGAATGATACAGAGGCCATTCGTGATTTGTACGTAACGGTGCTGGCCACATTCGTTTCGAGTATTATTTACATTATTGGGATTTTTGCAGCGCTATTTTTACTCGATGTGAAGCTTGCGTCGTTCTGTTTATTAATTATCCCGATCTTAATTGTTTGGGCGATTCTTTATAGAAAGTATGCGTCTGTATACAATCATAAAATGCGTTCCCGTTTATCTGATATTAACGGAACGGTGAATGAATCGATTCAAGGTATGCCAATTATTCAAGCGTTCCGCCAAGAGCACGAAACGAAAAAAGAGTTTGAAGAATTAAATGGCGATTACTTTAAATATCAAAATAAAATTTTAAATTTAAATGCAGCAACTTCGCATAATTTAGTGTCTGTATTAAGAAATATTGCTTTCACAGGTGTGATTTGGTATTTCGGCGGTGCGTCATTAAGTGCTACAGGTATTATTTCACTTGGGGTATTGTATGCGTTCGTTGATTATTTAACAAGATTGTTCTCGCCAATTACGAATATGGTGAATCAGCTGGCGAACTTGGAGCAAGCGCGCGTTGCATCCGAGCGTGTTTTCGAATTGTTAGAGGAAAAAGGAGAGGCAGTAGAAGAAGAACGTATGCCTCGCTTAAACGGAAATGTGAAGTTTGATAATGTGTCGTTTTCTTATAATGGAAAAGATGAAGTGTTAAAAAACATTTCTTTTGAAGCGAAACAAGGGGAGACGGTCGCACTTGTCGGTCATACAGGATCAGGGAAAAGTTCGATTATGAATGTACTCTTTCAGTTTTATGAGTTTGAAAAAGGGAAGCTTACGATTGATGGACACGATATAAAAGAGATGCCAAAACAAGCCATTCGTGAGCATATGGGTATTGTATTGCAAGATCCATTTTTATTTAGCGGAACAGTTGCGTCTAATGTTAGCTTAGAAAATGAAAAAATTTCAAAAGAGCGTATTGTAAAGGCGTTACGTGATGTTGGTGCTGAAAGGTTTGCGAACAATATAAATGAAGAAATTACAGAAAAGGGAAGTACGCTTTCTACGGGAGAGCGTCAGCTTATTTCGTTTGCAAGGGCGCTTGCTTTTGATCCGGCCATTTTAATTTTAGATGAAGCGACTTCCAGTATCGATACAGAAACTGAGGCGATGATTCAACAAGCGTTGGAAGTTGTGAAGAAAGGGAGAACGACATTTATTATTGCTCACCGTCTTTCAACTATTAAAAGCGCAGATCAAATTATTGTACTCGACGGAGGTACGATATTGGAAAAAGGTTCTCATGATGAACTCATGAAAAAGCGCGGGCGTTATTACGATATGTATAAAACGCAAATGGAAGGCAATCAAAGTGCTTAATAGGGAAGAACTTGCGATTTTCGCAAGTTCTTTTTGTATTGGTGAACATATCGGTTTTCGATAAATCATAATGATGAAATAAGAAGTATTGTTTTACCTTTTTCTTTATAAATGCTATATTAAAAAATGTTACTTATTTTTTGTATGTGACGTTATTTTTCTATTTTGTTTGATTATGAAGAAAAAGGATAAACTAAATAAGAACATTTTCATTGAAAAATTGTTCAAGATTGCATACAATCAATATAGTTTTTAAATTCCTATCAGAATACTTGGAGGATTACCATCATGAAAAAATTATTTTCAGTGCTTGCAGTAACTACATTAGCAATCGGGATTGTAGCTGGCTGCGGTAAAGAAGAGAAAAAAGATACAGCTAGTCAAGACGCTTTAGAAAAGATTAAACAAAGTGGAGAAATTGTAATTGGAACAGAAGGTACATACCCGCCGTTCACATTCCATGATTCAAGCAATAAATTAACTGGATTTGATGTTGAATTAGCTGAAGAAGTTGCAAAACGTTTAGGAGTAAAACCTGTATTTAAAGAAACACAATGGGATAGCTTACTTGCAGGATTAGATGCAAAACGTTTCGATATGGTTGCAAACGAAGTTGGTATTCGTGAAGACCGTCAAAAGAAATATGACTTCTCTCAACCATACGTTTCATCTTCAGCGGCATTAGTTATCGCAAAAGATAAAGATAAGCCTGCTACATTTGCTGATGTAAAAGGATTAAAAGGAGCACAATCTTTAACGAGTAACTATGCAGATATCGCTAAGAAAAACGGTGCAGAAATTGAGGGTGTAGAAGGATTCAGCCAAGCAGCAGAATTATTAAGTTCTGGCCGTGTTGACTTCACAATCAATGATAAATTATCTGTACTAAACTATTTAGAAACGAAAAAAGATGCAAAAATTAAAATTGTAGATACAGAAAAAGAAGCTTCACAAAGTGGATTCTTATTCCGTAAAGGTAGCGATAAGCTTGTACAAGAAGTAGATAAAGCGTTAGAAGATATGAAAAAAGACGGTACGTACGATAAAATAGCGAAAAAATGGTTCGGTGAAAATGTATCTAAGTAGCGCATTAGTTTCAGATCGATTGTCTACTTGGATAGATATTATGCAGTCTTCCTTCATGCCTATGCTGAAGGAAGCTGTTTTTACGACAATTCCATTAACGCTAATTACGTTTATTATCGGGATTATACTTGCGACGTTAACAGCACTTGCACGTATTTCAGGTAGTCGTATTTTACAATGGATTGCTCGTATCTATGTATCTATCATTCGCGGAACACCACTTCTTGTACAATTATTTATTATTTTCTATGGCCTTCCAACTCTTAATATTGAAGTTGAGCCATATACAGCAGCAATTGTTGGATTTTCATTAAATGTCGGTGCGTATGCATCTGAAATTATTCGTGCTTCTATCCTTTCTATCCCGAAAGGACAGTGGGAAGCAGCTTACACAATTGGGATGACATATCCACAGGCGTTAAAACGTGTCATTTTACCGCAAGCAACGCGTGTATCCATCCCGCCGCTTTCGAATACATTTATTAGCTTAGTGAAAGATACTTCATTAGCATCGTTAATTTTAGTAACAGAAATGTTCCGAAAAGCGCAGGAGATTGCGGCGATGAACTATGAGTTTTTAATTGTTTATTTTGAAGCAGGTCTTATTTATTGGGTTATTTGTTTCTTATTATCAATCATACAACAGATGTTAGAGAAACGTTCAGAACGCTATACGTTAAAATAATCCTTTTACAAAAGGAGTTTTTGTTTTTATGATTTCAATTCAGCACTTACAAAAAAGTTTCGGAGATAATACCGTACTAAAACATATAGATTTAACAGTTGAGAAGGGTGAAGTTGTTGTTATTATCGGGCCATCTGGATCTGGTAAAACGACGTTCTTACGTTGTCTTAACGTACTAGAAACACCGAATGCTGGTACGATTCGTATCGGCGGGGAATCACTAGACTTCTCGCAAAAAGTAACAAAGAAAGATATTGTAAATCTTCGTACGCAAACAGGAATGGTGTTCCAACATCATAACTTATTTCCGCATTTAACAGCACTTCAAAATGTAATGGAAGGGCTCGTTACAGTGAAAAAGATGGGGAAAGAAGAAGCGAAGAAGAAAGCAAACTATTTCCTTGAAAAAGTTGGTCTTGCGGATAAAGTAGACTTATATCCATTCCAATTATCAGGTGGACAACAACAGCGCGTTGGAATTGCTCGCGCGCTTGCGATGGAACCTGAAGTGTTACTATTTGATGAACCAACTTCAGCACTCGATCCTGAGCTAGTTCAAGAAGTTTTAAAGGTTATGAAAGAACTTGCTAACGAAGGTATGACGATGGTCATTGTAACGCACGAAATGCGTTTTGCTCATCAAATTGCGAACCGTGTTATTTTCATGGATGGTGGTGTCGTTGTCGAGCAAGGGACACCAGAAGATGTATTTACAAATCCGAAAGAAGAACGCACGAAAAGGTTCTTACAAATGTTGCAGTAAATAAGGAAGGTCTCAAGGCATATGCCTTGAGACCTTTTTGCCATATATATTTATTTTTGGAATCCGCCAAGGCTTTGTTCAGCCATTGCAACTAGACGTTTTGTAATTTCTCCACCAACAGAACCGTTAGCGCGAGCCGTAGAATCTGCTCCTAATTGTACACCAAATTCTTGAGCGATTTCGTACTTCATTTGATCGATTGCAGCTGTTGCACCTGGTACTACTAATTGATTGTAAGAACTTTGGTTTGCCATAGGAATATATCCTCCTTAGAGTATAAAAGTTTTTTTGGTTGGACTAGCTGGATTTGAACCAGATTATCGCCCCGTTTGGCGCTAATCCATCGGTAATTAAGTTTGTACTCATAGTATGGATGTTACCTAGAAAGATATACGAAATAATAATTTGTAAATTTTGTAAAAAAATATTAGTGATTTCGTAAATTATGAAATAAGAGTAATCGTTGTATTTTTAAGAAAGAAGGCTAAACTAAGAGCGATATGAGATAGAGTTTTCTCTTTGTAACCCGCTATTTTGGGGCTAATACTTAGCTTCTTATTCATTAAAATAAAAATGAAATCGGCACCAACTTCCTAGTTCTGTTTTAAACAGGAATGGGGCAGAAAAGGAACTGACCGCAATTACGCATGGCTAGATGCTCTCTTCAATCTAAAAAAGCGATATTTTTAGGAGGAATCATGATGGGGATTTGCCCGCTTTGCAACGCATTAGAATCACAAACATATTCTTGTCAAAATTGCCAAAGTATACTCCAAGATTATGGAAAGGCTGTAGATTACATAGACGATTATAGTGCGTATATGGATCAAGAATTATTAAGTGCAGTGGATGGTTTAGCACATAATCATTCACAAGAATACTGCAAACATATTTTTTATTGCGGTGTGTGTCATGTGGAAACTGAGGTTGTAGTAAAGCTCGTGTAAATAGAAAACTTCCACCTTATTACTTAGGCGGAAGTTTTTGTTTTCGTATTTTTGAGTGAATCATAGGGGAAGGGATATGTTCGGTGTTTGACGAAGTCTCTAATTTCATTTGAGACATTTTTTCTTTCGTATCGCGCAAAGAATGTTCAGTTAAGTAGATGGCATATTCGTAAAATAATTGGCGCGTCAGTTCACTTTGCTCTTTTAACTTTGTATCTTGAAATACAGTTCGCCCTGGTTTAGAGTTTGCTTCAAATAGCCACGGATTTTCCTCGTTGTCTAAACCGATATCAAAACCGATCTCGCCAATGTTTCCAGTTACTTGCTTATCAAGTGCATAACTGATTTGCAAGGCTGTTTGTTTTAATTTATTTTCAATTTGAACTTGTTTCGTTGAATCTGGAAAGAGCTCTTGCAGTAATTTTGTATCACCACCGCTATTTACATGAGTCGTTAAGCTACCTTTTCCAGCAATTTTAGCGACGATGGCACTGACTACCCAATTGCCGAAATGATTTTTATTTGTATGAATACGGAAATCGACAGGTTGCCCGTCAAAGCGGAGTAACGAAATACCTTGCTGCACGATAAATTTCTTTAAATCATGTCCTTTTAACACATGGTTCAGAAGTGTTTCTAATGACTGATACTTTCTTAGTTTATTTTCCTCATTTTCACGATAACGACAGTAGTAGCAATTTTCTGTTTGAGAATAAAATATTTGATGAATGTTTCGCCCGAAGCTGCCATGTATCGGTTTCATGTAAATGGATTTATACGTACCGAGAAATCGTTCAACTTGTTCGAAGTGTTGAAATGCTTCTGTGTTTGGTAATAAGGGCATAATTGACTCGTCTTTCATAAGAAGTTGATGAATTTCCCATTTGTTAAAAAACCCTGGGTTAAACCACGGAATAGCGTAGTCATGTTCTAATTTTCTTTTTGCTCTGACGATTGGTTTATAATTTTCTGCTTTACGATTTGGTAATCGATCGTAAATGACATTTGGTAAAGGGACTTTGTTCTTTCGCCATGTTCCTTCTTGAAAGAAATATCCTTCAATTGTTTCTTCTTCCCAGTTTATATGTTGAACGCCAAAGACGAATACGAACGGTTGTAATGTAAATGGTGGTGTCAGTAACTCACTGAGAGACGTTGATCGATTTCCTAAAGGAATAGGTGAGTCATCGTTGAATCCGGTTGTGAAAATGCCGATTAATGGTCCGAAAATAATCGTTTGGTTTTGTGTGAATGCATGAATAGTAGTGGACTTAGGGAGTAAAAGTTTTTCGGCAATATGTTTTCCAATCATAATTTCGCGAGTAAAGGAATAATGAATTTTTACATCCTCACTTGCAACATGACGTATGCCGAAGGAGAGGGATGTAATAGGTGGTGTAATAGAGAAAACGTAAGGTAAAGTAATACTATTTGGATGTTCATCTGAAATGTTTAATGTATATATGTGCTCTTTCAAAATGAGTTTACCTCCTTTCGCTATGGTGTAAACCGGCTAAACTTTAGTGGTCCGTGAAAGATTTTTTCAGCTAATGCATCACTATGACGAATGTAACGTTCATAAGGGGGAATTGTGTTCACATACATAAGCCAAATGGCTCCTTTTTCATCCATAATTGTGGAAAGCTCTAGTTCGAATAAGGAAGTGTAAGAGCGATCTAGTGTTTGAAATACTTCATTTATAATGTCATGTAAAGCATCTTGTAATAGTTGAACGCCAGTACTAGATAGTACATATTTAATTTTTGAAAATGAGTGCAACGAGGAATCTTCTGTTGCTGAAAGTAAAAATTGATTTGGAAAGGAGCTTGTTTGTATAAATTGACCTATAACGTTCCAAGTCTGTTCTTTACTTTTTTGTAAAATGGTTCGAATGTGGAGTGGGTATGTTAATTGATTTGGTGGTTGTAGCATCGTATGTGTGATGTAACGTGCTGAATGTACGTTAGATTTATACCAACATATAAATTCATCTGTCCGCTTGAATTGAGTAGAGGTATGATATGTTTCATGTATTGTATCGATATAAAATGTTTTATTTTTGTAAGCGACCCGGTACAAACTTTCATTGGAATGTGCATTAGTAGGGCGTATAATAATATCTTTTGTTTTTAATAATAGTTTGAAAATATTTTGTATCGTTGCTATTTCAAATTTTGGTATATAAGGAGATAACTTTTTATTAGTGAGAAACAAATCATGTAGTTCGCTTAAGTCAATGAGTGTGTTATTTAAAAAGGTAGTTGTAGGACGGTTGTGTAACGATTGAATAATTGGTTTTGCTTTTTCAAAGTCTGTTTCCTCATGAAAAGAATAACGATCATATATATAAGAAGGAATCGGGAATGTTTGCTCTTTCCATTTTCCTGTATCTGTATCATAAATAAGACCAGAAACAAGGTCTGTTTTAGGATCAATACTAAATGGCGTAAACTGGGCAACGACATTATGATAAAGCCGAGCGCGTTTAGCGATTTCGGTGTAATACGTTTGCTCATAATGAATTTGAGAAGTTAAAAGACCAAGAACCAACGAAATCACTCCTTTACAAACATTTGCATAATAGGCGAAGCTATATATTGCAAATACGTTTTTATACCATTATACTTTTGTCCGTATGATGATATGCTATAGTTTTGGAGAAGCGAAAGGTTGATTATAATGAATATATGGTTAAGTATGTTAACGACGACAGGGCTCGGAGCGATTATTGGAGGATTCACAAATCATTTAGCGATAAAAATGTTATTTCGTCCGCATCGTCCTATTTATATCGGGAAGTTTCAAGTTCCATTTACGCCGGGGTTAATTCCGAAGCGCCGAGATGAGCTTGCTGTACAATTAGGGAAAATGGTTGTCGAGCATTTGTTAACGCCAGAAGGAATCGGAAAAAAGCTAACAAATGAAGAATTTCAAAAAAGTTTCATTCACTGGGCACAAGTAGAGGTGGATAAAGTAATTACGAATGAACAGTCACTGCGACATATGTTAGAAAAATGGAATGTAGCGCATGTAGAAGAAGAAGCAACCGGGAAAATCGAACGTGTGATTACAGAAAAAATAGAGTCATTTTTAGCGGAGTACTATACATATACATGGGAACAAGCTTTACCTCATTCTGTTCATGAAAAAATAGAGCATGTAATCCCAAATGTCTCAGCGTTTATTTTAAAGCGAGGAATTCAATTTTTTGAAAGTGAAGAAGGGAAAGCACGTCTTTCAAAAATGATTGATGATTTCTTCGCTTCTCGCGGAACGCTGCTTAACTTAGTCGGGATGTTTTTAGGAAATGTAAGTGTAGTAGATCGTGTGCAGCCAGAAGTCATTAAGTTTTTAGGCCAAGATGGTACGAAGCAAATTTTAATTGACGTACTGCAAAAAGAGTGGGAAAAGCTAAAAGGAAGAGATGTTAAAGAAGTAGAAGTATTTGTAGAGAAAGAAATGATTGTAAGCTCCGTGCTGTCAGCAATTAAAGTAGAAGAAACAGTGAGTACATTTTTAAATCAGTCTGTTCAGCAAGTATGTGAGCCGGTTCGAGAAACAATCATTGAAAAGGTGGTTCCGGGCTTAGTGCAAAAAGGTTTGAAGTGGGGAACAGAAAATGTAGAGAGCATACTAAACAATCTACATCTCGCGGAAATTGTCCAGCAAGAAGTATCTACATTTTCAACAGAAAGACTAGAAGACCTAGTTCTGTCCATTACGAAAAATGAACTGAAAATGATTACGTATTTAGGGGCATTATTAGGCGGCATGATCGGACTCGTGCAAGGGTTGTTACTTCTAGTTCTTAGGTAATAAAGGCATATACATAGAAATAAAAGTGAAATTCCTTCACATCTTTCGCATAGTTTGATATGGTAAGAAGAGGTGCGTATGAAAACGTACTTAAAAGGCAGTGCGTACGAAAAGCACGAGCCTTCTAAAGGAGGAAAAATAAAATGACAAAAAACATTCATGATGTTGCATATGAATTACAAAAAGCAATCGCTGAAAACGAAGACTTCAAAACTTTAAAAGAAAGTTACGCAGCAGTACAAGCTGATGCAGCGTCAAAGAACTTATTCGATGAGTTCCGCACAATGCAACTTGGCCTACAACAAAAAATGATGCAAGGTCAAGAAATCACTGAAGAAGACAACCAACAAGCACAAGAAGTTGTAGTTCGCATTCAACAAGATGCTAAAATTACAAAGTTAATGGAAACTGAGCAACGTTTAAACATCGTTATCACTGACGTTAACAAAATTATCATGAAGCCACTTGAAGATTTATATAACGCGCAACAACAAGCGTAATAGTGGAAGACGCTCCTTTTATGGGGGCGTTTTTTTGTTTAGTTGTATGTAAAAGACTTCATTACGTATTGTGGATGAATTGTGCAATAAAGCTATCTATTTTGAAGTGCTCCTGATAATTAGACTATGTCTAGTGATTAGGGCATTTTTTATTGCTGCGTAATCTCCTCATAAAATTCCTCTATCCAAATGAAAACGCAACTGTAAAGCAAAGGAAATATAATTTTCTCTCTAAACATATACATCAAAAGGATAGGGGGGATATGATGGGAAACTCCATTACTATTAGTTTATGTATGATTGTAAAAGACGAGGAACAAACGATAGCAAGATGCTTAGAATCGATCAAAGGTATTGCGGATGAAATTATTATTGTAGATACAGGTTCCACAGATGCTACAAAAGAAATTGTGCAGAAGTATGATGCGAAAATATATGATTTTAAATGGATTGAAGATTTTTCAGCAGCACGAAATTTTGCGTTTTCTAAAGCTACAAAAGAATATATTCTTTGGCTAGACGCAGATGACATAATAGCTACGGAGGATGGAAAGAAATTCTTGCAGTTAAAAAATACGTTACATCGTAGTACGGATGCAGTATCTATGAATTATTACTTAGCTTTTGATGCAGAAGGAAAACCAACACATTCGTTAAGGAGATATCGATTAGTCAAAAGAAGTAGAAATTTTCAATGGCATGGATTTATTCACGAATATTTAGAGGTGTATGGAAACCTTATAAATAGTGATATTGGGGTAAGTCATAAAAAAGTAAAAGTATACACTAATCGTAATTTACAAATGTACGAAAAACATCTTGAAAGTGGAAAAGAATTTAGCCCTCGTGATGTGTACTATTATGCAAATGAATGTAAGGATCACGGATTATATGAAAAAGCTATTCAGGGGTATACCAAATTTTTAGATGAAGGAAAGGGTTGGGTTGAAGATAATATTCAAGCTTGTTTAAAAAGAGCCGAATGTTATTTAGCCTTGGAGAATCTTAAACAATCTATCGATTCTTGTTTACAATCCTTTACGTACGACATTCCGAGAGGAGAACTGTGTTGTCACTTAGGACGTGTGTTTTTGGAACAAGGCGAATATTCTAAAGCAATATATTGGTACCATGCAGCAATTGACGGACCAAGACCAAAAGATTCTCCATTTGTTCGGGAAGAGTGTCATACGTGGTTGCCGCATATTCAATTATGTATTTGTTATGATCGAATAAAAGAATATGAAAAGGCGATTTATCACAATGAAGAAGCTGCAAAGTTCATACCTAATAATCCAAGCATTGAATATAATAGAAAATATTTTGAGAGTGTATTCAAAAAATAGTATTTAATAATAATAGATAATGATTTGGGGCGGAAATGAATGAAAAAGCAGCAGCTTTTTTAAATCGGACAGCTCCTACACCCTCTGTTGCGTATGACAAGTTACATGAGATATTTACAGATCAAAAATGCCAGTACATTCTATTAGCGCAATTACCTCATGTCATACAACCTATTTTACAATTTTTAATACCGACAGGAACTTTCATTATGTCGAAATTTAATTGGGATCATTATAATGCATCAAAAAAATAATGCTTGTAAAATTTTCTCTTTGGAGAGGAACTGTATTTGGCCATGAAACAAAACCGAAATCTAAGATTGGATTTCGGTTTTTGACGTGTAATGAATTACGAAATGATTACTTGCAAATATATAGGGTCGTACGATTTTGTATGCAGAAAAAGAACGATCCTATAAGGTTGGTTTTAATGACTTATAGGATGGCTTCTTTATTTTGAAACAAAAGGATGTCCCTCATAATAAAATCGCCACGGATAATGCACAGCTTCTTCTGCATAGTTAATATTTATACGAGGTCCTGCTGTTATTTTATATTGTGATGACATATGTTCTTCTTCTGGAACTAATTCAATATGCAACGTATCACTTTGTAATGATACACCGCGTTCTTCTAAAGTGATGCTAAGTGCACGGCATAGCTTGCCAGGACCGCTTGTTAAATTTTTGTACTGCGCTTTTGTAATGTCGGTTTTGTTGTAGCGCGCTCGTTTCATTTCTTCTAGCCCATCTACAGGCTCAAGTGCACGAATGAGAACACCTTGCGGGGTGCCGACTGGCGCTGTAATGACATTAAAACAATGGTACATACCGTAAATTAAATATACGTAAGCATGCCCAGGCGCGCCAAACATAACTTCTGTACGATCCGTTCGTCTGCCGCCGTAACTATGTGCGGCTTTATCATCTGGTCCTTTATATGCTTCCACTTCTACAATGATGCCGCTTCGTTTTATTCCATCTACAACATGTACAAGTTTTTGTCCGAGTAACTTTTTTGCGACTTTTAACGTATCGCCTTCATAAAAGGAAGGTGGTGCTTGCATTGTACTATCTCCTTTGCTAAGTGTATATGTATATAGTAAACCAAATTTTCAGTAGTAATTCTAACTCGTTCTATTTGCTACATTTATTTCATAAATTATGGATAGAGTACAACAGCGAAGAGGGGGAGTGCGACATGATTTATCGCTTACTAGCTCTTAATATAGATGGGACACTACTATACAACAACGGTAAAATCGCAAAAGGATTACGCGAAACAATTGAATTTGTGAAAAGAAAAGATGTATACGTTACATTATTTACGAGCCGTAATTTTCAGTCCGCTCATAAAGTAGCAAAGGCGTTAAAATTAGATTCTATATTAGTGACACATGGTGGTGCTTTCGTTTCAGCAACGTTAGATAAGCCGTACGTTCAAAGAAGATTATCCGAAGAGAAGACGTTTAACATTGTGCAAGTATTAGAGCACTTTGATTGTAACGTACGTATTTCGCATGAACGGTTTTCGATAGGAAATCGTGAAAGAAATACACCAAACATAATTGCGCGTACTGTATTATCAAGCGCAGATCCGTTATTTTATCCAGTTCAATTTGTAGATTCGTTAGGTGATGCGCTTCGTGATCATCCAGTAGCAGCGCCAAAAATTGATGTGATTTTCCATAGTAACGGTGAAAAAGAAAGAGGGCTAAATACACTCCGAAAAGCGTTCAAAGATATAGAGTATGTGGAGTGTGATTCAAAACGGGTAGAGATTTTACCGCTAAATGTATCAAAATTACGTGGATTACAATTGCTTGGAGAGCATTTAAATATTTCGCTAAATGAAATGGTGGCGATTGGGGATAGTATGGAAGACTTAGAAATAATTGAAAATGTAGGACTCGGGGTAGCTATGGGGAACGCACCTGTAGAATTAAAGAAAGCTGCAGATTGGGTTACACGTTCAAATAGTGAGAATGGTGTAGAGTATATGATTAAAGAACACTTCCGTAAGCAATTCCCGCTTCCGTTTTTGAAAAATCATAAAAATACACCGAGACGATAAAAGGAAAACGTAGCTTTTTGGCTACGTTTTTTTGTGTTTAAGCATTTGATTAAAAGATGCAGCTGCTTATGTCTTACGATACGTTCTAAATTGTAACAAGAGTCATTTATAATAGAGGATATGCGTAAAGAATCAACATTCAATAAGTGGTAAATAGGATGTAGAAATAAGGTAAAAGCTTCTGTATTGACCTATAAACGCCCTTCAAGTAAACTAAAGAGAGTTTGCAAATGAAAAGGTGATAATGTTGTTAATTTCAATTAAAACGTTACAAGATGATCGTTTTTTACGTCCGCTACAAAATATTGGCGGCTTATTTTTTGAAGATAGTACGATTGGATTTGAACAAGAGGAAGCAAATCTTATCGTAGATATTCACATTGAAGATAATGTGAAAGCATCAGCTCGTTTAACGGATGTGGCTACTGGAAATGTGTATGAAGAAACATTCGCGAAAGATTTATCTGCTTTTACAGATGAAAAAGAGCGTATGAAGCAAGTGAAACACGTTGTTTCTTATGTATATCTTTCTGTCCTTCAGCAGTTAACGGGACTTGAACAAAGCTGGGGTATTTTAACAGGAGTACGTCCAACGAAACTTCTTCACAAAATGCTTCAAAATGGTATGTCAAAAGAAGAAGCGCACCAAGAACTTCGTGAAAGCTATTTAATTCATGAAGAGAAAATTGAACTTCTTCAGCGTATTGTTGATTGCCAATTAGCGGTTGTTCCGGATTTATACCGCTTGAAAGAGGAAGTAAGTATTTATATCGGTATTCCGTTTTGTCCGACGAAATGTGCATACTGTACATTCCCGGCTTACGCAATTAATGGACGCCAAGGATCAGTTGATTCATTCTTAGGCGGTTTACATTATGAAGTTCGTGAAATTGGTAAGTTTTTAAAAGAAAAAGGTGTAAAAGTTACGACGATTTATTACGGCGGCGGTACACCGACAAGTATTACAGCAGAAGAGATGGATATGCTGTATGAAGAAATGTATGAAGCGTTCCCAGATGTGGAAAACGTGCGTGAAGTAACAGTTGAGGCAGGTCGCCCAGATACGATTACGCCAGCGAAGTTAGAAGTGTTAAATAAATGGAATATTGACCGTATTAGTATTAATCCGCAGTCATACCATCAAGAAACACTAAAAGCAATTGGACGTCATCATACTGTAGAAGAAACAATTGAGAAGTATCATTTAGCTCGTGAAATGGGAATGAACAATATTAATATGGACTTAATTATTGGCCTTCCTGGTGAAGGGTTAGAAATCTTCAAACACACGTTAGATGAAACAGAAAAGTTAATGCCAGAATCATTAACAGTTCATACGTTATCATTTAAACGTGCTTCTGAAATGACGCAAAACAAACGTAAATATAAAGTAGCAGGTCGCGAAGAAATTACAGCGATGATGCACGAAGCAGAAGAATGGACGCAAAAGCATAATTACGTACCATATTACCTATACCGTCAAAAGAATATTTTAGGTAACTTAGAAAACGTTGGTTATGCGATTCCGACGCAAGAAAGTATTTACAACATTGTGATTATGGAAGAAGTACAATCGATTATCGGACTTGGATGCGGTGCTTCAAGTAAGTTCGTTCATCCGAAGACAGGTGCAATTACGCACTTTGCGAATCCGAAAGATCCAAAATCATATAACGATGGCTTTGTGAAATATACAGAAGATAAGCTGAAAATATTAGAAGAGCTATTTGTGTAAGGAGGTGGAGACTGTTCCGATTTGGAACAGTCTCTTCTTTATGTTGTCAGTTTTTGTCGGTAAGTCGATATATTCGAAAAATCGCCGATATAAATGGAGTTGCGGTCGATATATTCAAAAAATCGCTGATATAAATGGAGTTGCGATCGATATATTCAAAAAATCGCTGATATAAATGGAGTTGCGGTTGATATATTTAAAAAATCGCTGATATAAATGGAGTTGCGATTGATATATTTAAAAAATCGCTGATATAAATGGAGTTGCGGTCGATATATTTAAAAAATCGCTGATATAAATGGAGTTGCGGTTGATATATTTAAAAAATCGCTGATATAAATGGAGTTGCGATCGATATATTTAAAAAATCGCTGATATAAATGGAGTTGCGGTCGATATATCCGGAAAATCGCCGATATAATTTCACTTCCCAAGAAGTGGATGAAAAAGTAACGTCGTTTGTAAAATTATGTCGATAATAATCAGAAAAATTAGTCAAATTATTAGAGGACAATGTCTACTTATAGACGAAATGATAGAATTATGAAAGAGAAAAGGGGGAAAATGTTGGCATGTACATGACGATAGGGAGAATTTTCGATTTAGCTGTTGGTAAGTATCCGAATAAAGAGGCGTTAGTGGAACCGGAAAAAAATATTCGCTGGACATATAAACAGTGGGATGAACAAATAAATAAAACGGCGCACGCCCTATTAGAAGAAGGGGTAAGAAAGGGAGATTGTGTATCTGTTTACTTATATAACTGTCGTGAATTTGTAAACGTTTACTTAGCCTGTGCGAAAATTGGGGCGATCTTTAACCCGATTAATTTCCGCTTAAAAGCAAAAGAATTATCGTATATCCTCCAAGATGCAGCCTCGAAAGTAGTTGTCTTTGAAAAAGCAGTTGAATCAACTGTTGCTATGATTGAACGAGATTTTCCGAATTCGTCTTTTTGGTATGTAGAAGACGATACACCTTCCTATGCTAGTTCTTACCATGAAAAAGTAAATGAAGCATCAGCTGAACAAGTAGATATTGTAGTCGATGAAATGGATTATTGTTCTATGCTTTATACGAGCGGTACGACTGGTCATCCGAAAGGCGTGTTGCATCGTCATCGTGATATGGCGGAGCATAGTATGATTTGTACGTATTTTATAAAATATAATAGAGATAGCGTTGGGCTTGTAGTAGCACCTTTATATCATTGCGGTGAGTTAAACGCTGGAATTATCCCGCGCATTCAAGTTGGCGGAAAGAATGTTATTTTACATCATTTTGATACAGAAACAGTATTACATACTATTCAAGAAGAGAAGATCACAACTTTCTTTGCAGCACCGACGATGTGGAATATGTTACTGCAAAAAGATTTAGCACAGTATGATTTAACTTCGATGAAGATCGGTGTTTATGGCGGGGCTGCAATGGCACCAGCACTGGTGAAGGAATGTAAAGAACGTCTTTATATTGATCTTGTTCAAATATATGGAATGACAGAAATGGGACCAGTTGTTGCATTTCTAGTAGAAGAGGATCAAATTACGAAAGCTGGTTCAGCGGGGACGCCGTGTTTTAGTCATGAAATTCGTATTGTAAAACCGAATGAAGATGCACCGGCAGAACCAGATGATGTATTGCCTCCTTATGAAGTAGGAGAAATTATTTTACGAGGTCCAACTATGATGGCTGGCTATCATAACCGTGAAGAAGCAAATGCAAAATCGATGTATAAAGGATGGTATCATTCAGGTGATTTAGGCTACTTCGATAAAGACGGCTATTTATTCGTTGCAGATCGCGTAGATGATATGGTGATTAGTGGCGGAGTTAATATTTATCCTCGTGAAATTGAAGATTTCCTTCATAGCCATCCTGGTGTATTAGATGTTGCAGTACTTGGTGAGCCAGATGAACTATGGGGAGAGCGTGTTGTTGCGGTCGTTGTGAAGAAAGATGAAACAATAACAGAAGTTGATTTAGAAACATATTGCAAAGAAAGTGATGAATTAGCAGATTATAAACGTCCACGTCATTATTTATTTGTGGATGAACTTCCTCGTAATGCGAGTGGGAAATTACAAAAATTTGTACTAAGAGAGTCGTTGAAAGGCGCGAAAAAGTAAGTGGTAGAGTGGTTACGTATATAAACGAGGCTATCTTTCTTAACAAGGAGAGATAGCCTTGTTTTTTTAGAATGATCAAGTGAGGTAGTTTGGTTAAAAAAATATATACATTTTATTTTATGTTTTGAATAGAAGTGTTTTGTGATTATGAAATATATTCATATTTTAGTATGAGTTGAATAAATAAATTGGGGGAGAATGTTGGGGACATATTGGAAAAGAAAGATAGTTGGTCATCAGATGACCTTATGAATAAAGCAGTCATCTAGTAAAAATGGTTACTACTAACATAGTAACAAAAAATAATTTAGATAACTAGTCTTGTAATATATTTTTATAAGTATTAATATTTATTGTTGGCTGCCCAAAAAAGACGTATAGCGGAATAATATGGCTAAGTAAGTGAATGGTTAATGAATCGTGTTGTTTTATCGCTGTATGTTACATGATTAAAGATCGTTTGATGCTGCAAATATTTTTTAGTCGGAACTCTTTTTTAGGTGGTTTAGGGTAGAGAAGATTTAACAACAAAACAAAATGACAATTAAAATTGGAGGCGTTATGAGTACATATTTAAAAAGAATATCTGTAATTTGTTTTATTTTTACCGTTATAATTGGGCAGGTTTTTCTGCCTATCATAGGGCATGCTCAAGAGTTAAACACGGCAGGATTTGTTGATAGTTTTACATTTGAAAAAACAAAATTAAATTATGGGGAAAAGACTAGTATACATGTAAACTTTAGTGAAAAACCTGGAAAGAAAATGAAGTCAGGGGACACATTAACACTATCGCTTCCTCCAGAATTAATGGGCTATAGTGGCACGATTGCATTAAAGGATGAATCAGGACGTGTTTTTGGTACGTGTCAGATTAATACAAATAATGTAGTTTGTACATTTAACGATACAGTAGAGAAGCTTGAAAATATTCGAGGGAACTTTAATTTCACTGTTCAAGGTACGAATGTAGAATCAGGAAAAACGAAAGATGTACAAACGAATTTAGGAACAAATTTAGAAAAACAAACGGTAAGTGTTACACACCCGAAAGGTGGAGGTACAGAACCGGGAATCTTTTTCTATAAAGCTGGTGATATTCAGCCAAACAAAAGTGATGAAGTACGTTGGTTTTTAAATTTCAATTTAAAGAAACAATATTTACATGACAATATTGTTTTGAAAGATACTTTACAAGAAGGACAAATGCTTAATAAAGATAGTTTTAAGATAACTATTAATAATAAAGAATCTTTGTCTCTTGAGCAATTTCAACAGCGAGGTTATGGATATATTAAGTTTACTGGTGATAATTCATTTGAAGTTGTAATTTATAGACATATGGGGAACGCTAATTCCTTTACTGTTTTCTACACGTCAACTATTACTGATAGTGGGAAGAAGTTAAAACATTTACAGAATGACTATAAACTTGATTATCAAATTTTATATGAGAAACCTATTTCAGAATCTAATAGTGTAAAGGTTGAAAATATATCATTTGGCGGCGGAGCTGAAGGGGATTTACCTGCGAAAGGAACGCTGCAAATTGTTAAGCATATTGAAGGAAACGAAGGGAAAGTTATCCCAGGTGTTTCTTTTGAATTGTATACAGAGTCAGGACAGAAAATTGGTGGCACTTATACAACAAATGAAGAAGGAATAGTTGAAGCTCCGAATCTTACTCCAGGCAATTACTATGTGCAAGAAATTTCTGCCCCGAACTACGTAGAGTTTGATCCGAAAGCCAAAATTCCTTTCACAATTAAGAAGGATGATGTAAACGGAATAAAACTTATGATCCCAAATAAGTTAAAAACTACATCTGTTATAGGAACGAAAACGTGGAAAGACGACAAAGTAAACGATCGTCCAGAAAACATTAAAGTAGATTTACTGCAAAATGGTAAAGTTATTGCAACGAAAGAAGTTACTGCGGCAAATGGTTGGAAATATGAGTTTGAAAATTTACCAGCAGTTGATATTGAAGGAAAAGCTCATAAGTATGAAGTGAAAGAACAACCTGTATCGGGATATCAGTCGAAAGTTAATGGATATGATATTACAAATGTAAAGATCCATGAAGCAACAGAAGTAGAAGAGCAAGGTAAAGAAGAAACAGTAGAAGAACTGGAAGAGTCAGTAAAACCGGAAGCACCAAAGGTGACAGAAGAGCCGGATAAGTCAGAGAAACCAGAGGTAACAGACAAACCGGAAATCTGGGTGAAACCAGAAGAAGAAAAGATTGAAGAAGAAACAACAGAAGAACTGGAAGAGTCAGTAAAACCGGAAGCACCAAAGGTGACAGAAGAACCGG
>NZ_JBNNUI010000007.1:116155-272579 GCF_050279585.1 Bacillus sp. NPDC094064
CAGAAGAACTGGAAGAGTCAGTAAAACCGGAAGCACCAAAGGTGACAGAAGAACCGGATGTGTTAGAAACACCAGAGGTAACAGACAAACCGGAAATTTGGGTGAAACCAGAAGAAGAAAAGATTGAAGAAGAAACAACAGAAGAACTGGAAGCGCCAGAAAAACCGGAAGCACCAAAGGTGACAGAAGAGCCGAACGTGCTAGAAACACCAGAGGTAACAGAGCGTCCGGAAATTATGGTAGAACCAGAAGAAGAACAAGTAGAAGTTGAAGCAACAGAAGAGTTAAAAGAAGAGCAACTGGAAGCACCAAAGGTAACAGAAGAGCCGAACGTGCTAGAGAAACCAGAAGTAAAAGAGCAACCGGAAGTTTCAAACAAACTAGAGGCTCAAGGTAAAGTAGAAGTACAAAACAAACAAGATGTACAACATAAATCTGAAGTGCCATCTAGTAAAGAAAGTAATAAACAATCAAAAGTACTTCCTCAAACAGGTGGAGCAGCGACTGAATCTACTTCTATGATTGCAGGTATGTTCGCATTAATTTTAGGCGCGATGATGTTTAGACGCAAAAAGAATTAATGAGTTTGAGAGTGTTAAGTTGTTGTGTTTTTAGAATAAGATGTATAGAAAAAAGCGGAGACGATAGGTCTCCGCTTTTTTCTTTTTGTATGGGAATGTATTATTTACGTGAAAACCCTTCTTCATCAAGGTATTCCGCAGCTTCTGGATAAGAGTTGAATGTACCGTCTAAGTTTACGCCAGCGTAAACGTTCCACATGTCATCTTCTGATATAAGAGTCAGGATATGACCATCTTCGTTATGCCATTCTTCTTCTTTCGCAGGTTCTGCAGGTACTACGATTTCTTCTTGTGATAGTAGTTCAATTGATTGCTCAATTACTGAACGTAATTCTTCTGCTGAAAACTCGCGGATGTTAATCATACCTTTATCGTCCGTTTTGTAGCCTTTAATGCCGCTTGCATATACAAAGCCGTTTCCATTTGGGTGTAAGTGATATACAACGTTCTTTTTATCTAAACGACTTTCTTCAAAGTGAAAGTTTACACGTTTTAATGATACGTTCTTTCTTTCTAGTTCTGGGAAAGATTCAATAATTGATAATTTTTCTTCAAAAGTTAGCATAGTGCCTCCAAGTATATAGTAAAAGATTTAATTCGTTCATTATAGCATAGTTGCAATTGTTTCCAAAGATAAGGGGGAAACTTTTCATTGAATACGTTTACGTCACGATACTGTAAAAAGTGGGATAACGAATATATCGTTTTAGGTGTACAATGGGAAATGGACTTTATACAAAGGTGGTTTTTTCATGTTTCAAAAAATAGCAAAGGAATGTTTAGCAGGATTTACTGTTGCGATTGTTGCGTTGCCACTTGCCATTGCATTTGGGATTGCCGCGACAGGAACATCTGAAGGGGCGCTTGTCGGATTATACGGTGCGATTTTTGCTGGTTTATTCGCAGCGTTATTTGGCGGGACACCTGGGCAAGTAACGGGGCCAACTGGACCAATTACGGTTATTGCGACAGGAGTTATCGCGACGCACGGGTTAGAGGCGAGTTTTATAGCCTTTATGATGGCAGGACTATTTCAAATTTTATTTGGTGTATGTAAGCTCGGTTCTTACGTTCGATATATTCCGTATCCTGTCGTTTCAGGATTTATGAACGGTATTGCATTAATCATTATTTTAGGCGAAGTGAAACATGTGCAAAATAGTTTTTTACTCGTAGTATTAACGATTATTGTGATGATTGTTTCTGGAAAGTGGATTAAGGCAATTCCATCTAGTTTAGTTGCATTAGTCGGTGTGACTGCTTTGCTTCCTTTATTTTCTCCGTTACTCGAAGGGCTTACAGTGAAGTTACCGTTTATCGGAAATCTTTCATTAAATAAAGTAATTGAAAAGATTGGAACGATTCCAGAAGCGATGCCTATGCTTCACATTCCATCTTTAAGTGGAGCAGGGATAGCGGAACTTATTTTGCCAGCGCTTAGTATTGCTTTGTTAGGATCGATTGACTCGTTGTTAACATCGGTCGTAATGGATAATGTGACAGGTACGCGTCATAAAAGTAATAAAGAGCTCGTTGGGCAAGGTATCGGTAATATGATGAGCGGATTGTTTGGCGGATTAGCAGGTGCAGGTGCGACTGTTCGGTCTATCGTTAATATAAGAAGTGGCGGTAAAACGGCGCTTTCAGCATGTATGCATAGTGTTATATTATTTATTTTCATTATGGGACTTGGTCCGGTTGTACAATACATTCCGCTTGCTGTATTATCAGGTATTTTAATTTTAACTGGTATTGGAATGTTCGACTGGGAAAGCATGAAGAAAATGCATGTAGCGCCAAAAGGTGATGTTATTGTTATGCTCGTAACGATGATCGTTACAGTGAAGTTTGATTTAATGATTGCTGTTGCGTTTGGTATTATTCTTTCTTTCATTATATATATGGTGAAATGTAAAGAACGTAAAACTTCTATTGTAAATGAAGGGGACGTGACATATAAAATTAAAGGACCGCTTTCGTTCTTATCGGTGGATCGTGTTTTTTATACTTTACAAGATGTGAAATCTCCAGTTATTTTACGTATGAAAGATGTGCGTTATATAGATGTATCAGGAGCTATGGCATTATTGAATTTCATTGAGCAGTCTCATAAAGTAGGGATGAGTGTGACGCTTGAACATGTACATCCTCGTGTTGAAAAAACAATCGTGACGATGGCGAATGATGAGCAGAAGGAACAATTGCAATTTTTGAAAGCTGAAACATTATAAAGAGAAGGGCCCTCACATGATAGAGTGTGAGGGTTTCTGATTATTCGGATATGCATGTGTGTAATTGAATATCTAGATGTTATACGTCTGTTGACAATTACTAAACTTAGCAGTATAGTAACATCTTAGATTGGCAGTATGATATCACAAAAAGTGTAAGAATTTTAAGATTTCTTTACGTTAAAAAGAAATCGCTTTAAGCTGGAGGGAATATTTGATGTACAAACAGTTACCACACGGAGTAAAAGTCGGAATTACACGTTCAATTGTTGCTTCTTTTGAGCAGTATATGAAGGAAATTGAATGGAACGAAGAAAAGTTTGATATGCAACAATTTGTTGAACAGTGGAAACAGTATTTATACACAAAATCAACTTGGATTAATAAAGTAGATGATGAGTTGAAAGGGCATCCAGATTTCCATCAAGCATTAGCAGTGAAAGTGAATGAAAAAATTAACGAGCTTATTAATGAAGAGCCGACTGAAGAGCAATTAAAAATATTAAATGAGAACAAAATAAACAATATAGATGATTTTTGTAAGTTAGAAGCAGCGTATCATATTGAACGTTTGTAGTTGAATTATATAAATAAGTTTACATAAAAAAACACGTCGTATTCTTAAAAGAGTACGACGTGTTTTTGATTCATCCATTAGCACGTAATTACGCTTGCTCTGGAATAAACGCTTTCCATTTAGATAAATCGATAGTTTCTTTTGATACAGAATTAGCAGAGAATGTAAAGGTCCAAGGTTTAGTTGAATTGGCCTTGATTTGAAACTCTTTTAATGTAAATGTTTCTTCAGCGACAACGGCTCCAGAGCGATCTGCGATATGCAATGGAAGTTGTTCAAGGGTTATATTTTGATTATAGCCATTACGAATTAAAATAGTTGCATTTAAATCGCCATTTTCTTCTACAGTTGCGTTTAGTCCTAGTAAGTTAAGTTCACCTGCTGCAGGTGGTGTAAGGTTAGCGACAATTTCTTGCAATTTCATGATTGCACTTTCAGATAGTCTTTCTTGCCATATAGGATCTAAATCTAATGAATGTTTGCCTTGTAAGTCAAATACGAGTTGCCAGTCTTCTGTAGATAGCGTTGCTTCTGTTATTGAATTTTCTTCAAAGACGAAAGTCCAAGGCATATTTACATTTGATGGGATTTCTTCTAAGAGTGACAAATCAAATGCTTGACGTGCACATGTTTCTCCATCTTTATTTAATAAGGATAGAGTAAGAGTCTCAAATTGAATTGGCTGCTTTACACTACTACGAATAAATGTAGTAATATAATACGCATTCTCATGTTTTTTACTTTCAATTCCAGCTAGCGAAATTTGATTTTCTTGTAAGGTAGGCAAAGATTTATGTAAAAATTGATAAATGTACTTTTGCTCTTGTGAAACCTCATTCCAAGAAGGGTGAAAGTATAAGTTAGGTTTTACGTTTTTTGCATTGTTGATATTGCCTTCGGTTCCTAATAATTGAGAACTCGAAATTACAGAGTCTCTACCTTTTTTTCTTGCCTTCTTTAAAAATGATAGCATGAAATTCACCTCGTTATATGTTTTGTGGAACAGTTATATATCTTGCTAAATATAAAGCAACCTCTTTTTCAAAATGGCTAAATGTTTGTAAAAAGATTTCAAAACCTTCTTGTTGATAAAGACGTGCTGGATCCTCTTGTTGGTATTGTCTTAAGCCAATACCTTCTTTTAAATGCTGCATTGCACTTAAATGGTTTGTCCAACCAGAATCAAGGAAGTGCAAGCTAACTTGACGTAATACTTGTTGTGCATCTGTATTTTTTTCTAAATCGTTCACACGTTCTATATAACTTGTAAGAGTATCTTTTAGTAGCTCTTGTAAGTCCTCTGCGGAATGGACGTTATTAGCAGATAATGCTGGAATTTCTTCGGTAGATAAAACTTCTTTTAAAGCTTCTACTAGTCTAGTGAAATCCCATTCTTCAGGAAGCATACCTTCTAATAAATGTTCTTTAGCAATAGCAACTATTGTATTTTTGATCATTGGAATGACAATCTCTATCATATCTACTTCTTCGTTTAAAAGGTTATTACGAAGTTTGTAGACTACATTTCGTTGATCGTTAATTACATCATCTAATTTCAAGTTATATTCACGCATTGAAAAATGACTACCCTCACAAATTAATTGTGTACGGTTGACTAAATCATAAATTTTCGTGTTTTGAATTAAACCGCTCTCATCAAATTTAAGTGATTTTGCATACTTTTCTATTTCTTCACCTGCGTAGCGTTGCATCATTTCATCTTCTAATGAAAGGAAGAATTGAGAACTTCCAGGGTCACCTTGTCGGCCAGCCCGTCCTTTTAACTGATTATCAACGCGGCGAGATTCATGTCTTTCTGTTCCGATTACATGTAAACCACCAAGTTCGTGGACACCTTTTTCTAATAAAATATCCGTCCCTCGTCCTGCCATATTTGTTGCAATTGTAATTTGCCCTTTTTTCCCAGCTAGAGCAATTAAATCAGCTTCTTGCTCAGCGCTTTTTGCATTCAATAGTTGATAAGAAAGCTTTGCTTCATCTAAATAACGTGCAACAGTCTCTGATTGGAGGATTGACATCGTACCAATTAAAATAGGGCGGTTTTTCTTATGCATGTTTAGTACTTCTGCACAAACAGCGTTATATTTAGCGTCAGCTGTTACATATACGACGTCTTTTTTATCTTCACGAAGTATAGGGCGATTTGTTGGAATTGAAATAACTTCCATATTATATACACGGTTAAATTCTTTCTCTTCTGTTTTTGCTGTACCAGTCATACCAGATAATGCTGGATACATACGGAAGAAGTTTTGAATTGTAATAGATGCTTGCGTTTGATTCTCATCTGTAATTGGTAAGCCTTCTTTCGCTTCAAGTGCTTGATGTAAGCCATCGCTTAACGAGCGGCCATCCATAATACGTCCTGTGAAAATATCAACAAGCATAATTTTTTCGTCTTCAACAATATAGTCTACGTCACATTGGAAAGCGACATTTGCACGTAATGCTTGAATCATATAATGATATAAAGTTTGATGCTCTAAATCATATAAGTTATCAATATCAAATAAATCTTCAATTTTTGTAATGCCATCTTCTGTAAAGTTACATGCTTTTGTTTCCGCATCATAAGTGTAATGTAAAGTGTCTTGGAATGTGTTCATTACCTTCGCACATAAATGATGGAAATCGGAACTGCTTGCTTTTTTTCCAGCGATAATAAGCGGGGTCTTCGCCTCATCAATTAAAACGCTGTCAATCTCATCAATAATTGCAAAGTGATAGGGACGCTGTACTTGTTGTGCTCGGGATGACTCCATATTATCGCGAAGATAGTCGAAGCCAAACTCAGTCCCAATTCCGTATGTAATATCAGCCTCATAGGCGCGTTTTTTATCGATAGATTCCATTTGTGGTACATTTAACCCGACTGTTAGACCGAGAAATTCATGAACTTGTCCAATTAATTCTTTATCACGTTTCGCTAAATAATCATTTACTGTAATAACGTGAACGCCTTTTTTCTCAAGAGCACGTACGTACGTAGGTAAAGAAGAGACAAGTGTTTTTCCTTCTCCAGTAGGCATTTCAGCGATGTTTCCTTCCAGTAATACAAGGCCACCGATTAACTGTACATCGTAGTGACGAAGACCAAGCACTCGTTTTGCAGCCTCTCGAACGACAGCAAATGCTTCTACTTTTATATCATCAACTGTTTTTCCGTTTTGTAACATGTTCTGAAAAACAATAGTTTTTTGGCGTAATTCATCATCTGATAATGTTTCCATTACAGATTCTAATTGATTAATATCATTCACAATTTGTTCATAATTTTTAATCTTTCTTTTTTGTGAATCTCCCAACAATTTCTTGACCGAATTCAGCATTCTTGTAACACTCCTCTGACTGACAATAGATACATTATAGCATAGTTATACTAGAAAAAAGTAGAAATGGAAAGTGGTAGGGGATTTGAGTAAAATCGTTTTTTGAGTAAGAATACTTTCGTTTTGTTGTAAAAAAGGAAGTATTCAATATATAAGAAATTTGGTATGATAATTTAATGAGATAAAATACAATCTCTATAATTTGTAATAATATGCTTGAGAATATATGTATAAAAGAAAAGAGAAGGAACATGAATAAGAAATTTGTAAAAGGTGCAGCGATTTTAACAATCACAACTTTTTTGTCGAAATTGCTTGGTAGTTTCTTTCAAATTCCATTACAAAATATTGCAGGAGATGAAGTACTTGGTATATTCCGCCTTGTGTTTCCTGTATATATGATTGCTCTTACATTGTCAGTAGCAGGTGTTCCGCTAGCAATTTCAAAATTGATTGCAGAGTTAAACGGAAAAAATAAGAAAAAAGAAATTGCAAAATTATTTAAATCCGCATCAATTATAGGAATGGCTTTCGGTGCATTCGGATGTTTGGTTATTGTATTATTTTCTACTGAAATTGCAAGTATGCTTGGTGGACAAGAAACGAGGGTGCCTTTACTGGTTACGTCATCGGCGTTGCTCGTTGCACCATATATGGCAGTTTATCGTGGTTATTTTCAAGGGTTTGGTGATATGAAACCAACGGGGATATCACAAGTCATTGAGCAATTTGTACGTGTATTTTTTATGTTAATCATCGCTTATATATTAGTATATTGGAATAAGAGTAGTGCTGTCATTACTAGTGGGGCAATGGTTGGATCTTTCCTCGGGGTAATAAGTTCCCTTATATATTTACGTATGACGTACAATAAAAGTTCATACAAATATAAGGAAAGCTCGTATTCGTTGCGAGATTTGAGAGAAGACGGAAAGAAAATATTGCAAGTATCTATTCCAATTGCTATTGGAGCTTTATCCATGCCGCTTTTAAATTTAGTGGATTCGCTTACAGTACCACATGTACTGCAAGGGTCGTCGGCAGAAATTCAAGCGCAATTTGGTATATATAGCCGAGGTTCTGCATTTACACAATTAATAGTTGTTTTCGCAAGTGCAATTGTATTTCCATTAATACCATTATTAACATCTGCGCTAGCAAAAAGAGATATGAGTTTAGCAAAAATGACAGTTCAAAATACGAATGCACTTATGCATGTGCTAACAGCCCCTTTAACGATATGGCTAATTGCATTAACAGTTCCTTTAAATGTGGGATTGTTTACAGATGCGAAAGGAAGTAGTATGTTAGCTGTTATGATTGGTAGTTCGTATTTCACATCAGTTATGGTATTATCAATAGGAGTTTTACAAGGGATTAACCGCTCTGCACAAGCTGCGTGGATTGTTATTGGCGCAAGTTTTGTGAAAGGTTTATTAAACATAGTGTTAACGAGAAAGTTTGGCATAGATGGAGCGGCGTATAGTACATTGATTATATATGTGTTAATCTGTATCGTAAATCATCTATACATCCGCAAATATCTTTCCTATTCTATTCGCATAGGAAGATTTTTTACTGTAATAGGAGTATCTTGTATTTTAGGATTAGGACTATATGAATTATCTACGGTGCTAGATGTTACATCTTCAAGAATGGTTGCGCTATTATATAGTGGTGTAGCATTTATTATTGCAACAATTTTGTACGGGGTATGTGCTTTGAAGTTAAACTGGATATCAACAAAACAAATACCATTTTTAAAAAAATAAATAAAGAGAACTACGAAATTTGAGAATTGGAATTCGGACGGGCTTATTGTGATGATACTTTTTAATGTATCGTGTGTTTTAGGTAAGGAGTTGGTACCAATTATGATGGATGAAACAATTGGTCACCAAATGTTGGAGGAGATTAAGAGTGCGGTTAGTTTTATCAGGATATTATGGTTTTTATAACGTTGGAGACGAAGCTATTCTACAATCGATTATTGAATCGTTACATAAAGAGAATCCGAATATTGAACTCGTTGTGCTGTCAAATGACCCTGACTATACAAGGAAAATGTACGGAGTGGAAGCGGTAAATCGTTGGAGTATAAAATCGGTTTATAATGCAATAAAAAATAGTGACGGGCTTATTAGTGGTGGAGGGAGTCTCCTCCAAGATAAAACGAGTGTGAAAAGTATTTTATACTATACGGGTATAATGGGGTTTGCTCGTATGCTAAAAAAACCGTATTACATTTATTCACAAGGAATAGGACCGATTACAAAAAGACATAATCGACTATTAGTAAAATGGCATTTGTCAAAAGCTGCATATATATCAGTTCGAGATGAGGATTCATTTTTATATTTAAAAGAGCTTGGAATGAAAAGGGATATTGAGCTTGTTCCAGATCCGGTTTTAACATGGAAACGAAAAAAACAATCAGATTGGTTACAAAAACATGCTCTGCACGGGAAAATTATTGCAGTTAGTGTGCGTCACTGGAATGCAAAAGAAGATTATATAAAAAAGTTAGCGATCGCTTTAAAAAAATTGAAGCAAGAAGGGTACCAAATTTTATTCGTCCCGATGCATGGGCCATTTGATCAAAATGCTTCGCGTGATGTAGTGGATTTAATGGGAGAAGAAACGTATATGCTCCCATATAAAATGGATATTGATGAGAAAATATCTATTTTATCAGAGTGTTCACTTTTAATTGGTATGCGTCTTCACGCTCTTATTTTTTCTGCTGTCGCGAAAACACCGATGGTCGGAATTTCATACGATCCAAAAATTGATTCGTTTTTAAGACAAGTGAATCAACCTGTTATAGGAAGTGTGGATGGAGACTGGAGTGCCGAAGATTTATATAAAATTGCGAAAAAGCAAGTGATACAACATGAAGATATACAGCAATCTCTGCAAAGAAGAGTAGATGAGCTTCAACTGCAAGGTGAACAAGCGGCCAAAAAAATTATTTATCATATAGAAAAAAACACTCTACAGAAAAAGTAGAGTGTTTTTTTGTTAGTGTACTTCTTTACGCTCGGAATCTTTTTTTCATATATTGCGTAATGAGATAGACGCCGTAACCTTGCATCATCATAAACGTCGGTATAATAAAGTAGCGATAACGCGATTGTATTTCAATAAATATATGGACTCCCGCGTAACCTAAAATTAATAGAGAGAAGAATAATAACGTTTTATTTTTTTGTTCTTTTATCGTTTTGATGGAAGCTATAAGGGCGAATAGGCAAATGCTTACGTAACATAATTTTTCTAACGTCCATAGTAATCGTGATAACTCAGGTTTTGTATACCCTTCTAGCCCCCAATAAATGGATGCGTCATAATCTCCCCACATAACTTTAAATTTATCTTTGAATAACAATAATAGCTGTCCTTTATCGGCAGTTCTTTCTGAAATGAGTTGTTTTTCAACTTCAAAACGTTCCTCGCCAATTGGATATTGAAAAACAAGTTTATGGTCAGGGAAAGAAAATCCACCTGTTGTCTCAGGGTTGAATCCGACTACAAATTTCCAATAAGGGTCTCGACTAGATAATGGGTATTGTGTAACTCCTGTAGCGATTAATGTATAGCTAAAGATGAAATGCACGATATAATAAATGCCAAGCATACCAATTAACTTTGATACGACCATTTTTTTATTTATTTTTTGATCACCTATTATATGAGTGATCAGTAAGAAAAGAATGAGCGCTAGTAAAATAACAATACCAATCGGTCTCATAATATCGCCAAATGCAATAAGAATACTAACGAATATCCATGCATACGAATGCGAGATTCCTTTTTTTACAAGAAGATAAAAACCAGCATAGAATAAAAATGTAGCGATGTGCTGATTTGTTAAAACAGAAGTCATCATAATGTTAGGGATGTATGTTGCGAAAATAAGTGCTGCGACTCTACCGCTAAATTCGTTAAATAGATGCGAAGCTATGCGATATATAAAGTACGTAATGCCAGTGCAATACAGTATGTTTAGTAATTTAATCGCTAATACACCTTCGCCAAACAATTTCATAACACCGGCTTGATACATCGTAAAGCCTAATTGATATACCCAAGTCGTAAAGTATGTTTCGTTTGCAAATGAGAAATTATTATTTGCTGCATCAACTGCTCCGTTATACATTTGAGCGAAATCTTGTACGATATTTGTATGGACTGTTAACACCCATGCAAGGCGAAGTATAAATGCTAGTAAACAAAGAAATATGATAAATTGTGTTTGAGTAAAGAATCGGTTCACGATAATAGAAATGAATATAATACCGGTTAGAACAATTATGAGTGCAACGATGAGTAAAAAGGTGTTGTACTTCGGTTCAGTTATTAAATATTGCAATGAGAAAATAAGAGTCATTGCAAAAAATAATACTGTTAATATTTGCAGTGATTTAAATGCAAATGTATATAATCTAGGCATAGTTATCCTCCGTAATATGTAATATCTTTTTAGTTATTTCTATATAAACAGAAATAACTACGCCATTATATCATAAAGAATTTCACGGTTGTAAAAGGAATGAGGTACGAAAGAAAAATAGCACCTGTATATATTATTGATATATAATAAAATATGTATTTTAAAAAGGCTTTATACTAATTTGTATTTATCATGTTTATATAATTAGTATATAATCGGTGTTGGAATAATAAATTGGTAGATTATGAGGAGGATAACCGTGAAGAAATTTTCAAAAGGTATTACGGCAGTTGCATTAACGGGGTCATTGCTTTTAACGCCTATTTCAAGTTATGCGGCGAGCGATGATATTACTGGGCACCTATTTGAGCAGCATATGCGTACTCTTATTAACAAAGGGATTATGTCTGGGTATGGAAATAATGTGTATTTACCTGATCAAGAGATAACGAGAGCAGAGTTTGCTACATTAATAGCGAAAGCTCTGCAACTTCCACAAGCAGATTCGAATTTCAGTGATGTGCCAAAATCTTACGGCTTATATGATGGTGTAAGTAGGGCATTCGGAGCGGGAATTATTAAGGGGCGTAGTCCTGAGAGTTTTGCACCTGGTGATATTATTACACGTGAAGAAATGGCCGTAATGGTAAAACAGGCGCTAGATTATAAGAATGTTAAAGTAACTGTAAGTCCGCTTACATTTGCTGATACGAATCGTATTAACTATAAAGAACATGTACAAGTTATGGTAGCTACCGGGATTATTAAAGGTTATCCAGAAGATAATACGTTTAGACCGCATTTATCAGCGACAAGAGGTATGGCTTCGGCAATGCTGAATTTAATGCTTGATAAAGTTGGAAACACCGGGGGAGAAACGCCTGTAGAAACAAAGAATTATGTATTGCTAAATGATGCAGGGAAAGTAGTAGAGCGTTACACTACATATAAAGAAGCTGTTACGGCTGCGCAAAGTAAAGGCATCAATGCAGTAAAGTATGAAAATGAATACGTATGGATTAAAGATGGCTTTGCAACTGCGAAGCGAATTCCTGGAAATACAATTAATGTTTACGGTGAAAATTTACAAACAGCATATACATACCTTCAGTACGGAACAGAATTTAAAGTGTTAGAAGTTGGAGAAGACCGCGTGAAAGTTCAACTCTCTGATTTAACAGGTTATGTGAAGAAAAATGAAGTCACTTTAGTTCCAGAAAAAGAAATGCAAAAATCATCCTATTACGTAAAACCAGATGGATACTTATATCATAGGTATTATACGTATGGTGCAGAGGCACCGCGTTATACAGAATATAGATATGGTGCGGCACCTTCTTTCATGAAGCAAGGGCAATCAATGTATAGTATAGATGGAAAGACATTTGGAAATGAAACGTTCTATCAATATTTTAATTACGTATCATTACGTTCTAAAACAGAATACACAGCAGAACAATTAGATAGTTATGTAAAATCAGTTAGAGCGGATTCTCCATTAATCGGTTTAGGTGCGAAATTTAAAGAAGTAGAAAGCAAGTATAATGTAAATGCACTATTCTTATATTCATTAGCAGTTCATGAAAGTTTATATGGAACAAGTGACCTTGCGCGAGATAAAAATAATTTATTTGGTTTAAAGGCAACTGATGATAGTCCATATGGTAACGGTCTAACATTTAATTCAAAAGAAGATTGTATTGAACATGCTGCAAAAGTATATATGAATGAATGGTATTTAAATCCGGGACATTGGCGTTATACAGCAGCGTATACAGGTGATAAATCTGGTGGTGTAAATATGAACTATGCATCTGATGCGAACTGGGGTAAAAAAGTAGCAGGGCATATGTTCCGTTTTGATTCATACTTAGGTAAAAAAGAGTACAACAAATATAAACTTGCACGTGTAACAAACAAGGTAGAAGTGAAAAAAGATCCTCGTACGTCAGGCGCCAAACTGTATAGCTTATCGCCAAATAAAGTTGTTACGATAACAGGCGAAGAAACGATAAATGGACAAGCATGGGTTAAAATCATTTCTGATGACCCTGCTGTAAATGAAGCGTATGTTGCAAAAGAAAATGTAGAGTACGTAAAACACTAATAAACTTTAAAAGACTGATCATCCAGATGCATTTTGAGAAAAATGAAAAAGATGATCAGTCTTTTTGTTTGCCGAATAAAACGAATGACGGTATCTAATGGTATTTAGTTACATTAAAATGAAAACAATCCCATTTTATGAAAAATAATAACAAATAATTCGACAAAACAACTAAAATAAAACGTATACATGTCGAACAGTGTCGATAATTTTAAAGAGTATAAATTGTCAATCCATTTGTAATATGTGCTATAATACTATCTGTATATTAGATACAAGCGATGTATATACGTTTACATATTAGAAAATTTGATAAAGGTATAATTCGACAAAAGTTAAGAATTTGTCGAATTATGCGATAAGAAATTCTTTTAAAAAAAAGAATTATGACGTATTATATACATGGTTTAACTTTTTGGTAAAAGATAGAATTTATTATGGCTGATAAATTACTATTCTTCAAAAAGTGTTTGTAATTTTAATATATGAATCAGGTAAATCACTAGTTTTTCAAATACATATTTCTAAAGCTAGTATTATATTTCTCAAGGAGGAAATAAATCAATGGCAAAAAATAAGTCTTTTAACAAATTAATGGCTGGTACAATGACAGCTGCAATGGTAGCAGGAGTAGTAGCACCAGTTGCTACAGCGGCAGAAGAGAGTGCATTTAAAGATGTTCCTAAAGGACATTGGTCTGCAGATGCAATCAACGCTATGGCTGCACAAGGTATTATCGTAGGTGTTGGTAATGGCCTATTCGGATTTGGTGACGATGTAACTCGTGCTCAAGTAGCTACTTTCATGGTAAAAGCGAAAGGTCTTGAAACTGGATCAACAAAAACTCCATTCACAGATGTACCAGAAAGCAGCATTTATGCTAAATTCATCGCAGCTGCTGAAGCTAACAAAATCATGGCTGGTTTAGGCGACAATAAATTCGGTCCAGACGAGAAGTTAACTCGTGCACAAATGGCACAGCTTCTTGTTAACGCATACGGCTTCAAAGCTGATGACAACAACAAAAAAACTTTCAATGACATCGACGGTTTATCTTGGGCAACTGCAAAATCTTCAATCGAAACTCTTGCAAGCTTAGGTATCGTAGCTGGTGAAGGTGAAGGCAAATTCAATCCAAACGGCGTTGTAACTCGTGAGCAAGCTGCTCAGTTCATCTACAATGCAATGACATATAGCCCAGAAGTAAAAACAGAAGCTAAAGTTGAATCTGTAAGTGCGATCAACGCTCAAGAAATTAAAGTTTCATTCACAAACCCAGTAAATGAAAAAACTGCGATTGACGAAACTAAATACATTTTCAAACAAAATGGTGCTAATTTAACATCTGCTGATTTCTTAGGTGACGCAGGTAAGAAAGGTGTTCTTTCAGAAGATGGTAAGAGCGTAACTTTCAAATTAAAAGCTGAGAAAGCATTTGCTAACTCTCACAAATATGCAGTACACGTAACTACAGGCGTATTAGGTGCTGACTTAAAACCTGTTGAAAAATATCTTGATTCAGAAAAAACATTCTCTGACTCAACAGCTCCAGAATTATTAGGTGCACGCGTTATTGGTAAAAAAGTTGAATTAACATTCAACAAACCAGTGACAACAGATGCAAAAGTTAAAATTGATGGTGTTGAGCTTAAAGAAGCAAAAACTGCAAGTGAAACTCCAGGAGTATACACTTTAACAACTGGTGAAGTTGTAGGAAAAGACGGTATCTTCGCGAAAGGTGATCATGAAGTAGTTGTATACGATGCGAAAGATACATTACGCGAAAACCCTAATACATCTTCAATCTTAACAACAAAATACACTGTATCTTCTGATACAACAGCACCAGAAGTGAAAGAATTAAAAGCTATTAACAGCCGTACTTTCAAAGTTACATTCTCTGAGCCATTAAGCCAACAACCTGAAGTAACTGTGAAAAAAGGTAACCATACATTCACGACAGCTGAATATAAACAGCCAGGTCAGTTAGGTCAAGTACAATTTACAGTTGATCCACAAGATCCAACTTCATACATCGTTTCTGTTAAAGAAGATAAAGATGGAGAGCGTAACCCATTATATGCAGGTAGTGAAAAGAACGTTGACTTAAGTGTTAACCTTAAAAACTTCAAAGATGGAGCAAACTTACTAGGTAAACCAGTTGATATGAGCGTTTCTTTATCTGAAGATACTGCTACACCAAAAGTAGCTACTGATAGCTTAAACAAAATCGAAGGTAATAGCTTAAAAGTTAAATTCGATGGTAAAATTGATGTAAATAAACCAGAACAAATCGTAGTACGTGACAAAGAGGGCGTAGTTGTAGAATCTACTTTCACAAAAGATGGTGACGTATTAGTAGTTACTCCTAAAGGTGGAGTAACAGCAGAGCCTTACACAGTAGAATTCAAAGCTGGTGCTGTTAAGTATGCAAAAGATAACGACTTAGCATCTTACTCTGTAAACACAAACAGCAACGTTGCATTCATTACAACTGTTGGTAAAACAGGCATCGTAACACCTGTTGTAGAAAAAAATGCTGACATTATTTCGATCGCAGGTGATGTAATCACTGTAAAATACGGTGAAGACATGAGCGGTAACGCGAAAGATGTAGAAAACTACAAAATTGACGGTAAAGCATTACCAGCAGGTACAACTGCAGAATTCGTTGGCAACAAACAAACTGTTGAGATTTCTTTACCGAAAAACTATTTCTCAAAAGCTCAAGATGCTAAATTTACAATTAGCACAAACGTATTAACTGCTTCTGGAAGCAAAGTAGTAGCTAATTCTCAAACGAAAGCTCCAGTTGAAAAATTAATCAACTTCGCTGATAATACAGCTCCAAAATTAGCAAGTGCTGTTTATGTGAAAGATAATAACCAAACTGATGTTTCAAACACAATCAAAGTTACATTTGATGAAAACATTAAAGAGTTCACTGCAGACGAAGCTCAATTTATCAATGACTTAAAAGTTGTTGTAAATGGCAACGATGCAGCAGTTAAAGGTATTAAGCATGGCGGAGCAAACGAGAAGAACGTTGTTTACTTAACAACTACAGAAGCTCTAAACGTTGCTCAAGCTGCAACAATTAGTGTAGTAGCAAAAGGTTCAGCTAATACAGAAGGCATCAACATTACAGATGCTGCTGGTAACCAGTTAGCACTTGGTAACGTAACTGCATCAACTGCTATTGTTAAAAAATAATAATAGATAGTATATCTGTTATTGATGAAAATCCCTTGTAGGAAATTTCCTGCAAGGGATTTTTCTATATTATTTAGTTGTTTGCGAGTAGGAGACTTATGATGTTTGATTGTTGCAAGGCGATGGAATATCAAAATTAAACATAGAAAGTATAAAAAATACCATGCCCTCAAATGATCACAAGGGCATGGTATTTCAACTGTTATTCAATTTCCAAATCAACAATCATATAAGCAAGTATAACAGCAAAGAAAATGCTAACGGCTGGTGATGTTAATACGTGGCCAGACATAAAGGCGATGCCGAGCGATAGGACGAGTGTGCTAGCTAGTAGCATATGTTTGACACTAAATAGTTTATTGAAGTTTGTGATCATACGAATGAATATTTTTATACCGAAATAAAGAAGCGGTAGTAAGTACGTAAGGAACCCGACAATTCCGAATGCGAAGAATAGGTCGTAGAAATCCATTTCGATTAACTTCACTTTCGTTGTATAGTTACCAGCGTATCCCATTCCAAATAGTTTTTGAGATAGTGGTGCGTCTTTATAATATTGTTTGTATACTTTTAAATACTTGTCACGATCACTGTAAATTAAACTTTTCACTTCAGAGTCTGTTAGTTCACCTTGCTTATGTTCTTCTTCTTTAATTACTTTTCCTTCTTTTCGTTCTTTTTCTTCTTGTACTGATTTTTTATATTCATACATTTGTAAATGAATGCTCATATTTTTTGCGATAGGAGTTTGTGGTGTAAGGACAAGTAAACCTCCTAATACGATAGCAGCAATAACTGTGTTTACAAGGTATGTGAATCCTTTTCCTTCTCGTTTGCGATGAATCATATATTGAATGAATGAGAATAGGAGTGCAACGCCAAGCGTAACAATAATTGCACCATATCCTACTTTCGTTCCGACCATAATGCTTGCATACATCGCGAGTACAGTTGGAATCCAGTAATAGAATTTTGAGAAAGAAGTTGTTTTATGAACGGAGTATAAGACAACGATTGGGAACATAATTGCAAAAATAGAACTTAAATCATTCCCAGCAAAGAACCAACCTCTTGAACCGATCTTTGAGTGAGGATAGCTTTGGAAATCTGTACCCGTTACCATTGCCACAATGAGTGAGATACTCAAAATTAATGTTGCATATAAGAAATAGGTAATGATTTTATGAAACGCATAGTCGTTATTTTTTAGTTCTTTCAGTGCGATAATATATCCAAACAGTAGTACAATTGGATATACACTCTTCATAATAAATTTCACTTCTTCTCCGAATGAAATAGGAGATTTGACCATTAAATTATTCACAAGGCCGATTGTGAGTACAATGCCAAATAGACATAAGTAAATAATATATTTTTTCGCACCTTGTTGTTTATAATGAAGAAGTAGATAACCTAATGCAAGAAGCATAAAGGCGAAACGGACTACGATTCCGACTGTTGCACTCATGTGTAATACATAGATTGAAAAGGATGTTAGTAAATCTAAAATTGGTTGAAATACAATGAATAGCAGTAGGAAATGCGGGAAGTAGTTATCCGTCTGTTTCAACTTATTAACCATATGTTCCTCCATTTCTTCATTCTTTTATTTTCAGCACCTGAGACAGGGGATAAAGGCCTTTTTTATAGGAAGGCGAATGAATTTCAATATTTGATTTTTTGTATCAAACTTAAGAATACACCATTTCATTGTAATGGTAAATAGATGAAATGGGTGGGTAAACCGACTTTAATTGCTATATTTTTCAACGGAATTGTATGTTTTATACAAGGGTATATACAAATTACGAGATTATTAGACAGAAAATTAAGAAAAAAGAAGGGTTTTTCACTAGCTTTCTATAATTATATAAGTATAATCTTTATGTGGAAAAGAGGGGTATATATAATGGAAGTAACAAGTAAAACAGAATCTGTTGTTGTGAAGTATGAAGGGCGCGTTGCAACGGTTATGGTCAATCGCCCAGAGGTGTTAAATGCATTAGATGAGCCGACATTAAAAGAGCTATTACAAAAGTTGAAAGAAGTAGCGGAGAGTTCTGCGCATATTGTTGTGCTATGCGGGAATGGCCGTGGTTTTTCTGCGGGTGGGGATATTAAATCGATGCTTTCAAGTAATGATGAAAGCAAGTTTGATGGTATTATGAATACGATTTCTGAAGTCGTTGTCACTTTATATACGATGCCGAAGCTTGTTATTAGTGCCATTCATGGACCAACTGCAGGTCTTGGATTAAGTATTGCATTAACAGCTGATTATGTGATGGCAGATATATCATCTATTATTGCGATGAACTTTATTGGAATCGCTTTAATTCCAGATGGTGGCGGTCATTTCTTCCTTCAAAAGCGCGTCGGTGAAAATATGACGAAGCAAATTATTTGGGAAGGAAAGAAATTATCGGCGAGCGAAGCGCTTGATATTGGGTTAATTGATGAAGTAATCGGCGAGGATTTCCAAACGGCTGTGAAGCAAAAAATTAGTGAATGGTCACAAAAACCGATTAAAGCGATGATTCAAACGAAGCAAATTTTGTGTGAAGTAAATCGCTCTAATTTAGAACAAACATTGCAACTTGAAAAACGTGGCCAATATGCGATGAGACAAACTGCGGATCATAAAGAAGGCATTGCTGCTTTCTTAGAAAAACGTTTACCTACATTTAAAGGTGAATAAAGTGGAGAAAGTGCTAACACATTTTAGTATAATTGTGTTAGCACTTTTTTTAGGAGTAATAATATGAAAAAAATTATCGGTGTGATCGGCATGATTGTAATTGTATATTATGCTTTGCATAGTACGCCATCTGTGGCGGTTCGGACTGCGTTGTTTTTTGAAGGACATCCGAGCGTTGCTTTCTCAGGTGAAGTGACGAAAGAACGGGATGTGAAAAAAGAGGCGATTCCTGATGAGTACCAGACCTTATACGGCGATAAGAAAGAAGAATTAGAGCATTATTTCTTTCCACATGTAAAAGCAAAAGGTTCAGGAATTGATATGACTAGTGCATGCGTGACGAAAAGCTGGTTTTTCTATAAAGCAGAGCTTGGGTGTTTCTAAGTATAGGAGGTTGAATGATGTCAGCGTATAACAAGTTAGTAAGAGATCGTGTTCCAGAGAAGATTTTAATGTCTGGAAAAACGTATACAGCACAAAAATTAACAGGGCAAGCATACATACAAGCGTTAGCGAAAGTTGGAACGGAAGAAATTCGTGAATTTGCTTCTATGAAAGAGCGTGAACATGCGCTAGACTCTCTTGCAGATGCACTGCAAGTTATAATTTCATTAGCGCGTGCAGAAGGTGCGTCAATTGAAGATGTAGAACGTCTTCGTAAGCAAAAAGAAATAGAGCGCGGTGGATTTGAAAGAGGCATTTATTTATTAGACGTTTCAGAAGAATAGTTTTACAGGAAGGCATAGCGTTAATGAGTAACGTTATGCTTTTTGTTAAAGTGAATTTTATTACAATTTAGAAAATTAAGCTATATGAGTAGAGGTTTTCTAGCAAATTTTGTATACTGAATAGTAGAGAAAATGAGGAGGAAACGACGATGGCACATCATACGAAAGAAACGATGGAACTTATTAAGGAGCTTGTCTCTATTCCGAGTCCATCTGGAAATACAGAGAAAATCATTCGTTTTATTGAAAACTATGTGAGTGAGTGGAATGTAGAAACGAAGCGTAACAATAAAGGGGCTCTTATTATTACGGTAAAAGGAAAAAATGATGCGCAGCACCGTTTATTAACAGCGCACGTGGATACGTTAGGTGCGATGGTGAAAGAGATTAAGCCTGACGGTCGCCTTCGCCTTTCTATGATTGGCGGATTTCGCTGGAACTCTGTAGAAGGGGAATATTGCGAAATTGAAACGTCAAGTGGCAAGACGTATTCAGGAACGATTTTGATGCATCAAACATCTGTGCATGTATATAAAGATGCAGGTGAAGCGAAACGCGATGAGAAAAATATTGAGGTTCGTATTGATGAGCGTGTTTCTTCGGTAAATGAAGTACGTGAATTAGGAATTGAAGTAGGAGACTTCGTTTCATTTGATCCACGCGTTCAAATTACAGAGAGTGGATACATAAAATCACGTCATTTAGATGATAAAGTAAGTGTTGCGATTCTATTAAAATTAATTAAGAGATTACAAGATGAAAACGTAACATTACCATATACAACTCATTTCTTAATTTCTAATAATGAAGAGATTGGATACGGTGGTAATTCTAACATTCCAGAAGAAACGGTTGAATATTTAGCAGTTGATATGGGAGCGTTAGGTGATGGACAAACATCTGACGAATATACAGTATCTATTTGTGCAAAAGACTCTAGTGGTCCGTATCATTATGCACTGCGTAAACATTTAGTACAGCTTGCGAAAATGAACAATATTGAATATAAAGTAGATATTTATCCATTCTACGGCTCTGATGCATCAGCTGCGATTCGTGCTGGATTTGATGTGAAACATGCATTAATTGGAGCGGGTATTGATTCTTCTCATGCATTTGAGCGTACGCATGAAAGCTCGATTGCGCATACAGAAGCACTTATATATGCATATGTGATGTCTCAGTTAATTGAAGGCTAATTTCATAGAGAATAGAGAAAGCTGATTGAAAATAGTATTTTTCATCAGCTTTTTATTTTGGGGATGACTAGTCGCCTTTTTAAAATTTCACTTATATTTATTGTTCCTTATATATTAACATTTGATAATTTGAGTAGGAAACGTATTTACTCCAGTGATAGAATGTTATAAACTATGAAAGGAGTTATTTTCCAGTTAATATTTTTAATATTAGTTTGATTAAGAGAATTATAATGTGAGATGTCGAGAGGAGATTTGTTTTTCATGAAGTACAAAGCAATAGCTGCTGGTATGTTAGCGGCAAGTTTACTAGCTTATCCAGTTAGTAGTTTAGCAGAAACGAAGAAGTTTTCAGATGTTCCGGATAACGCATGGTCAAAAGACGCAATTTACTATTTAGTAGAAAGAAATGTAATTAGCGGTATGACGGACAGTACGTTTGTACCACAAGGTCTTTTAACACGCGCTGAAGCAGCGACAATTGTAGCGAAAGCAATTGGATTAAACGTTGATCCAGCTGCGAAGCCATCTTTTAATGATTCAAAAAATCATTGGGCAGCTCAGTATATTGCAGCAATTGAAAAAGAAAATATTATTGCAGGACGAGGAGCAGGCGTATTTGATCCTAACGGAAAAGTAACGCGTGCTGAGATGGCGTCTATGCTTGTGAAGGCTTATAAATTACAAGGATTCGTAAAAGCGCCAATAACGAATAAATTTACTGATTTAGAAAACCATTTCGGTAAAGAAGCTGCAAATATTTTAGTAGCGTTAGAGATTTCTGCTGGTACAGGGGGGACAAATTGGAGTCCAGATCTTTCTATACCACGTGAACAAGCAGCACAAATGACGTATAAAGCGGACAAGCTAACGAAAAATAATGAGGACGTTAGCAAACCAGAAGATACAACGAAGAAAATGTATATCGATCGTAAGTTCATTACATACCATCAACCATCTTTATCATCAGGAATCACTGACGTGCAACATGAACCACAAACAGTTGTAGTAAAAGAAGAGCGAGATGGATGGATTAAAATTGTAACGAATAAAGGTGATAAATGGACACCTTTAACAGAGAAAACAGAAGTTATTAATGAAGGATTTACAACGTATGCAGAAGCGTCACATTCTTCTAAAGTGTTAGGGAAACATGAAGCGCAAAAAGTAACAGTTATTGAAGAAAAAGATAGCTGGATTCGTATTCGTACAAATAGCGGCTTCCAGTGGGTGGATAAAAACCAATTAAACCCAGTGAAACAAGGTAACTTCTTAGAAGGTAAAGCGATTATTATTGATCCAGGTCATGGTGGAGAAGATCCAGGACATCTTGGTGTAAATATGGATGAAAGTGCTATTGTATTAGATACATCATTACGAGTACAAAAATTATTTGAAAAGAAAACACCATTTACTGTGTTATTAACACGTACAGATGATACACGCCCGGGAGTTGATTCTGGCGATTCTTTAAGAAAACGTGTAGAATTTGCTAATAAAAATAACGGTGACATTTTCGTAAGTATTCATGCTAATGGATATAACAACTCAGTAGAAGGTACTGAAACATATTATTATAGATCAGCAACACCAAATCCAAACAAAGAAGAAAGCCGTATACTAGCAGAAAAAATACAAAAACGTTTAGTTACTGCCCTTGATACAAATAATAGAGGGGTAAAAACAGATAACTTCTATGTAATTAAATATAATACAATGCCGGCTATTTTAACTGAACTAGGATTTATTGATGCAAAAGATGAAGGTGAAAAGCTATCTTCAGAAAAATGGAGACAACGTGCAGCGGAAGCGATTTATCAAGGTATTTTAGATTACTACGAAGCAATGGGTAATAACGTATCTTCTTTCCGTTAATAACTAACAAGAGATTGCCAATAGGCAGTCTCTTTTATTTGTAAAACAAATGATAAAGGTTTCTCTTTATTTCAGGCATGTGATATCATTTAATTTTATATATAAAAGTATTCGAGTAATTGTGTTCATAACAATTTTAAACGATAAAGGATGATCATAGATTGAATAATCATAGTAAAACACCTGCATGTATATATACGTATGCATTTCGCGAGGAGGAGCGTGCTTTATGTTACTTGGAAATGCGCTCGTTCTTTGGAATGGAATCTCACGTTAATATTTTGAAAAGTGATGTTAAAATTGACCCGAGTAGAAGTGCGTTTATGAAAGAGCGCGTTGAAGTTATGTATGAGGGAGATGACTTAGAAAGCATCCTAAAACAAGTGGAACAAATTGACTTGGCGGGAGCGACATTCAAAGTTATCTTCGTTAAAATAAATGACCTTGGGAAAGAAAATAAAATTGAATATGGAGAAAGACGTCTTATTGAACGAGACCTCGGCATGCATATTGAAGGAGAAGCGGACGTTCGTAACCCAGAGCGTGTATTCGGGATTGTTCCTCTTGGAGGACGTTGGTATTTCGGACATTATGTAGAAAGTGAGCCAGTTTGGTATCATCATATAAAAAAACCGCATAGCTATTCGACTTCTCTTAGTACACGTGTGGCGAGATCGGTTGCAAATATTGCTGTGCCAAATCCAGAGGGAGTACGAGCAATTGACCCGTGCTGCGGTATTGGAACGGTAGTAGTAGAAGCACTTTCTATGGGAATTAACATCGTTGGTAGAGATATTAATCCACTTGTAGTTCTTGGAACGAGAAAAAACATCGCACATTTCGGGTTTGAGGGAACGGTAACGAAAGGTCCGATCGAGGAAATTACTGAGAACTACGACGTTGCAATTATCGATATGCCGTACGATTTATTTACGCATGCAACACCAGAGGATCAGCTTTCCATTCTTTCAAGTGCGCGCCGCATCGCTAAAAAAGTAGTCGTTGTTACGATGGAAACAATGGACGATATGATTCATGAAGCAGGATTTGAAATTACAGATCGTTGTATTACAAGAAAAGGATCATTTACTAGACAAATTCTTGTTTGTGAATAAGAAAGGAAGGTCACCCGTTTGGGTGACCTTTTTTGTTTGTGTTGATGTGCGATTGGTTGGTGGTTTAGGTGGGAGGGGGGACGTGGTTTGTCGAATGGTCGATATTCCTTGTCGAATCGCCGATATATGATAAGTTGTGATCGATATATTTGAAAAATCGCTGATATATTCCGAGAATTGTTGATATCGTCTTATTACTATATTACTCTTCTTTCGGTTTTTCCTGTTGTGCGGCTAATAAATTGCGTAATACGTGTCCGCGATAACTTTCTAGTTTTCGTCCTTCATAGTAACGAACGCCTAATTTTTTCAGTTCGGCTACATACCAGCCTTTTGTTCCGTAGTACATGAGATCACTTCCTTTTGCTTTTGAACAGTATATGTTGAGGAGATTTGGAAATTTCATCTCAAATTAATATTGAATATTCAGTTTATTTATATTATGATTAACTTATTATCGGATGACAGTGATTAGCCTCCCTGTAAGCCCGGATGCATGTTTGAAATGAATAGAGGAACTTCTTTCCACTTGAGCTTCCTTAGCAGGAGGACGAGCCATAAGGATAGAGGCAGTAAAATTCAATGCAGTTGTATGCGTTGTTTTTCTGGCTCTTTTTATTTTTTCTTAAAACGTAGGAGGGGATTTTTGAGAAAGCGTTATCAATGGGTTGTGGCGCACGTTCATGCTAATGGAGGGGTTGGTGAACTGTTTGGCTAAAGAGAAAAAGGAGTTACAAAAGGATTTAAAAACGCGGCATATAACAATGATTTCGATTGGCGGGGTTATCGGGGGCGGTTTGTTCGTAGGAAGTGGGACGATTATTCAATCTGCAGGGCCTGCGGCGATTTTGTCCTATATTATCGGTGCTTTAATGGTTGTGCTTGTGATGAGGATGTTAGGAGAAATGGCAGCGGAAAATCCTGATAGCGGTTCTTTCGCAACGTATGCGAATAAGGCAATTGGACCGTGGGCAGGATACACGATCGGATGGTTGTATTGGTTTAACTGGGTCATTATTATCGCAATTGAAGCGGTGCTTTTAGGCGTCATGATTAACAACTGGTTTCCTTCCGTTCCAGCTTGGATCGCAAGTTTATGTATGGTTCTTTTAATGACGATGACGAATGTATATTCAGTGAAATTGTACGGTGAGTTTGAATATTGGTTAGCGTTTATTAAAGTCGTGGCGATTGTTGCGTTTTTAATTTTAGGAGTTTCGATGTTTTTTGGCCTTGTTCCAGGAGTGGATAAACCGAGTCTTTCTATTATTACAGAGCACGGTGGTTTCTTCCCGAACGGAGTTGTCCCTGTTTTACTGAGCGTTGTGTTTATTTCGTTCTCGTTATCAGGAAGTGAAGTTGCAGCGATTGCAGCCGGGGAATCGGAAAATCCAGAGAAGAATGTTATACGAGCGATTAATAGTGTAGTATGGCGCCTTATGCTTTTCTTCGTTGGATCCGTAACAATTTTAGTTATGTTCATTCCGTGGACGGATAAGGAGTTATTAAAGCTTCCATATGCAAGTTTATTTAATATGGCAGGAGTACCTGCAGCCGCAGAAATTATGAATGGTGTCGTATTTTTATCACTACTTTCCGTTATGAACTCAGGTATATATACGAGTTCGCGTATGTTATTTTCCCTTGCGAAAAAAGGTGACGCTCCATCCGCTTTTTCAAAGTTAAATAGTAGAGGAACACCGGTTATAGCGATTTATGCGAGTATTGTATTTGCATTTATTTGCGCGATGTTGAAATTTATATCTCCTGATAAACTGTTTGCGTTTTTAGCAAATAGTTCAGGCGGAGTAACGATGCTTATGTACATGTTCGTTGCCGTTTCGCATGTGAAGTTAAGACGAGAAAGGGAACGAGAAGGGGCTGGAAAGTTAAAAGTGAAAATGTGGTTATTCCCTTATCTCACATATGCAACGCTTTTAATGATTGTTACGATCTTTGTTTCACAGGCGTTCATCGCAGATATGCGTATGCAGTTTTATATGACATTACTAGCTACTACCCTAGTAATCATAAGTTATTTTCTAAGAGTTAGAAAGTTAGATAAGCAAAAGTTGAATGATTTTACGATTATAAAAGATTCGGGAGTTAGCATAGAAAAAGAATAAGAAAAGGGGTATATACTATGTTGAAAGAGAAGAAGGATATTACAACTACAAAATCTAGCATATTACATGAAAGAAGAAAAAATGCGGTGCCAGAAGGACCATACAATATTACGGAGCTGTATGTGCAATCAGCAAAGGGAGCGATTATTACAGATATAGATGGTAATGAACTGATTGATTTTGCGGGTGGAATTGGTATGCAAAACGTTGGGCATTGTCATCCGAAAGTAGTGAAGGCGATTCAAGAACAAGTGGAATCTTCTATTCATAGTTGTTTCCACGTAGCGCCATATGAAAGTTATATTGCGTTAGCTGAAAGACTGAATGAATTAACGCCAGGTGATTTTAAGAAAAAAACGATGTTTGCTAATAGCGGAGCTGAAGCAGTAGAAAATGCGGTGAAGATTGCTAGAAAGGCAACGGGAAGAAGCGCGATTGTTTCGTTTGAACGAGCTTATCACGGACGTACACTTATGACGATGTCACTTACAAGTAAAGTGAAACCGTACAAGCATGGATTTGGGCCGTTCGCATCCGAAGTGTATAAATTACCATATCCGTATTATTACCGTGCTGACGAAAGATTGACGCAAGAAGAAGTAGACGAACAAATTTTATCGTATTTCGAACGTTTTATGTTAGAAGAAGTCGCAAGTGATAATATTGCAGCGATTATTTTGGAACCGCTTCAAGGAGAAGGCGGATTTATCGTTCCGACGACTACATTCATGCAAGGTGTTCGAAATATTTGTGATAAATATGGAATCATTATGATTGCGGATGAAATTCAAACTGGTTTTGCTCGTACGGGTAGCTTATTTGCAATGGATCATTTCGATGTAGCTCCTGATTTAATGACTTTCTCAAAATCAATTGCTGCTGGCATGCCGCTTAGCGCAGTAACAGGAAGAGCGGAACTAATGGATGCACCTGGTCCTGGTCAACTTGGGGGCACATTCTCTGGAAGTCCGGTTGCTTGCGCAGCTGCGTTAGCTGTTTTAGATGTAATAGAAGAAGAGAATTTAGTAAATCGCGCCGCTGAAATTGGCGCACGTATGATGACAGTATTTAATAGTTGGAAAGAGAAATACGAGCTGGTCGGTGATGTGAGAGGAATCGGCGCGATGACTGCAATCGAGCTTGTAAAAGATAGAGAAACGAAAGAGCCAGCAACAGAAGAAGTAAAAGCGATTATGAAGGAAACGCATAGTAAAGGGGTTATTACGATAAGTGCAGGTATTTATAGTAACGTACTTCGTTTCTTACCGCCTCTCGTTATAACAGATGAACAGCTTGAAGAAGGGCTTACTATTTTAGAAGCGGCAATTGCAAAACTATCAAAATAAAAACGGTGGGGGCAGGGGAATGAAGTTTTTCAATTATATAAATGGTGAGTGGAGAGAGCCTTCCACAAATGCATACGTGAAAGATTATAATCCGCATAATGGGGAAGTGCTAGGCGAATTCCCGTTTAGTTCAGTAGAAGATACAAGAGTCGCAATTGCATCAGCGAAAGAGGCTTTTCATAAATGGCAAAAGTTATCGTTTCAAGAAAGAGCGAGCTATTTATGGAAAGCGGCAGCTATTTTAAAAGAAAAGGTAAATGAAATTGGCCAGGATGTAACGAATGAAGAAGGAAAGACGATTGCAGAAGGAATAGGCGAGACGAAGCGAGCAATTAGCATCCTTGAATATTATGCCGGGGAAGCAAATCAGCCGATCGGGGAGATTATCCCGTCTGCGAATGAAAGTACGATGCTTTACAGTAAACGTGTCGCAGTAGGACCGGTCGGATTAATTACGCCGTGGAACTTTCCAATCGCGATTCCAGCATGGAAAATGGCGCCGGCACTTATTTACGGAAATACAATTGTCATTAAGCCGGCTGAAGTGACGCCGAAATCAGTGTACCATCTTGTAAATGCGTTTCATGAGGCGGGTATTCCGGCAGGTGTTATCAATTGTGTGTTCGGAAAAGGTTCTGAAGTTGGTGCAGAGTTAACGGGAAATCCGGATATAAAAGCGGTATCCTTTACAGGCTCTAATCACGTTGGCAATATCATTCAGAAAGCAGCCGTTGAAACGAGGAAAAAAGTGCAATTAGAAATGGGCGGGAAGAACCCGTTAGTCGTATTAAAAGATGCCGATGTTGAAAAGGCGGTAACGATTGCGATAAAAGGTGCGTTTATGTCAACGGGGCAAAAATGTACGGCAACAAGTAGAGTCATTGTAGAAGAGGAAATTTATGAAACATTCAAGGATCGACTGTTGCAGCGCACGGAAGCTCTTACAGTTGGAAACCCGTTAGAGCCAAGTACATTTATGGGACCATGCGTTTCAAAAGGGCAGCAGCAATCTGTTTTATCGATGATTGAAGTTGGAAAAGGAGAGGCTACCTTACTGTATGGTGGTAGTGAGCCGAAAGATGCTGAATTGCAGAAGGGCTGTTACGTGTTACCGACTATTTTTGAAAATGTAGACGGGGATGCACGCATTGCGAAAGAAGAAATTTTTGGCCCGGTAATCTGTTTATTCAAAGTGAACAGTTATGAAGAAGCAGTATCTGTCGCAAACGATACAGAATACGGACTAAGTGCATCGATTTGTACGAACAATTTAAGTTTGTCACAAAGGTTCATTGATGATATGGAAGTTGGAATGGTTCATGTGAATTCAGAAACTGCAGGAGCAGAACCTCAAGTTCCGTTTGGTGGAATGAAAAACTCCAGTGCTGGACCGCGTGAACAAGGAAAAGCGGCGAAAGAATTTTACACGAGAATAAAGACAGTATACGTAGATCAAGTATAAACAATAAAAAACATAGTAATGGAGGATGCAATATGCGTAAAGGGACATTTTTTATGGCAGGACACTCTAGGCTTCCGAAAGGTATGGCTGTTCGCAGCATGTATGAAACATTAACAATTACAATTGAGGCAGATCATAAATATCATGTCATTATTGAAGCGTCATGTACGCTTGCGACAGAGCATGGTAGAGACTTCGTCGCTCAAATTTTGAGAGGACATAGTTTACGAGATGGTATTGAAGAAATCGTGCAAGATATTACAGATCATTATCAAGGAAAAGCGCAAAATGCTATCGTCAGTGCAGTAAAAGATTTACATCGCCAATATGTAAGTTATTTAAATGATGAACAGCTCGAGGGAGAGTACGAGGAAACAACACCATAAAAACTGTCTAGTTTATCCCGCATTAACGCGCAGTAAGATCTCCACGGGAGATCAACTGCCCATAAATGCCCGATTGGTGAAACTAATGATCAGTGGGAATGAACTACGTCCCCACTGATCAAAGTTTCACTTTATCACCATAAACAAGAGCCAGTTGTATTTCCGTTAACGGGATACGACTGGCTTATTTTATTGAGGAGGCAAGGAATATGAAAAAGTTAAATGATGTACAAGTTGTAAAACAAGAGACGAAAAAAAGAGGATGTGCGGAAAGTAAAGGAATTTGTAAAATGTGTAAAGCATGTCGAGAAAATAAGAAAAAATAAATTGACAGTTAGAATATTTTGAATTATTATTTAATTAATAAGATCCATTCGAGAAATTAGCCTTCTCTAAACCCGATCTTGTTTTCCTGTGTTACACATATTTTCATATGAACTGTCTATTATTATTGTACTTTAAGAGATTAAAGAACATTCGTAATTATGAGCCAGTTGTATGTATCTGCGATTGTTTTGTCGCGGATATGTATGACTGGCTTTTTCGTTGTTAGGGCAGTAAGACCGGATCTCAGCATAAGAAGATAAGGATAACTGTCTGTAAAAAGCGTCAATACGTTCTTCATATTTCATTTAGGGAGGAATTGAAATGTCGATTATTACAGAACAAAGTGCGAAGATGAAGTTTGCAAAAAAATATGAGGGATATGAAATTGTTCCTCATCCGGAACATAAACGTTTATATCATATCGTATTAAACCAGCAATTGCTTAAGCAGTTTTTTGAAGAGGTAAAAGAGCATTCAGAGCAGTCACTCCAGTACATTCCGTATTCTCGGTTTAATCTTGCGGATAGTATGAGAAAGATTTTTGGGCAATCATTTATGGATAACATTCGCGGCATTATTCATGACCGTGAAACGGGCGGATTTACAATTGGAGTACAAGGTGAAACGATAGATCCAGCAGATTACGTGAAATTTGCGACAGCGTTAACGCATTTAATTGGAACGCCAAACTTTGATGCGATGACAGGAACGTATTATGCTAGATTTAATGTGAAAGATACGGATAGTAGTGATTCGTATCTTCGTCAAGCGTACCGATTATTTACACTTCATACAGATGGAACATTCGTTGATGAGCCAACTGACTGGCTTCTTATGATGAAAATTGAAGAGCAAAATGCGGTAGGAGGGGAATCCCGTTTACTACATTTAGACGATTGGGAAGATCTTCAGAAATTTAGAGATCATTCGCTTGCATCTGTTAAAGTTACGTATAAAGCACCACCAAGTAAAAATTCGCAAGAAATCGTGTATCGTGAAACATTTTTTGATGTAAACAACGCACCGTGCATTTGCTTTATTGATCAGTTCGCGTATCCAGATAATATTGAACAAGCGAACTATCTAAAAGATTTATCGTATTCAGTTGAAAACTCACCGGCAACACACGCATTAAAATTACCAGTTGGTGATTTAGTTCTTTTAAACAACTTATTTTGGATGCACGGTAGAGCGGCATTCGAAAAGAATAAAGATTTATATAGAGAACTCATGCGTCAGCGCGGTTGTTTTTCTAAATAATATGTACGGCGGGTCTTTCAAAGAGACCTGCCTTTTACACTATTAAGGGGGAAGTAGGATGTATGACTTTATAATTATTGGCGGAGGAATCGTTGGTCTTTCAACGGGAATGGCTTTAACGAAAAAATTCCCACATGCAAAAATCGCAATCATTGAAAAAGAAAAGGAACTAGCGCATCATCAAACAGGACATAATAGCGGTGTCATTCACTCTGGCATTTACTATAAACCAGGGAGTTATAAAGCGAAGTTTGCGAAAGAAGGAAATGCAGCGATGGTCCAATTTTGTGAAGAAAATGACATCGCTTATGACATGTGCGGAAAAGTAATTGTCGCGACAGAAAAAGAAGAACTTCCTCTTTTACATAACTTATACGAAAGAGGCTTACAAAACGATTTACATATTTTAAAAATAGATAAGGAAGAATTAGCTGAAATTGAACCTCATGTAAAAGGACTAGGCGCCATTCGTGTTCCGTCTTGCGGGATTGCGGATTATAAAGGAGTCAGTTATGCATTTGCGCGCTTCATAGAGGAAAGCGGCGGTGAAGTACACTTAGGAACAGCCGCAGAGCGTATTACGGAAAAGAAAGACCTTGTCACAATTGAGACGAACAAAGGTACATTTAAAACGAAATTTCTCATTAACTGCGCTGGATTACATAGTGATCGTATTGCGAAAAAGACAGGCATATTAACGGATATGAAAATCGTTCCGTTCCGTGGTGAGTATTATGAACTTGTCCCGGAAAAACGCCATCTCGTAAAACATTTAATCTATCCCGTTCCAAACCCAGAATTCCCGTTTCTAGGTGTTCACTTTACAAGAATGATAAACGGAGACGTACATGCGGGACCGAACGCAGTATTAAGCTTCAAGCGTGAAGGCTACACGAAAAAAGACTTCGACATAAAAGACTTCATGGAAACAATGACATACACAGGCTTCTGGAAAATGGCAATGCCAAACATGAAAGAAGGCATAAAAGAAATGGTGCGCTCATTCAGTAAACAATCATTCCTAAAAAGCTTGCAGCGCCTCATACCAGAACTAACAGAAAAAGACATCGTCCCAACGCATGCAGGCGTAAGGGCACAAGCCATCTTATCAAACGGAAACATGGTAGATGACTTCTGCATCATCCCTGGCATCAATTCGCTGCATATTTGCAATGCACCATCCCCGGCCGCAACAGCTAGTATAAAGATTGGTGAGGAAATTGCGAAGCAAGTGCCGGATGTGGTGGCGGTTAGGGTTTGATGGATAGATTGGGTGTCCTCGGGTGTACCGGGTGTGGGATTGGTTGGTGGTTACCGAGCGTAAACGTGCGGAATTTGTCGGTTGGTCGATAAGTTGTGTCGAATCGCCGATATATTCGAAGTTACGGCCGATATAATTGAATAATCGCTGATATATTTTTGCGGGAGTGTTGGGAATGCGTATGTTTCTACCATTAATGTTCGTTAATGCCTAAATAATAGTTTGTATGGATTTGAAATAAAGCTACCTCACTTTGTTAAGTTAAGTAGTTGCCCGTATAATAGAGAAGTCCGCGCTATTATACGGGCATTCTTATTTCCTTCCGCTCAAAATCATTGCATTTCCTAATACCTTTTTGTTTAATAAGAGTTTTGGTAACTCCATTTCTTCAGCAAGCTTGTAGCTATTCAAGTCAGATACACCATATTTCTTTAAGACGTGTAAGAGCTCTTTCTCATCTCCAAATATTTTTTCATCCATAAACAAATCTAAGAAAACAAATTCACCACCAGGTTTTAACACTCTTAAAGCCTCTTTCATTACTTCAATTTTATTTTCTTCATCTTTTACTTCATGAAATGTTAGACAGCTTACAATTATATCAAATTCATTATCAGTAAAAGGGAGTTCGGCAGCACTTGCTTTCAGAAAATCAATTCTATTAGAGACCCCTTCTATTTCAGCATTTTGTTGGCACTTAGATTTGGAGTATTCCCAATTTCCACCCCAATAATCAATTCCAGTTAGAAGGGACTTAGGAAAAGTCTTTGCCAGTTTAATAATTAGTGAACCACTACCGGTTCCTATATCTAGTATTTTTCCTTTTCCATCCCAATTCACCTTGGCAACAATTAAATCATGTATTTTTGACTGATAATTCCCTCCAAATGCTGCAAATTGGTAAACTGAATAAGAAAGTATAAATGCTATATAAATAAAAGGTAACGTGAAAATACCTGATAGGATTCGCAAATATACATTAACAGGTAATAATGTTACCGAGAGAAGAATGAGTGAAATAACCAAAAAAATAATTAGTTTGTAAATTCGTATCCAAGTTTGATATTTCGTTTTTGTTTTCAACATATGAGCCATCCTTAAATAACCTATCTTTTGTTTGCTACAATTATATAGGAAATCAATAATCCTGTCCTATAGTTTAAGTATATGACTTCATAATCATAATCTTAATATGAATATCCAATTATTTCAGAAGAGATCTGTCACAGCACCTCCCAAGAACGAATATGTAGCTTGAATTCCACAATGAATAAATGACCTTTTCATTGGCTTATGAACATACATATACACCGCTGATTATCGCTCTACTTCATAAGTAATCCCATACTTCTTCAGCTTCTTATATAAATTAGCCCGGGACATGCCTAACTTTTTCGCAGCGATGCTTTTGTTTCCGTACGTGTCTTCGAGAGCTTGTATAATTCTAGTTTTCTCCAAGCTCTTTTTCTCATCAGTGAGTGAACGCTCTGTATGATGGACAGGCTTCTGCAACGGCAATAGTTGTGAAATGTTCGCTTCCCGTATTTCTTTCCCGTCATGAAGGACAATTAATCTTTCTATTATATTGCGCAGTTCGCGAATATTACCCGGCCAAAAATATGTGTGTAGTTGATTCATTGCTTCTTGATGAACGAAAGGAGCGGGCTTGTTATATTTAAAAGAAAATTCTTTTAAGAAATGATGAGTTAAAAAGGAAATATCGTCCGTTCGTTCTCTTAGCGGCGGGATATGCGCTGTGAAGACATTTAATCTATAAAATAAATCAGATCGAAATGTCCCGCTCAGCACCATATCTTCTAACATACGATTCGTTGCGGCAATAATTCTTACGTTTATCTTTTTCGGCGTTTGTCCGCCAATTCGGTAAATCTCTTTTTCTTGTAAAGCACGAAGTAGTTTCACTTGCATATCAAGCGGGAGTTCTCCTACTTCATCTAAAAATAAAGTGCCGCCATTTGCTAATTCTAGCTTTCCTGCTTTTCCGCCTTTAGCGGCTCCTGTGTACGCTCCTGATTCATAGCCGAATAATTCACTTTCAAAGAGAGCGGCAGGAATAGCGCCACAATTAATTGGGATAAAAGGTTGCTTGCTTCTAAGGCTGGCTTCGTGAATGGCCTGGGCAAAGAGTTCTTTCCCAACACCGCTTTCTCCTGTAATTAAAATCGTCGCATCAGTTTTTGCTACCTTTTTCATGTTGTGGATAATGTGCTGAAGTGTTGCGTTATTTCCTTTAATCGTGCTGAAGGGGTCATCTTGCTGATGTTGAATCATTTGCTTTAATTGCTGTAATTCTTCAGAAGTAGAGGATAATTTTTCATTTAACTTAATCGTCGTAGTAATATCTCTTTCTACAGACATAGAACCAACTAATTCGTTGTCGTCGTTATAAATAGGAGTCGTACTAATTAATACGTGCTTATCTGGCAGAGGAAGGTGATAAATATCCCGGACCGGTTGCCCGCTCTCAAGAACTTTTAAATTCATAATATCTTCTTTTGAAAAGAACTCTTGCACATTTCTACCGATAATATCTTCCTTTTTAATGTCATACATTTTTTCTGCTGCCTCATTCCAGTACAACATAACTCCTTCTGTATTTACGATAGAAATCGCTTCTTCCACGTAAGAGAGGAGTGTATGCAACGTTGGAACTGCGAAGTTATCAAATTGTTTCATAACATGGCCTCCAAAGAATTTATCCTGCTATTTGCGGACTGAAAATCCCTACTGATTTTATAAAAAAGTAGACAGTAGTATACAGATTTGTTGCCAAAAGGATACACCTTTTTCAGAAAAATGTAAACAAATTAACGCTTTACAATTTGGCATGATACTTGCAAAGAAAATAGTATCAACATATAGGGGAGAGATAGAAATGAAGGTTAGTAAAATATACACAACAATTGATGCACACGTAGCTGGGGAACCACTTCGAATTATTACGGGTGGCGTGCCAGAGATAAAGGGAGAAACGCAGTTAGAAAGACGTGCATACTGTATGGAACATTTGGATCATCTTCGCGAGGTTCTTATGTATGAACCGAGAGGACATCACGGCATGTACGGTTGTATCATTACACCGCCTGCAAGTGCTCACGCTGATTTTGGCGTATTATTTATGCACAATGAAGGCTGGAGTACGATGTGTGGTCACGGTATTATCGCTGTTATTACAGTTGGAATTGAAACAGGTATGTTTGAAGTAACAGGTGAGAAACAAAAGTTCATTATTGATAGCCCTGCTGGGGAAGTTATTGCGTACGCAAAATATAATGGGAGCGAAGTAGAGTCCGTATCATTTGAAAACGTTCCTTCGTTCGTATATAAAAAAGACGTTCCTATTAAAATAGATAACTATGAGTTTCAAGTAGATATCGCGTTTGGCGGAGCATTTTATGCGGTAGTAGACAGTAAAGAATTTGGTTTGAAAGTTGATTTCAAAGACTTATCTGCCATTCAAGCATGGGGCGGTAAAATTAAGCACTACATTGAAAGCCAAATGGAAGTAAAACATCCACTGGAAGAAGATTTAAAAGGAATATACGGCGTCATTTTTTCAGATGAACCGAAAGGAAAAGACGCTACTTTAAGAAACGTAACGATTTTCGCTGATGGGCAAGTAGACCGCTCTCCTTGCGGCACAGGAACTTCCGCAAGAATCGCAACTCTTTTTGAAAAAGACGCTCTGCAAAAAGGAGAAATTTTCATTCATGAATGCATTACTGACGGGAAATTCGAGGGAGAAGTATTGTCAGTAACAGCGGTAGATACATATGAAGCTGTCGTTCCAAAAGTAACGGGGAATGCATTTATTACAGGATTTCATCAGTTTGTTGTAGATCCGAGGGATGATTTGAAGCGTGGGTTTTTGTTAGCTTAATGTTTTCTTAAAGGGGGCCTTTGGATGAAGTGGTGGAGAAAACAAAAGTTACCTGTGAAAATTTTGATAGGGGCATTAATCGGTATTGCTTTAGGGGTAGCATTTGGACCGAAAGTAGCTGTTTTAAAACCGATTGGGGATATATTTATTCGTTTATTACAAATGATCATCGTTCCTTTAACTTTTTTAAGTATTGTCTCAGGTATTGCTGGGCTTGAAAATCCGAAAATGTTACGAGCGATTGGCGGGAGGATTTTTATTTACTATGCAGTTACGGCGGTATTAGCAACTAGTATTGGTGTAGTAATCGCTTATATTATCAACCCTGGTAAAGGGGTAGAAGGTCTTCTTGCGAGCGGGCAGAATTTTAAAGAGGAGAAGTTTAGTTTTGTAGATAATATTGTGCAATGGTTTCCTTCCAACGTCATTCAAGCAGGTGCAGAAACAAGCATGCTTCAAATTATTATCTTTGCTATTTTTGTCGGTATGGCCCTCATTCTTCTTGGCGATCAAGCGAAAGGGACTCGTAAACTAGTTCATGAAGGTGCGAAAATAATGATTAAAATTGCGGAAATCGTTATTGGATTTGCACCGTACGGAATTATGGCGTTAATTGCTCATGTAGTTGGCACATTTGGAGCAGATATGCTTACGGCGGTTGTTAGCTATGTAGTAGCTGATTATTTGTCATTGTTACTTATCATTCTCGTTATGTATCCAATTGTATTAAAAGTTTTCGGGAAGATAAGTCCAGTACATTTTTATAAGCAAGCAAGTCCAGCTATGCTCGTAGCTGCAAGTACGACATCGAGCAGCGCAACGCTTCCAGTAACGATGGAAGTGGCGCAAAAAAGACTTCGTATATCAGAGTCAGTAGCTGGCTTCACTATTCCGCTTGGAGCTACTATTAATATGAACGGACTATCAGCAGCGCTCGGTGTTTTAGCCGTTTTCGCATTAAATGTATACGGGATTCCAATTACATTTGGGCTTATTATGCAAACTGTATTTTTAGGAATCGTCCTTGCTGCGGGCTGTGCCGGAGTAAAAGGTGCAGACGTTATTACTGCGACTATTTTACTTTCTACACTAGGGCTCCCACTAACGATTATCCCAATCATTGCGGCTGTTTCTCCGCTCGTTGATATGGGGCATACTGTCGTGAATATTACAGGTGACTTAGTAGGAGCGCAGGTTGTGAATGAAAATATAGTACAAAGTGAGGAGAAGAATATAGGAAAGGGTGAACAAATATGCTAGTCATAAGCGCGAACGAACAAAGAAACTTAGTAAATATGAACGAAGTCATTGAATACGCGGCGCTTGCTTTACAAGAATTTTCCGCAGAAAGAACGATCACACCAATACGCGGCTCATTACCATTTGCAAGTGAACAAAATACCGCATTAATTATGCCTTCAGTCGCAGAAGGACTTGAAGCGCTCGGTTTAAAAGTAGTAACAGTAGTTCCGCAGAACAAGAAGATAGGAAAGAAAACGATAAACGGGATTGTGATGCTATCAGACTTTCAAACGGGAGAACCACTCGCCCTTTTAGAAGGATCGTACTTAACGATGATCCGAACAGGCGCCTTATCAGGCGTAGCGACAAAACATTTAGCTCGTCATAACGCAAAAACTCTATGTATCATCGGCACCGGTGAACAAGCGAAAGGAATCACTGAAGCTGTACTCGCCGTTAGGGACATCGAAAAAATCAATTTATACAACCGAACAGAAGAAAAAGCGTATGCATTTGCGCAATATATACAAGAGAAATTCAGCAAACCGGCTTACGTTTACAGGGACCCAAATGAAGCAATAAGCGAAGCAGACATCATCGTCACAACTACGAATGCATCCACACCAGTCTTCTCAGAAAAACTAAAAAAAGGCGTACACATAAACGCCGTCGGCTCATTTAGGCCAAGCATGCAAGAACTACCATCCCACGCCATTACAAGCGCAAACAAAGTAGTAGTCGAATCAAAAGAAGCAGCACTAGAAGAAACAGGTGACCTTCAAGTGCCGATAAACGAAGGTGTATTTAAAGCTAGTGACATCCACGCCGAACTTGGTCAAATTATAAGTGGAGAAAAAGCTGGTAGAGAGAACGATGAAGAGATTACTATTTTCAAATCAGTTGGTTTGGCGGTAGTGGATATTATCGTTGCGAAGTATTTGTATGAGAAAGCGGTGGAGCAAGGGATTGGGACTGTACTTGAGTTTTGAGGGACTGCCTTTTGGTGGTCTTTTTTTGTAGTAGTGGATTGGTTGGTATTTTAAGTATAGGTACATGCGATTCGCAGAGAGTTAGATAAATTAGAAAATACGAATGATACCATTTATATGCAGGGTATATTAGAAGGAGTGGTTGACTAGGATTTAATCCGGATGTTATGTTATATGATAACGAACCTTGGAGGTGAGTAGATCGTTGACTAATGAAAAATATGATATATCAGAAGTTATAGAAATTCCAGATGAGTACTATTATATAACTGTCCCTAAACAAGTAATTGCAGAAGCTGTGCGTGAAGGGATGCATAATAAGCGTCTATCATTACGAAAGGCAGCAGATAAGATTGAGGGCATGAGCTTTCCGCAAATAGCTCGTATTACTTCTGGAGAGAATTATAATATTGATACATTGCTTAAAGTATTAAATGTACTAGATTTGGAAGTCCAAATTAAACCGAAAAGTAAGTAAATTATATGCATTTTTATTAATATTAATCTGTATAAAAATAAATTGTTTCTGTCGATCATTGAAAAGTACATATAGGGGGAGTTTCTAATGAATTATGTTGTTATTACAGAATATCCGAATTTGGTGTTTGATAAGGATTTTGTAAAATTGTTAAATGCTGCGCATTCTAAGCGAGCGAAGCTGGAGTTATTGGATAGTCTCTATCGTTTAAATCGATATGGATTAGATTCCATGATGGCAGGAAGTCGCTTGCAGGAAAAATCCGAGGGAGTGGGGATTTTATATATCCAGCAGGATAATATGAAGTTAGAGTTAATGATTGAAGCGAAAGAGAGCTTTTTATTCGTTAGAGTACATAGTTTCAAGAGAGAAGGACTAGAAGCTATAAGGGATTAGAATACGATTATGCTCGTATTCTAATCCTCCTAATAATAAAACCCTTATATGAACTGAGATGACACAGAAAAATATGGAATAGAGAATATAAAATATAAAAAAGAGAGGGAGGAAATTCAGAAAAGTTTAGCTTTAGTTTAATGGAGTGAGAATATAATCCAATTTTGTTAATGGATAAGAATGTAGAATATATAGTGAAAAGTTAATTTAATAGTTTTTTGTTTAATACAGAGGGTAGTTATTCTATTTGTAAAAAAGGGCTAATAAACAGGATTAGTATAGTACAAAAAAATAATGAATTTTTGAAAAAGGATCTATAAACATTTGTTTATAGATCCTTTTTAGTTGAAGGGAAATTGACTTTAAGCGCCAGTGAATAAAAAACAAAAAATAAAGGGTATGGACATAATTTTTGTTATCATATAAAATAACGAATGTAATTATATACGATAACAAAAGCGGGGGTATCTTGTATGGAGAAGGACTTTAATAAAATAGAGAATCATGAAATGATAAAACGTTTGTTAATTTCAGAAGACTATTATGAATATTGCATCATAGAATCTTATCGAGAATTGAACGTAGATCATGCGTATTTAATTGGTATCAACGGGTTTTATGTAAAGGTTATATGTTTCGGTAGTCGTTTGGTTGTAGCATCCGTTGTTTTTCCGAAAGCATGGAAGGTTGAAGAAGTTGCAGAATGGTTATATGGAAGTGATATTGGTATAGCGATGGAAAATGAACATGGGTACTTTGTTGAAAGAGCGGATTGCATTTTAGGAGGGGTTTTCTTCAAGGAAAGGTGTATTGTTGCATACGTATCAGGAACTGAAACAGTATATTGTTGGGAGGATACGTATGTTGATGCTGGAAAATTATATGGAGAAGAAAAGTGTAGGGTAGATTTAATGTTTCCTAAGCCTACTAGTAGTATTTCGATACATTCCTATCAAGAGAAGTATATTGAAGATACAACTTGTATAGTACCATCAGAGAAGTTAGAGAGTTTGAACAATATAAGTACGGTTAATATTGAAGTTCAAGGTAATTCTACAATTACCCTAACGATTAATTGATAATAAAGATAATGGAGAGATTTTTTCCATTTTTTTATATTTTAGTAACAGGGGGAATACATTATAATATTTTATAGAGCAATAATAAGCTGAAGTAACGTAGCTATGGTTTGTATCAATATAATTTCTAGCGAAGGACTTTTGATACAAGCCCTTTTCTTTTTTAGACTGATTCTTCATGATATTCCTCTATAGCAGCGATACGGATATTTTTGTGAGTGGATTAGGAATTGCTTTTGCGATATATAAAAATACAGTAGAATTCATTTTAGAAAGTAGAGGGAGATAGTATTAATATGAATCAAATAATTACAAATAAAGTAGATGAAAAAACAGTATATCCTTGCTATATAAACTTTACAAACAAAGCTTTGGAGCATATTACCAAACTGCTTGGTTATAAGATTGAAGAAACATCCTGGCGTGAACAAAAAGAACTAGTGAAAGCGTTGCTTGCATCTCAAGATACATTTCTAGTTCATTTTGAAAAAGCTAGTGGACAAGATGAAGAGGAGATGTATATAGATCTTCATTTTGATACCTCTAAGAACGAAAAGATGGAAGCGTATTCTAAAGATAAAGCATTAAACTTTTATGGAGTAATAAAGAAAGATGGCTTGTTAATTATAGCTGCTAAGTTGTTGCCAAAGGGAGTTGGACAAGCAAATAATAGAAGGCTTACTACACAAGTTCGTTTTTTTGTAAACGAATCTAGTAGACAATCACTACCCGCTGAAATTATTGAAGAAATAAAATTATTACCGATCGCTAGAGAGCAATCTAAGCTTGTGAAACGACGTTTAGAAAGCTGGGAAATTTACTTAGATATGATAGTAAATCGAGCTGAGCAAGAAGAAGTACTAATGGATTTTAGTTCGGCGAAGTTAACTGAGAATTTAAGGGAACTGGTAATACATTGTCCGGACTTACGAGAAAAAGTCGGTAATAAAAAATTAAGAAGTGCAACAGCAAAGTTTATTTTTGGGGAAGATCTTACAGAAGAAACAGAAGAGACGGTTGGAAGAGTAAGACGCTTTATTTTTGAAAAGGATTTAGTAGAAATTGAACTAGATGAGGATTATGTTGAATATGCGCGGCAAAATAAATGGTCCCCTGTTTCATCTGGACAAGTACATATTAGTAATTATGGTGAATTAGCACAAGCGAGGCGTTTAAGAAATGGATTTAGGGATTTACAAAATGGTTTAGCGCAAAATCCGAATTTAGAAAATCTTTTGTTTGACGAGGATCCTGTAAAGGAGACAACAGGGAATATACATCATTTTGAATTCACTGAAGCAATCCAAGAGAATTTAAATAAATATCAGATTGAGGCTGTGAGAGGGGCATTAGCTGCTGAAGACATCTATTTAATTCAAGGTCCACCAGGTACTGGGAAAACAACAGTAATAGCAGAAATTTGTTATCAAAATGCTGAAAGAGGATTGAGAACCCTTATTGCTTCACAATCAAACCTTGCTGTTGATAATGCTTTAAGTAAATTGTTAGATCATCCTAAAGTTCGTATTCTTAGAAAGGGACGAACGCAAACGATTGAAGAAGAAGGAAAAAAATATATCGAAGAGAATATCGCTGAGACTTGGAAAGCGCAAACAAAGGATCACATAGAGCAAGATATTATTGAAATAGATAAAAAGGTTCATGAGGTTAAAGAATTAATTAAATTGAATAATAATGATATTAAGTTAAATGAAGAGAGATTAGAGTTCATTAAACAGAAGCCATCTATAGAAGAGTGTATTCAGCGGTTAGAAGAAGAATTGTCTCGATATGATGTTCAACTTGATTCTTATCAGCATACTCAAAGAAAAGTAGAAAAACGAAGAGTGGGAATTGAAAAAAGGTTAATAAATGATGAGAAAGAAATACAGCACATTAGAGAAATGCTTGAAAATTGGTCTGAAGAAAATGTATGGAAAAATAAAAAAGAACAATTGAAGGGGGAAATGAAAAAAATAAATGAAAAAATTATTTTTGTGGAGAAGCAGGAGTTATTTGAACGGACTCAAATTCAACATGAAATAGTAGAATCGCGATTAAGTACATTGCAAGCGGATTACTTAGAAGTTGGAAGATTTGTTTCTGAAGCAAAAAATATGGTGTACATGCAATTAAATGATTTTATTAATGGACGAAGAATAAGAAAAAGAGACTTAAATTCAGTAGAAATCCTACAATTACAAAAGAAAATAAATAACTATTTGAACATGAGACATGATGGTGAATTGGATCAAGAGAGATTAGATAAGGAGATAAAAAAATCTGTAGATGTTGTGAAACAGCTCGATTCTATTATAAATAAACAAGAGGGAATTTTAGCGAAATATAATTATGATATCAAATTAGCTAGAGAGATTTCTCAGGGATATGAGCAAGTAAATTTCAAAGATGTAGAGCGACGTATTTCTCAGTTGGGTACTAGTATACTTGCCTTTAATACACCAAATATGTGGGAGACTCTTTTTTCAAAACTAAAGGGAAAACGTCCGGAAAAAATTGAGAAATTAATTTTAGAATATCGTGAAGGGATGGAAATAAGAAGTTTTCTTTCAATAGAAATTAAAGAGAAGGAGAAACAATTACGGGAATTCGTAGATTTACAAAAACAGTTACCTGAATTTGTAAATGAAATCAGAAACAAATTAGTGGATTACTATAAATGTAGAATGTCAGAAATTTCTAATGAAGTTAATGAATTGGAATCTAATTTGGAAATAATAGAGAGAGACTTGAAGCAACTCGATTTAGCATTAGTTGAAATGAAGAGTAATAATATTCGTGTAGAGGAAAGTCTGACAATAGCAGATTTAACAATTGTATTAAACAATAAAGAAAAGGAACTTGAAGAATTAGGAAGTGAAAAAGAATTTAAACAAAGTCTAGAAAAAACTTTACAAACAATAGAAATTGAGTGTCAACGTAATAAAGAATTATTACTAGATGTGAAGGAAACTTTCACAGAAAATCAAAATGCTATTGTACAAATAGAGTCTAGCATTATGGAATTACATAAGAAATTAATAAAAGAAAATGTAATATTCGAACCTCTGCGTGAGGTTGATGTGGATAAAGAAAAACGTGCTATAGCGAGAAAAAAGAAGAAAATAGAAGACGCTATTCAAATGTTCCATAATAAAATAACCGAGTTAAATAATCATTTAATTATTAAAAGAGAATGGTTGAATATGCTGGATAGTGCAAAGGATTATGATTTAAAGGCTATAAAGAACCTTTATATAAGATACGCAAATGTAATCGGGATCACTTGTGTACAATCTGCGAGTAAGAGTTTTGTGGAAGAGTATCCAGATTTTGATGTAGTTATAATCGATGAAGTTTCTAAAGCAACACCACCGGAATTACTATTGCCGATGTTAAAAGGAAAGAAAATTATTCTTGTTGGGGATCACCATCAATTACCTCCTTTAATAGGGGAAGAAACATTAGAAGAGGTAGTAGAGAAAATTCCGGATGAAGCGAAAAAAGAAGAAGTAAAGGCATACTTAAAAGAGCCTTTATTTGAACGATTATTTAATTCTCTTTCTGATGAATATAAAACGACTTTACGAATTCAGTATCGTATGCATAAAGATATTATGGAAACAATCACTCAGTTTTATGAAGGAAAGGGTGGTAAGACTAGTTACGGTTTAAGCTGCGGGTTAGAGAATTCGGATGTGCAGCGTGACCATCAGTTAGAGGGGGAATATGTTAAGCGAGGACAGCATATTATGTGGTTTGATATTCCTCATGAAGAAGAATTCTTTGAAAGACAAGAAGCTGGAATGACTAGTCGTTATAATGATGCGGAAATTAAAATTATTTTGGAAGTATTAAGGGATATAAATCAGGCGGTTGAGAAGGGGAAAAAAGAAGGGCGTATTAACGAAAACGAGCAGAAGAAAATTGGGATTATTAGTTTCTACGGTGAACAAGTCCGGAAATTAAAACATATTGTAGACGATCATCGTAAGGAATTACCACATTTAAGATTTAGAATAGGAACAGTGGATAGATTCCAAGGAATGGAAAGTGATGTTATAATCGCAAGTTTCGTTCGAAATCATAATAAAAGAAATGATGACATTGGATTCTTAAATGATTATCGCCGTTTAAATGTAGCTTTATCACGTGCAAAGGAGCTTCTAGTTATTACAGGGAGTTCTAAGATGTTCACACAAAAGGCGAAGCGCATAGAGAGTAAAAAAATGTATACGAAAGTAAAAGAAGTTGTTATGGATAAAAATGGTATGAGAGATTATAAAGGTTATGTGAAATAGGAAAGGACTTGATAAGTTTGTTATGGAAATTGTGGGACACGTACTCTAAAGATGAATTTCAAGAAAGAATGCTACAACAAGCAATTCAAGATAAAGAATATCTACAAATTTTAGAATCGAAAGAATGGAAAATTCCTCTCCATTTATATCGTATAAATCTTACGACTGCTACAAAGATGAAGATTGATATTTTAAAAAAAATGATTATGCATACGATGTTGAATATGGAAATCACGAGTTTGGAACAACTAAGTGAGTTTTTACATGTGGATAGTTTATTTATCTATGATATTGTAAGTGAAATGCACGATACTCGTGTTATCGAAGAACAAGAAGGCGTATATTGCCTAACTCAAAGTGGAATAGAGCAGTACAAGGCAGGCATGATATTGAGTAACCCAATTCAAGAAGAGTTCCCATTTACGTATAGTGCCTTTAATAAGGAAGTTGTACCATCGGAAAAAACGAATATGAACAATGTACTAATTCAAGAAAATTGGGAGATTGATACATATCGTTATGAACCGGAGAGTGAGAGTTTAGAGGGTAAATTATTTGATGAAGCATTATTGCGTCAATTTATTAGGCAAAGTGGTAGGGAGTTTGAAAGAGGAGGGAATGAAAAGATAATTTCAAAAATAGAGCCTACTGAACTTAAAGATGGACAATATGTAAAATATGCAAAATGTATAGAGTATCAGTTGTATGATATGTTAGACGATAAAGTATATGCAAGGGTATGGAATGGTGCTTTAGGAAGATGGGATGAACGTTTTGAGGAAGAGATTAATAAGCTTGAGAGCGAGCAATGGAAGGTTCAGTATGATGAAGCGATTATTCAAAACTTCCCAGAGCGTTATGAATATTTAAGAAAAATGTGGAAAGCACCAAATAAAAAAGGGAAAAAGAACGTTTTACATATTTTACGTGGAAAGGACATTAGGGATAAGTTTCTTAATTCTTTTACAGAAACAAAAAGGAAAATGTTGATGGTCTCACCATGGATTTCTAGCCACGTTGTTGATCGTGAAATGCTAGTACGGTTGCAAAATTTCGCAAAGCAAAATAAGACGCTATACATTTCATGGGGAATTGCGAAGAACAGAAATAATGAAGATCGCCTTCCAAGTGTAGAACTTCTTGAACAATTAAAAGGGATTAAACATGCTGATGGTACCCAGGCGGTCTTTGTAAGATGGTTTGGTAATCAGCATAACAAGGAAATTGTTGTAGATAGTAAATATCATTTACTAGGCTCTTTTAATTGGTTGTCGTATAGAGGGGAATATGACATTCGTCATGAATCAGTAGTTATGGTTAATGATGAAAAAGTGATTACAGATACTACAGAATATATTGAGGAGAAATTTATTCGAGCTCTAGAAAAAGAGTTGAATGATTTCTTGTTAATGAGATATTCAAATGTAGAAGAAATCCAAATGTTAAATTGGATGAAAGAATTGGTGCTATTAGATAGTTCATTTGAAAAACGAAAGCAAATCTCTGATAAATTCGTTACATTTTTGCGAGAAAATCAAAAAGAGGAAGTACTTCACAAGATTGCTTGTTTGTGGGCTCGTTATAATGCCGAAGATTTTGGAGTCCGCTTATATTTAAGTGAACTACTAAAGCAAGAAAAATTGGACCTTGCAAAAGAGTATATTTCGCTGTGCCTTAAGCACATCCCGACAAGTGTAATGTGGGATAGATCTCCAGAATTACAGGATTATAAAGACTGGATGACGGAACAAATGAATTCACAAAAAGTGAAAAAGACTAAAGTGAAGGCGACAGGTAAAGGGAAAGGAAGACCAAGAGTGAAAAAGTAGTGACAAAAGGTCTTTCGTAAATAAGTAAACTTTAGTGGTTGTTATAAGGAGAGGGAGTGTTTCGTTTGAATAGGAATGAAATGCTCTCTTTATTTAATAAAAAGACTATCTCTAAATGGCTGTTTAGAGATAGTCTTTTAAAGTATTAGAAGAATTAAAATGATTTTAACTAGACTTATTATTAACTAGTTTATCTCTACCACCAAGTTCCGCCTCAATCTGCGAAGTCTTCGATGACTCATCCATACGCCAATACGTAATAAAGCTGATCGCGATACAGCCAGCTACGTAGAAGTAGAAGTAGAAGTTGGGAAGAGGTTGGCTTTTACAATTGCGTTAATTGAGGTGTAACCAGTAACGATATGGATAAAGTATTTTATAAATAACATCAACGTAAAACATGATCTTGGTACTACATCAAGATCATGTTTTTTTATGCAATGAAAACAATTGATTATTCTTAATCATTCGACAAAATACAACAATTTAAGATTTTATTTTTTGCTATGATGAGTAAGGAATTTATATATCGTGTTATTGGGGGATAAAAAGAGATGTTGAAAAAATTTATTACATGTATTTTAGGTGGGGCTTTAGTATTCAATTTATCCCGCTTTAATGGGCAGTAAGACCCCCACCTCAAAATTCAGCGAAAGCAAAGAAGTTAGGTGGGGGATCAACTGCCCATAAAAGTCCGATTGGTTCAACTAATAATCAGTGGGGGATGAAGAAAACCCCCACTGATTAAAGTTTCACTTTATCTGGTTGCGACAATACATCCGACAAAACTTCTTCAGAATCTAAAGAAACTAATTCGAAACAAGAAGAACAGAAAGTGCAAACAACGGATGAGGCGAAAACGAAAGAGAATACAAAGCAGAAAAATACAGAACAAACAAAAGAGAAATCAAAAGTAAAAGAAAAAGAGTATGCTATAAACAAGGATTTTCATACACCTAAATTTGATGTAACTGTAAAAAGAGTTGTAGAAAGAGATAAGGTTGGTAAAGAAAGTATAGGATTCCAAAAACCTGAAGATGGACATGTCTTTATTGTTGTAGAAGCAGAAGGGAAAAACATCACAAACGAACCGATGAAATTAGCCGTTTTACCATCAGTGGATTTAGTGGATGAAAATGATAATGCTTACCAAAGTGATGTGTGGGCAGCTAGTACTTATGCGGTTGAAAAAGGCGAGACCGCTACTCTTACTAAGGGATTAAAACCAGGGGAGGTAATGAGAGAAAGTAAAGTTTACGTGATTAATAAAGAAAAATTTGATACAGGAAAATGGTATGTAGTTGTTAACCATGAGTATAAGGAACAAATTAAGTAGTGTTTATTTATTAAGGGGAGATGGCTCCTCTTTTTTTGTTGTCAAAAAGATCTTTTAAACTTTGAATACCTAGTTCTTTCCCTCATAACAACTAAAAACCAACATATACTGCTACAAGCAAACAAGAAAGAAAACGATCATGAACTGGTTAGAAGCTTTTATATTAGGAATTATTCAAGGATTAACCGAATTTTTACCTATTAATATTGTATAATTCAATAAATTTGTTAAGACTGTCTTCTAAGCTCTTAATTGTGTTTGGATACTTTTTTGAATAACCTTCACACATTTTTTAAAAATAATGATAAAGTGTTTGATAATCAATTATTACCTCATCACCACTGTATAATGCAAATTCTACACCTTTAAATGAATCTCCATTGGCAATATCATACTCATCCAAATCTCCTGGAAAAGTACATGCGCCATATTCCTCTCCAAATCCTACTCCTTCACAAACTGAATTGATTACCTTTAAAAATCTTTCATCATCTACCATATTAAACACTGCTTGTATAGGGAAATGAGTTAAATCTAGTAAATCCTCATCTTTTAATCTAAATTCTCTTTGCATACATATCCCTCCTCGTATATCTTTAATTTATTCTGGAAAAAAAGAAGAGATTTCTCCATCTTTATGGCATCCTCTCCAAGTTATCTCTTTACTGTCAACACCTGTCCATTCCCTCAAACGCTTTGGCTACCAAATGAATATTATCGACCGCTTGTTGAAAGGCGCGGAGAATTGTTTCGTCAAATCTAAAACTTGTTGGTTCGCTTCTTGCGCTTTTGGATTAGCAGAAAGCGTAGTACGCGTCGCTTTTTTTATAGAACGATTTGTCGCACTTTGGATTGTATCCGAAGCACTCCTGGAAAGATATTGCGAATTTAATTATAACAACAAATGGATAAAAATTACTTAGGGGAACTTCATTTTACAATATATATGTTTCTCTCAGTTCTCAACAGACGATGGCAAGTCCTGATACAGATGTAAATGAGGTGTTCAAAGATGTTCAATCATCTGATGGGAGACGGGAAAATAAAGCCTGGAACTTCCAGGTGAAAATGTAAATTTTTACATATAGGTCTTTAAAAATCGCTTATTGTGTTAAGGGGTTGGATTAAGGAATGATATACTTTAATTGAGGTGAAAAATATGATTCCGACAATAAATGACCTGATTATTATTTGCCATTATTCTTTGTTAGGTGCAATACCGAACAATTTAAGAGGACTTACTGTAAAATTAGAAAATAAAACGCTATATTGGAAAGGTTATTTTGATGGAGAACCCACTGAAGAAGAAATAGAAATATTGAGTGTAGCTTGTACAGAGGTAATAGCTAATTTCCCTATCATTATGGACTGTAGCGAAGAATATATCAGCCATAGATATCCATTAGAAATGGAGGTGTTGCAGTTTTGGGCATTCTTAAGATGGGAAGAGGATAAAAACATAAATGTAAAGTAGCTCCAAAATATACAATGAAAGTTGATTTTGGAGTTGTTTTTTGTTTACTTTTGGGAGAGCGATGTGGTCCTAACAACAAAAACTCCATTTTGAAAAAAAGCCTGATCAAAATGGAGTGAGATCTTTTAAAAAAAGTTTAATCAAAACTCACTTGGAATTTTTTACTTGAAGGAATAAAGCATCGCATCTTTTTTATGAACATTGTTAATTTAGAATGAATTTTGACTATATATGTAATTACTTGTAAAATATTATACATAGAAAAGTATTTTAGGATAAATATAGAAGGGGTATGTTTTTTAGTTTTAAAGGGGCTAAAGCGCATCTATTTTATGTTTTGAGAGGGAGAATTGGAAAATCACATGAAGAATTTTAAAAAGAGTACAGGTAAAATTTTACTAGCATCTGGATTAGTAGTTTCTATGTCAGCTTGTAGTGTAACTAGTTTATTTGGAGACAAAGAAAAAACAAATGCTGAATCTGGTAAACAAGAGAGTAAGGAAACTACGACAGAAGGAACAAGTTCAGCTAATTCAGAAAGTAAATCATCTGAAACAAAGGAAAAATCAACTAACTCGAAAGAAGAAAGTAAAGATGTTAAGATGATTATGGTTTTACCTGAGGATTATCCACAACTTATGGTAGACATTGAACAAGATTTATTAAGACGATTAGATTATTATGATGCTTCTGTAAGAGATTGGAAAAAAGGTAGTAAATCAAATGCTGAGGTAAGAGATAGTATCAAAGACTTAGATAAAGTATTTGATAAACTAGAACGTATAGACGCACCTGGTAAATATAAAGCAGACCACAAAGAAATAGTAAAATCTGTTCAGAAGTTAAGAGAGTCTTTCAAGGAAATAGAGCAGTTATTTGACTACTCAAAAACACCTAAAGATTCTAATGATGTAATCATAGATAAAGCAAACAATAAGTTAGATGAAGCAAAACGTATTTGGACTCCTATCTTTGATAAGTTAAAAGCAGAAGCGAACGGTGGTTCAACTACTTCTACAACAAGTAGTTCTGATAAACCAAGTCTAGCTAGTGGTAATGAAGTAAAGACATACAGTAGCCAAGCTAAAACTGGTATATTCAAAGGACAGATTGATACACCTGACGAGAGTTCCGCTAAGTTTAAAAATGTACAGAACAATTATAAAGATGGTACAGAACTCGTAGGTAACTGGGGTATTGATTACGGAGACGGAGTAAAAACTACGTTAGTCCTAAAAGCAGACAAGACATTTGAGACATATGCAAATGGTTCTTATCCAAACAAAGATAATTACTTAACAGGAACATATCAAGCAGACGTTGCTTCCCATCAGTTAACGTTAGTAGTAGAAAAAGGAACTCAAAACGGTCAAGAAGTGAAATTGGAAAGACCTATTTATTCATCATATGAGGTTAAAAACTTGGATGGTAAAGCATTACAGATTTTCCACATAGACGAACAAGTAACAATTTGTTATGTGAAACAATAAATAATTAGCAAAAAACTCTGTAAAATAATTTTTACAGAGTTTTTTTGTTAGTTCTAATTTATTATAAACGATCAGACTCTTTTATAAATTAGTCCTACCACATGCCAATCAAGCTAAGAAATACAAATTTCCCAAAACGAAAAAATGAGCATTTTGTTACAAATTAGTACAAAATTTCGTTCTGGGGATATTATGATATTTTAACTTGATAGACATAGGGTATCGCCAGCATTTTTCAAAATAATCTATGCTATGCTGAAAAATAAAATCAGCTGATTTATATAATTATCGTTATTGGAAGTTATTTTTAACTTTTTCTGATTTGAAAGAGTCAATCTTTGTTTTGTTTTTCTAACAGTTGAATAACCTTATCTAATTTTTGTTCAACTAAATCTTGCTTTTTGCGATTGTTAGTATACCGAATTATACGTATAATTCCCCCAAATATTGCACCGATGATTACTAAAATAATAGCAATTCCTATGTAATAAATAGAGTTTTCTAAAGGTATTATTTAGAACCTTATTTCCCTTGTTTTACCATTTAAAAGAATTGATATATTGTTTGATTTTGGTTGTATATTCTATACATGTCTGGTTAAAATAACGTTTCATTTTTATAAATTAATATATGTATTATTTTATAGAAAAGCTCATCAGGATTTATTCTGATGAGTTTTTTTGTTTATATAATTTATCAATAATTATTCTTTTTTCTCCGGCTGATAGGAAAGAATAACGACACCTGAACTGGTCGTTCTTGTTTCTATAAGTTTTAATGCTTTTGTATTGTTCTGGTCTTTAAAGAGACGCTTTCCGCTCCCTACGATAACAGGATTGACTATAAAGTGATATTCATCAATGAGGTCATGTTGCATTAATGTTTGTGTAAGATCACTGCTGCCATAGATTAAAAGGTTCTGACCGGGCTGTTCCTTCAGTTTCGATATTTCTTCTACAATATTACCCTTGATAAGATTTGCATTCCATTCGGTTTCTTCCAAAGTTGTTGAAGCAACAAATTTAGGCATGCTGTTCATCTTATCAGCAAAACCCTCTTCATCAGTCATAGAAGGCCAGGCAACTGCAAAACCTTGATAGGTTACTCGTCCTAGTAGAAGAGCTTCACTTTCAAACAGTAAATCGGATTGAAACTTTGCTACTTCTTCATTGAAGTATGGAGCAGTCCAAGCTGGTTCCTCCATGACACCATCTAGTGAGAGGTACATCGATACAATTATTTGTCCCATTTTGTTCTCCTTTAGTTTTAAGTTGAGATTTTTACATATCGGTAACACAATTATTAATTCTCCAGCTAGAGAAATTCTCCTTTTTTAATAATTTCGACAAAATGTATTTATGTATATTCTATACATGTTATGTTTACATAACGTCCCAATTATCGGTAGCAGATAATTTCATAGAATCCTTGTATGTACAGGGATTCTTGTTTTTTGTCTATGTATCTCTTATACAGGATTTTATACATTATTGATTAGCAATGCTTATTGTGCTAACGAATCAGGATAGTGTGGCGACCAACTACATGGTTGCTTATCCTCAATTATTAGAAGGAAAGTTCTATCATTTTGCGAATTTATTAGACATAGACGAGTGCTATAATTTTCTATATCTCCATAAAGAGGTGACTACGCATGAATCAAAGACCGTTAGAAGAAGAATACGCCGGGGGCTCCGGCGAATATATCCGTTTGGTGCCGGACGGTAACATCATCGACATTCTGCTCGCCCAGGAAAAGCAAATGACTGAGCTCCTGGCATCGTTGACCGAAAGCCAGGTCGCATATCGGTATGCGGAAGGAAAATGGACGCTGAAAGAAGTCGTGGGCCACATCGCAGACGCGGAACGCGTCATGACCTACCGCCTGCTCCGGTTCGCAAGAGGGGACCAGACGCCTCTGACCGGTTTCGATCAGGAATTGTTCGTGCCACCTTTCGGAAGCTGGACAACCGCGCAATTGGCCGAAGACTACCGGGCCGTACGGCAATCAACGATCACATTGCTGCGCGGGCTACCGGCAGAGGCGTGGACCCGCAAGGGCATAGCTAACAACCTAAGCATTACGGCGCGCGCCCTCGCATACGGCATCGCAGGACACGAACTTCATCACATGAGGGTCATCCGAAATCGGTACTTGAGTTAATCGTCGGCTGAGGCCAAAGACAGCGCATCAGCATCGCGCGCGCACTATCTGTAAAACCTGACTTCATCCTATGTGAAGAATCAATCTCAGCACTGGATGTCTCAGTCTAAGTCCGCTCAATCACCATCCGGCTACAAATTCACCACTGAAAAATGCGCACAGGAAGTACCGAAAATGGTGGAGATTGCAAAGGGGCATCAGGTGGCTTGTCATTTGTTTTAGAGGAGAAAGCATCAGGGGGACCTGGTGCTTTTTTGTTTTGTGTGGGATGGGTTGTAGACTAACGGTCAGTGACTGTATATATTTGCATCTCCTGTCATATAATTTTCCTTATTTTTTAACTATAATTGTAATGATATGTTAGATTGTATATTTCGTCCTTAATATATTTAAAGGGTAATTGGGTATTAAGATTAATTAATGGAATGAAAGATTTGGATTAAATGTACCTATTATTAAATTCGGAAATAATATCTCTAACGCTGAAAAGATAGTTGGTTTAGGGGTTCTTTTCTATTAATACTGTTAAAGTAGGTACTGAAGGTTCATTAGATGTCAATGAAAGAGGATGAAAAGGAGAAGCGTTTAAGTATGGCTAATGCAGAAGCTTCTTTAGTAAAATATGAAGGGGGGATGATGTTGAAAATTTTTAAAAATACAATTTTATTTGTTTTATGTTTAGTAGTTCTTAGTGGTTGTTTTACAAGAGAGGGAACTATTGTTGGTGGTAAAGTTCATGGTTCTTCAGATAGTGTATCAGGTAGTATATCTGGAGATTATAGAAAATTTACTGGATTTGCAACTCAAGATAGGAAAGTTAAAAAAGGTGAGAATTGGATTTTTTCTTTTGATGATAAAACTAAACAAGGAACTATAATTGCTTATGTTGTGGATTCAAATGATAATACAATACTAGAGTTTAATAGTGGCGAAGGCGAAAAAAATATTAAAGTGCCTAAGGATGATACATATAAGGTTAAAATTAAAACGGAAGAACATGGTGGGGAATTTCGAATATCATGGAAAAAAGAAAAATAGTTTTTTTCAGTTTTTAATTAAATAGTTTTGAAAACCCTTCCTCCATTTATTAACAAAAAGTTACAAATTAGGGAATCAGCATTGCTTGGGACACTTAGGGGATCTTTTGAAGCTGGAAAAAGCTGATTGAAATTCGATGCACCATTTGGTTCTAGTGTAGGTTTATGGGGATTTGGTTTAGAAGTTAGTGCTAAGGGATAAAGGAGATAATTAGTATGAATAAAAAAGTGAAAAATTTCAAATATCTTATGATTATATTAGCTTGTATTGCAATTTTTGGTACGATTTTACCTAATGCATTGGATCCAACTGAAACATTAGCAGGTAACATTTCAGTTGCAGTTTTTGGTACAATTGGTACTTGTTTGTTATTTTCTATCACTTATTTCATTATAAAAAAGGCTATTTTAAGAAGTGGAAACTAAGATGGGACAAAATTTAGAGTTAGAATTACTTCCAATAGGTTCTGTTGTTATTTTCCTCATGGTAATATTCCTTTGGAGTATAATTTCTTTTGAATCATGAAGATATTTCTAGTGTTTTACATCTTGGTTTTTGAAACAGAATTAGAGTTTCAAAAATTATTTAAAAAAGAAGTTGAAGAAAAACGGTGATCCTTTTAAACTGTTAGTGTTTTTGAAATAGTTAATGGATGAATGTTAATACATATATTTAAAGGAAGGGGACTCTCTATGAAATTGCTTCGTTCATTTCTCATTTTCACTCTTGTTGTATTGTTAAGCGCATGTAATACAGCAACAAAAGTCACAAAGGTTCAAAAAAATGGCGAAACGACTTTAACAATTGGTTCTTTGCAGGGGTATTACGATGTACAAACGCTTAAAGCTGAAAAAGGAAATGTGGAAATTCCTTATGAGGCAGCAGTTGAAGAAGGTACGATTTTATTGCAAGTCACAAAGGACGATAAGGTCATTTATGAAGAAGAAGTCACTTCTCAAAAAGAAGGTTTGCTTTCTTTTGAAGCGCCAAAACCCGGATCATATGATTTAATTGTACGTGTGAAGGGTGAAGAAGAGAAAGCAAAAGGAATTCAAATACATACAAAGCTATAAAAAATAGCAATTGGGCTTTACCCGTTTGCCAATTCTATTTCTAGTTGGTTTTGGTAATACATGCTTATTAACTTTAAGAAGTAAACGTAAAGTAGCTCCAAAATATACAATAAAAATTGATTTTGGAGCTACTTTCACTTTTGGTGATTCGATTCTTAATAAAACATTTAATAAATTTTATAATAATTTAATTCTAATCATTAAAAATTCTACTTTTTCTTACTTTAATAGTTTCTAAAATATAAATAAGAATACCTAAACCAAATATCTTTTCAGCATTAGAAATATTATTACCTAATTTAATAATAGGTACATTTAATCCGAATTTTTCACTCCATTCTAAAGGCATATATCCTTTTTTACAGTTTATTAATATACGATCATCTATTGTACGAAAAGATGTTTCAAAAAAATCAAATTCCACTTCTATCTCAGAAATTTTTATCTCTTTTTCATTCATCAAAGAACCACGTACCATTCCAAATCCTTGTATCATATTTTCTTTAAACATACCTACACAATTATAATTCGAATCATAAATAGCCCAATCATAATTTTCAACTTCACTATGAAAGTATGCAAGAATTTCTCCATCACGTGCTTCCAATCCAACAACGTGATTATTTTTTAAAGAAGATACTGTCATCATATCAGTTGAAATTAGCTTTGTTCCTGCTACATAAGCTCCATCAGGAGTATATAATCCAAAATGTTTATTACCTTCTGGTAATTCTAATAATACAAAAGTATTAGTATCCCAAAGTGTTATACTATTTTTAACAATATTTTTTTCTAATAACCTCCCTTTTCTTAATTGCAAAAAACCAATTCCTAAAAAAACAAACGAAACTATAATAATAAAAATAACCTGTCCCCAATTAATATGTCCCCACTTTTCATATACAGCACATAGTGCCAAAATAAAAACACCAATTCCAATAAAAAATTTAAACTTCCCTTTCTTTTTATAATACTCAAATAATTCCATACAAACACCTCTATCAGTTGGTCTTAATATTTCAATTACACTTCAAATAGGGGGCACATTACCGAAAGTGAAAAATTGTACGCTAAGGGTGTAAAAAACTATTATAGCAGGTTTTATAGAGCATATAAGTCTATGTTGATGCTACCCCAATATAGACTTATATTTACCTTGATAATAAAAGAGGACGTGGAGTAACTTGATTATTCTTAATTATTCAACAAGATGCAACAATTTAAGATGGTATTTTTTGCTATGATAAGTAAGGAATTTACATATCGTGTTATTGGGGGATAAAAAGAGATGTTGAAAAAATTTACTACATGTATTTTAGGTGGCGCTTTAGTATTCAATTTATCTGGTTGCGGCAATACATCCGACAAAACTTCTTCAGAATCTAAAGAAACCAATTCTAAACAAGAAGAAAAGAAAGTGCAAACAACTGATGAGGCGAAAACGAAAGAGAATACAAAGCAGAAAAATACAGAACAAACAAAAGAGAAAGAGTATGCTGTAAACAAGGATTTTCATACACCTAAATTTGATGTAACTGTAAAAAGAGTTGTAGAAAGAGATAAGGTTGGTAAAGAAAGTATAGGATTCCAAAAACCTGAAGATGGACATGTCTTTATTGTTGTAGAAGCAGAAGGGAAAAATATTACAAACGAACCGATGAAATTAGCCGTTTTACCATCAGTGGATTTAGTGGATGAAAATGATAATGCTTACCAAAGTGATGTGTGGGCAGCTAGTAGTTATGCGGTTGAAAAAGGCGAGACCTCTACTATTACTAAGGGATTAAAACCAGGGGAGGTAATGAGAGAAAGTAAAGTTTATGTGATTAATAAAGAAAAATTTGATACAGGAAAATGGTATGTAGTTGTTAACAATGAGTATAAGGAACAAATTAAATAGTGTTTATTTATGAAGAGGAGATGGCTCCTCTTTTTTTGTTATAAGTTAACACAGAATTTCGTTATGAGGACACTATTAAATTTTGAAGTTGATGGAGATAGGATTGAGTTTTGAGGGACTGCCTTTTGGTGGTCTTTTTTGCATAAAATCTTGTAAAGCAAGAAAAAGTATAATGTTTAATGATTAGAATTGAATATTAATATTCTAATATTCAACAGAAAGATAAAACGTTTAAAAGTTCAGAATAATACTTTATAATATATTTAGTAAAATTAACCAATTTATATTTTGCTCATTATGTATTAAAGGGGAAATGAAAATGGCTGGACAAATTCGTATGTCACCAGAGGAGCTTAAATCGAAAGCGGCTCGATATGGACAAGGTGCAAATCAAATTGAGGATATTTTAAGTCAATTACAAAACTTACAAAATGAATTAAGAGGAGAATGGGAAGGTCGTGCTTTCGAAGGTTTTGATCAACAGTTCAATCAATTAAAGCCAAAAGTACAAAACTTCGCACAGCTATTACAAGAAATTAATATGCAGCTGAATAAAACTGCAGAGGCTGTTGCTTCTCATGATGAAGAATTATCACGTAATTTCGGTTTGAAATAAAAATTGCTTTACTCTATATAACAAGCATTTCAAATGAGCCATACAGCTTATAGTGTATGGCTCATTTGATTGCATGCCTAGAGCGAGTGATATTGATAGGGATATATATTTAATGAGATTTCTTTGATGCATTTGGAAAACTTATAGAAAGGGTTTGAAAGAATGGGACTATTTCAAAGTAATTTACAAACAGCAACGCAAATTGCTACGAAAATGGGATCAGCCTCTGATAGGATTCAAAGTGCAACCAGTCGTTCTATAACAAAGGCGACGCGTACAACATTATCTGTTAACTTCAAAGCACAAGAAGCGAATCAACAAATGTTAGACTTGACGAAACAATTTTCCGCTGCCTTTCAACAAGCGGTTGATAATATTCATTCGGTATCTAATGAATTTGAGAGAATGGATAACGAACTTCACAATACTTTTCGCTAATGTGACAACCTACGTAAAGTAAAATAGTAGGAGGAAAAAGATGAGTCAAGATATTGAAAAACAAATTAATCAAGTAAATCAAAAGTTACGAAGTGTATTTGAAGAACAAGACCGAAATCAATCTGCGATTCAAGCTCAAGAACAAGCGGAAGCAGATTTTTATGAATGTAGAAGTCGAAATCGTCGTTTGTTTGATCGAATTTTAGGAACTTGGCATGGTGATAGAGAAATGTCCCAGTTTTTTATGAATACGTATCAAGATGCACAACATATTGAACGAAAAGTCACATTTGAATTGGAAAACAAAAAAGAAACGTTGCTTAAAGAAAGACGAGACCTTAATGATTTAGAAAACGCCCTTTCCTATCAACAACAACAATTAGCAAGGGAGGTCAATGCATGAGTTTAAATATGTATTTGGGAGAGGTACGAAGCCAAACTCAAAGTATGAATGCTGTATGTACGGCCACCATTCAAGGTATGGAACAAGCAATTCAGTCGATTGATGCTTTTGCAACTGATACTGTGTTACAGGGGCAAACATATAGCAGTGCAAAAGCATTTTTTGTACAAACCTTTCGACCTTTGGCACAAGGAATCATTTATTTGTGTGAAGAATTAATCCGTCAGAATGATACTTTTCCAAGTCAATTTCAATCACAAGTCGCTTCCACAGATGTAATTGAACAAGAGATATTAGAACAAATTCGGGAAATTGACCGAATGAAAACAAGTATGGAAGCTGTCAATCAAGCTATGCCAATGCCGGGTATGGATGCCATGGTAAATCTTTTTATTGTTATGAGGCAAAAACTGCAAGAAAAGCTGGATCATTTGTATCAATTCAATCAGACCTCTAGTAATAATTATAGTACAGCACTTCAATTAGCAACTAGTATTGCTGCAGGTCTTGCGGAAGTTCAGAGTGGGAAAGGGTTTAGTCCCGTAAGTGGTACGTTTAGTACACAAGGTTTGAATATGAATTGGATAGCGCCTATTCAGAAAATTACGGAAAAGAAAATTACAGAAAAGAAAACTCTTGAAGCAGATAAGAAAAAGTCACGAGACGAAGATGCTAAGTTCATGGAGGGATCAGTAAAGGGTAAAGAAGGAAAGCGAATTGGATTTGAGGCTGAAGGGTCTATAATGGGAAAAAAGAGCAGCTTCTCTAATGGTGATAAGCTTACTAAGGAACGATATATTGATGAGCTTTCAACAAAGGCTATAGCTGGGCAATTGGATGTGAATATACCCTATGATTGGAAGAGTTTAAAAGAAGATGTATTTGCTAGTAAAGTTATTGGCTTAAAAGGGGAAGCAGGTATTTTAGATAACTCATATAAATTTAAATCCACAATTCCTTTCATGACACCTTTAGGTATTATACAATTAAAAGATAGAGAGGTTACAGTTACTCAAAAAATTTTTTCAGGAGAAGTTGTAGCAGGTATTGACGATTACTCCTTAAAAGCAGCATCGGAAGCTTCTACACTTAAGTATGAAGTAGAAGTAAGTATGCTACATTTTCCAGATTGGTTGCCAATTATTGGAGATACAGATCTAAAAATTAAAGGTGATTTGGGATTGGGCGCAATAGGTTTGAAAGGTAGCGTTGGAAAAGAAACTGGTATAACAGTTCCTGTTTTAGAGGGGTTTACTGTGGGGAGTAGTTTTAAATTTGAAAAATCTGAGGAGAAAAAATGATATGAAAACACCATCGTATAAACCATTATATATTTTAGTTTATGTCGTAATATCCGTATCTATTATAGGGTTAATGATTACTCCATCCAACAATTGGTGGGAAAAGTTGTTAGGAACTATCGTTCTCATTCTTTTGGGAGCAGGTTTAATATGTTTTTTAAAATTTGGACGGTGGGCGCAAGAGAAATTTTATGATAAATTTACAAAAAAACGGGATTAATATAAGACTGGAGTAATTAAGATATGCGTACAATAAATAGAATTCTGACTTTTACTGTATGTATTATGTTTATGTTGTTAATTGGGGCTTCTTCTACTATACGGTTAGAAGATAAAATTTTACTTATAGGTTTGCTGCTAATTTGCAATGTTATTGCATACTTTACAGTAGAGTACATCTATAAACGTATAGACAATAAGAAAAAATAGTAGATTTATAATTCTCGAAATTTATTCAATATTTAGGAGGCAAAAGTATCAATGAAACTATTACCAATTGGAACAGTAGTTAAGCTAGAAGATATGGAACAAAGCGTTATGATTATTGGAAGAATGGCTATTTCAGAAGATAAACGTGAATTTGATTATGTAGGTGTTCTTTACCCTATTGGATTTATAGGTAATGAGAATGTGTTGTGTTTTAACTACGATAAAATCACAGAAGAAATGCATAAAGGATACATGACAGATGAAGAATTAGTTTTACGTGAAAAGTTATTAGAAATGTAAATAAAGCTTTTGTTTATAAATATCCTTTTAGTAAGAATACTTTAAACGTCTTGGTAGAAATCTTTAAAAGATGACATGCTATAATTTAGCATGTCTTTTTTATGAAAAAAATTCTTTTCTATCTAAATATCTGCCTTTCTGCCAATTTTATATGCTGCTCTAGATGCTTCGAATAACTTTTGATTACGTTGGTGTTTAACTTGTTTTATGATAATTGTGGCATACTGATTTAAGGTGGTTTTGGTGCGAAGTTCTTGCAAGTAATCTACTAAACTTGGACATACCGGCAAAATCTCCGGCTTTTTGAAATTTTTGATAAGCCTAGATCTTATTAATGGGTTGATCTTCTTTTCGAGAAGGGAATAATATTTTACAGAAGGTGTGAAATGGGATGTTGATTTAGATGATAATGGAGAAGATGATATATATTAAGGATATGGTGAAAATGGGTTCAAAAAAGCTTGGTCAACAGTAGCGGGGTGGTTTAATTAACATGAAAAAAAATACAGATTTTAATAAAAAAGTTTTTGAATATTATATGGCTCTTTATGCTGTAAATGATATAAGATCGACTATAATTACTCTTGTGATTGGGATAGCAGATATATTTGTGCTTTTACCTGCTTTTGCGAATCCTGTTCAACCGATATATATGTACATAATAGTTCCACCAGTTGCTTTTTTAAATGTATGGGCAATATGGATTGTTATAAATCCTAGGAAGCGGCAATTACAATATACTCTATTTCGTGGGGTATTTGGCATCGTATGTTCAGTAGGATTATTAGTTATAACCCAAAAGTTTGCATATGGAATGTTAGGATTACAAACTCCCATCTATTTTGTTTTTTCAGTTGGTTTGTATATTTTTGCTTTGAATTATTATTATAAAAATCATATAAAAAAACTTCAGGAACCAATCAAAAAATCAAAATCATCGAAAAAAAACTCTGGTTTCGGAGTAGTGGCTTTTATAGGGTTGGGTCAACTCGTTGCTAATATCAGTCTTGGTTTTGCAACACAAAAGATGGTAGCAATTGTATTAATGTGTGTATACTCCATGCTTTCGTTTATTTTGTTTCATTTCATTATGGAACTCCATAGGTATTATTATTTAAGGAAGCATATAGAAGATGGGGGTAGAACACATGAAACCTTTTAAAGAGGTTTATTGAATGTTAAGTATTGTGATTTATGGAAGGAAACAAAAACTTATGGTTAAAGAACCTGTGATGTATGACTATATTGGCTGTTTTTATCCAGAAGGAGGAAAGCTGATATGCAAGCATTTAAAGTTGGAAAATTAGTCACATTCGTTGCAATTATAATACTTCTTGTAGTTGCTATTTTATCTCCTTACAACTTATTTAAAAAGATTTATTTTATTATTGGTGTTCTTATTATTGGCGCAGTTTCACTTGGTGCAAATAAATTCTTTGAACTGATACACAGTAAATTTAATAAGAAATGATATTACTTATGTGATAAGGAAATTCCCCTCTAAATCATTAAGGATTTAGAGGGGAATTTCTACAATATGATTTTACCGGATTACGTGGAACTAAATTAGTCCATCACCATATTGGTGGTGGTCAAGCTGTTGGTGTTCCGCTGCCACTACATCCTGGTTTTGGAGGGATTCATAACGCAGAAAAAGCGATTGGAGCATAGGGGAAAAGATGCAGGATATGTAGAAATGCTTCAGGAATTTATTGAACATCATACATTAGGTGGTAAATAAAAAATGAAAAATGAAATGAAAAATTGTTTTGATAAAATAATTAGAGAGTGGCAAGATTGTAATAATTCATTGCCAAAATCTTTATGGATAGAAGAAGCAGAGGCTTTTATCTATGAAGGAGAACCAGATACAGAGGGGTACGTATTCTGGAAACCTTTAGAGAAAAATATAATTCATGATTTTTCTGATATAGAAAAAGATTTGGGGATACAATTACATAATTCAATTAAAGAATATTATAACTCTTATTGGTTTTTAGACTTAGGAGGCAATTATTTAGGTTATGATTTTGAATTAAATCCTGTTATACCAGGAATTGAACTGCATGACTTTTATGTATCTTTACAAGGATACCAAGGCGCACATGATAATCAACTGAATAATATTCCTATTGGTATGGAATTTAATGGTCTCTTGGTAGTTGTAGATAATGAAAATGGACAAGTGAAATTAGAAGATTATGAAAGCAAAAGCTTCGAAGTTATTTTTGATAGTTTAGCAGAATTAATTTTAAATCTTTCATAAGATATATTAAAAAATAAAAAGTAAAAGTTGACTCTTATGAGTCCGCTTTTACTTTTTTAAATATATAGTGTGAATTTACTGTTATATTTTTCAATAAAGTTATTTTTAAAAATTAGATAAGGAATGTATCAAGGGTATTATCCTTTTCTTCTTTATTGATACCAATGTATTTAAGTGTAATGTGTGGTGTATGATGATTAAGGATTTCTTGCAACATCGCCATATCTTTGTTTATAGAACCAATATCCGAAGGTTTTTAAATTATATATTAAGGAATTATGCGTTCTTAGATAAAGTAAATCGAGTTCAGATAAACGAAGAACATAGAATACGTAATTTTAACTAGATTTATTATTAACTAAACTATCCCCACCACCAAGCTCCGCCTCAATCTGCGAAGTCTTCGATGACTCATCCATACGCCAATACGTAATAAAGCTGATCGCGATACATCCAGCTACGTAGAAGTAGAATAGTGATTCCATTCCGATACTCTTTAGCCATAATGCGATGAACTCAGCTGTTCCGCCGAATATCGCAACTGTTAGTGCATATGGTAAACCTACGCCAAGTGCGCGAATTTCAGTTGGGAAGAGTTCTGCTTTTACAATTGCGTTAATGGAAGTGTAGCCAGTAACGATAATGAGACCGACCATCATGAGTAAAAATGCTACGATTGGTGCTGTCGTTTTTTCCATGAAGAAGAAGATCGGCGCTGTTAGTAATGTTCCGAGAATACCGAATGCCATTAATAGTGGGCGGCGTCCAATTTTATCGGATAATAGCCCCGCAATCGGTTGAAGTACGACGAATATAAGTAGTGCGACAAAGTTAATCCAGCTTACAACTTCTTTCGGAAGACCGACTGTGTTTACCATGAATTTTTGTAAATATGTTGTGTACGTATAGAAAGCGACAGTGCCTCCTAAAGTTAGGCAGACTACTGTTAATACCGCTTTCGGATGTTTCATAAGAGCGCTAATGGTTCCTGCGCTTTCGCGTTTTTGTGATTTTATGTTTGAGAATTGCTCCGACTCGTCCATCGTGCGGCGAAGCCATAATACAGCTACTGCACCCATCGCTCCAATAATGAACGGAATACGCCATCCCCAAGCTTTCATATCTGGTTCGCTTAGTAATTGCTGAAGAACAATTTGAACGCCTAACGCAACCATTTGTCCAGCAACGAGCGTTACATATTGGAAACTTGAATAAAAGCCGCGGCGTCCACTACTAGCCATTTCAGATAAATACGTTGCGGAAGTCCCATACTCTCCGCCGAGTGATAATCCTTGTAGTAAACGGGCAAGAACTAAAATAATTGGTGCCATAATCCCAATGCTTTCGTAACTAGGTGTACAGGCGATAATTAAAGAACCACCCGCCATAACCGTAATCGAAAGCGTTAATGCTGCCCGGCGTCCGTGCCGATCCGCATAGCGTCCCATTAATAAACTGCCGATAGGGCGCATTAAAAACCCAACTGCGAAAATAGCTGCTGTGTTCAGTAACTGACTCGTTGGATCTCCTTTAGGAAAGAACTCTGCTGAAAAATAAACAGCGAAAGCAGAGTAAACGTACCAGTCGTACCATTCAATTAAATTGCCGACAGAACCTTTGAAAATATTGCCGGCGACTCGGTTAGATTTTGCTTGAGCCATAATCATTCCTCCTATTGCTTATAAATAAAAGTTATATATGAAAGCGTGTTCATTGTAGTTGAATTGTACTGTTCTTTAAATGAAATCTCAATATTATGACAATTTTATTCTTTTTGTACTTTATGTACATGGATATTTTTAATAGTTGCTTCATTTTCAGTTTTGTCATAATAATAGAAAAAAGGAGATTGATAGTTTTGAATATTTTATCAAAGGATATGAAGTATGAAGAAATCACGCAAAGTGTCATTGCAAACGAAAATAGTAAGCTTAATTATTACGTTAATTTTATTTGTAGTTCTCCTATTAGCAGGAATATTTGTTTACATTCAGTCCGTTGATACGAAGCGTCAAGTGGAGCAGCTAGCACTGCAAACAGCTAAATCTCTTTCTTTTATGCCGGCTATAAAAGATGCTTTTCAATATAACGAGCATAAAAGTACCATTCAATCCATTGCGGAACAAGTTCGTGAGCAAGCTGGTGCGGATTATGTAATTGTGGAAGATCGCTATGGGGTTATGTATTCGCATTCTAATTCGGAGTTAATTGGTACAAAGAGTAACAATCCATATAACTATGAAGCACTCACTTTTGGTGGTTATTATACGCTCGAAGGAAATGGTGCAAGTGGTCCGGCTTTAATGGCGAAAGCACCGATTATTGTTCAGAACGGAGAATACGATCAAGTTGTAGGCGTTGTGACGGTAGAGTTTTTAATAGAAGGTATTGAATCTAACATACTGAGCAGAACGAAAGAAATTATCCTCTTTTCCTTAGCGGTGTTATTAGCCGGAATTGTTGGCGGCATTCTTTTAGCGCGTAGTATTCGTAAAGATACACTCGGTTTAGAACCGAATGAAATTGCAGCGTTATACCGGGAGCGAAGCGCGATACTACTCTCTATAAAAGAAGGGATTATCGCCATTGATCAAAACGGTTTTATTACGATGATGAACACATCAGCAGAAGAAATGCTTCATGTAAATAATGATTATATGCAGCAGCACATTTCAAAAGTTTTACCGGAATTTCATATGGAGAGAGTGCTAGAGAACGATCAAGAAATCGCATTTCAAGATAAAGTGTTTATTTTAAACATGACACCGATACTCGAAAACAACAGTACGGTAGGAGTTGTATGTAGTTTTAGAGATAAAACAGAACTGCAAAACCTTGTGAACACAATATCTGAGGTAAGAAAGTATTCAGAGGACTTGCGCGCTCAAACGCATGAATTTACAAATAAGCTGTTCGTTTTATCAGGTTTATTGCAGTTAGGGCATTACAAAGAAGCGATTGAATTTATCCAGCAAGAATCTAATATTCATCAAAGCCAAAACCATATTTTATTCCATCAAATTCATGATGCGAAAGTACAAGCTATTTTATTAGGAAAGCTCGCAACAGCGTCTGAGAAGAAAATTGATTTTCATATTGAAGGAGATAGTGCGCTTCATCCGTTACCAGATCATATAAAAGTTTCGCATCTTATTACGATACTTGGAAACATAATCGATAATGCGTTTGATGCGGTGAGTACACAAGAGGAGAAGAGAGTTTCTTTCTTTGTTACGGATATTGGGCACGATATTGTGTTTGAAGTGATAGATAGTGGAGCAGGAATACCAGCAGAAAAAATCGCGACCATTTTTCAAAAAGGATTTTCAACGAAAGGGAATGATCGTGGTTACGGACTAGCAAACGTGAAAGAAATGGTAGATCTACTAAAAGGAACAATTGAAATTCAAAACGAGAAAAATGGGGGAGCTATTTTTACAATTTACCTTCCGAAAACATTGAGAGAAAGTACATAACAAACAGGGGGATGGGCATATGTTGAAGGTTGCAATTGCAGAAGATGATTTCCGCGTCGCGCAAATTCAAGAGGAGTTTTTATCGAAAATAAAAGATGTAAAAGTGATTGGAAAAGCATTGAACGCAAAAGAAACGATGGAACTACTACAAAGGGAAGAAATCGATTTGCTTCTATTAGATAATTATTTACCAGATGGAATTGGTACAGACTTATTGCCGAAAATCCATGCTGACTTTCCAAACGTTGATGTCATTATGGTTACTGCGGCGAATGAAAATCATATGTTAGAAAAAGCAATTCGAAACGGCGTAAGTAACTACCTTATAAAACCGGTCACATTAGAAAAATTTGTTCGCACAATTGAAGACTATAAAAGAAAGAAGCAATTATTACATAGTAACAATGAAGTAAATCAAACACTCATCGATAACTTCTTCGGTACGTCGCAAATACAAGATATGAAAAACTTACCGACAGGTGTGGATCCGTTAACACTGCAAAAAGTGAAAGGCATTATAAAAGGATTCGAAGAGGGCATTACAATAGAAGAAATGGGAGAACAAATGGGGGCCTCCAGAACAACCGCAAGAAGATACTTAGAATACTTAGTAGCGACAAACGAATGCACAGTAGAGTACACATACGGCATTATCGGACGACCAGAACGAAAATATCGAATAGGACGAGGACTATGAAAAAACGATTATTACTATGTATATGGATCATGACAGGAGTAATAGCTGGTTGTTCCTCGGAAAAACCTCAAACGAATACAGTAAACATAGACAAAGTAGAAATCATTGCGCCAAACGTTCCAGGAGCAGGATGGGACTTAACAGCAAGGGCAATACAAAAAACACTAACAGAAGAAAAAATCTTCACAAAACCAATCACAGTCACAAACAAAGTAGGTGGCAGCGGTGACGTCGGATGGAAATATACGAAACAAAAAGGCGGTCACGTACTGGCGATTAACTCAAGCTTACTCATAACGAACAACCTACTAGGCCATAGTAAACTAACATATAAAGACTTCACGCCGCTCGCAACACTCGCGTCGGACTGGGAAGTCGTTGTCGTATCAAAAGACTCAAACATAGACAACGCAAACGAACTAATGGAACAACTAAAACAAGACAAGAAAAACTTCAAAATCGGCGTTGCCCCAGGCCTAGGAAACGACGATCACCTATCCTTCGTACAAGTAAGCAAAGCATTCGGCATAAACCCTGCCGAACTACAATTCTTCGTCTACGAAAACAAAGAAAAAATCATAAACGCCCTAACGAACAAACAAATAGACGCCGCAACCATGACCCTATCAGAAGCCGAAAAACAATACAAAGCCGGCAAAATAAAAATACCAGCCGTATCCGCACCAAAACGACTAGACCGACTACCAGAAATCCCAACTTGGAAAGAAAAAGGCATCGACGTCATATTCCAACACTGGAAAGGGATCATGGGCCCAAAAGATATGACGGAGGAAGAGGTTGCTTATTGGGATGGTGTTATTAAGAAGATGGTGGAGAGTGAGAGTTGGAAGGGGATTTTGAGGGAGAGTGGTTGGGAGGATTTTTATAAGGATAGTGGGGAGAGTAGGGGGTTTTTGGAGGAGAGTAGTGGGTGGTATGGGGGAATGGTGAAATTTAGTGATTAATTAAAAGAAGATGGAGTACTAGGTGACAAGAATGAGTTATTTAGTGATGAAGAGCATCAAAATATTAACGGATATTGCTGAAAAGGGTTTATATTTTAAATAGATTGCCAGGTATGAAAGATGGTACTTGGCAATCTATTTATGGCAAAATGTTATAACTAAGATATGGAAGAAATCTTGCAATAATCCAAGCTCTATCAATCTATAATATTTTAAAGCTTTTTATGCAAATCCCTTAGATAACATTATGTAAAAAGGATGGTGAAATTAAAATCTTTATTAAATGATTTATAGCCGTTCAAATAAATACTAAATTTAAAAATCACTTAAATAAAATCGATATTTTTAAGCATAGAAACAATAACATCTCCACGAAGCCATAGTTGTTGTTGATACATGCTGATACCGTTAATGACAAGTGGTTTCTTTGATGCGTCACTGCCTGTTCCACGAATGAAAAATGAATTCTCTGTTGATTTAGGAAAATTAATCAATGTTTTTACAGTATTGGAACGTTTGTTGATAATAGGTTCATTGTTTTTATCTAAATCAATTATTTCTTCTAGTTTGTCATTATTAATTAAATAACGAACTTGTTCCCAGACAGGTTTGAGAGCATTTTCAATAATTGTATCATCTATAGAAAGTCGCTTAAATCCAAGGAACTTATTATCTAGTAATGGAGATTTTGCAGAAGGTTCCTCGAAAATAATAAATAAAAATTGTGTTTCATGAAAGTAGTTATAGACAAAGGATTCATCAAATTGTATTTTTTGATCAGTCCATTCTTCGAAATTTATTTGACAAAATTTAACATCTTCTGTATGGCAACCTTTAGTAGTTTGTACGATGGATTTTGGAACAATTCCAATCTTATTAAATAACTCAATTTTACTTAGTTTTTTCGCTGTACCACCGAACATTTTTACAATGATTTGTTCAGAGATAGAGTTTGGTGCGGAGCCTTTTTTAGTTGGTAGAATGTTGAATTGTTTCATGAGCTCTCTAACCGTTTTATTTTTATATTTTTGAGTAAGATTATGTAATTTATTATCAAGTTCTTTAAAGTTTAAATATGTATCATCCAGCTTTTCAAATTTATCTCCAAAATGTTTTTGTACTAGAGTTGATACGGTAGTCCGTTTTAGACGGAAACGAGGAGGATTAGGCCACTTAGGTGCTGTATCTATCAGCATTAAACTTTTTCGTAATTCAGAAGAAATTCGAGGATATTCAGCTTTTGGGTCCTCGTATGTATCTTTTAAATGCTGAATAAAATCACGCACAATGAGCCAATCGTTTTTTAGAATTTCTTTATCTTCATCTGAAAATGTGTGGAAATGGTAACCTTCAATGAAAAATTTAGCATATTCAGCAGCTGTTACAGTTTCTGGAGAGTCGTAGTGATAATATACTAATAATAGATGCTCTAATTTATGCCAGAAGCTAGAGGTTTCAAATTCTTCATCAGTGATTGATTCAGGTGAAACAGCTGTAATTGACATAGGCTCCTTTGCTTCATAAATAGTGTTAGACATTTTTTTGGTTCTACTATTCTTCTTAGGTCTACGAATACCAGTTGTTTTTAATTCTGTTTCAATGCCGTCCACAATTAAATCAGGTTTTTTATCTGTATCAGGTGGATAACCTAAAATAGATTGTTCTACAACGTCACCAGCTATGCCGGTAATTTTAGGTGAATTCATAGTCTTTGCAAAGACATTGTTAACATCACTGTCCCCGAGTGTATTACCTATAGCTTTTTGAAAAATTTTATCTAATTCTTTTCGTGTGAATTTATGTAAGGCCATGAGAGAATACTCCTTTTTTTATTCTATGTATATATAATACAGTATTTCATCTTATTGGTAATTGGATGTTATGAAGAACTTTAAATTTATTCCTTCTAAAGGAATAGGATAGTTTATTTACTATTCTTTTTAAAAGAGATATTATGTATTTAGATGAAAAAGAGGAAATAATATACAGAACAATGGTTGTGAAAAAGTTAATATAAAAAATTAGACACTAAATTGGCTGTTCAATATTATTTGATAGAATTTCATTGAATGATTTTGATATGATTTTATTCCGATATATGGTTTTGAGTGGGCTATAAAATATGAAAATAAATTTTATACGTCTAAAAATAGGAGGAATAAGGTGTACCCTAGGGAAAAAGTACATAGGGGAATTATTAATTTAATAGTGAGTTAGCTCTATATTGTAAAGACTAGTTATTATAGGAAAAGGAGATGGAAGGTTGAAAAAATTAGAGTTACTTAATCAGTATACCCGTGAAGATATATATAATGTTTTTGATGGTGTTACACCATTTACACCTGGTGCTGGTACATGGGGGATTCATGGTATTGTAAAAATTCCAGATCGTCCACGTGAGTATGTTTTCTTCGTAACTTTTGGCCAGGATAAATTAGGTCAAGAATTCAAAGAAAGTATTACAGAAAAGGGAGTCCTTACATGGCAATCGCAAAAGAAACAAGGGTTAAAACATCCCCAAATCTTAGATTTTATTAGCCATGATCATCAAAAACATAATATTTACTTGTTTTTACGAACTCGAAAAATCAATCCAAAAACAAATAAAACAGAACCATTTACTTATATGGGGAGACTTGCTTATCTAGCTCATGATTTAGAAAAAGAACATCCAGTTTTTTTTAAGTGGCAGCTGTTAGACTTTGAATTTGCCACTAATGAAGATTGCACTGCATTAGATTTAACTTTAGTAAAAGAATTATCTACGTCTTATGATGTAAAAGAAAATAGTTTACTTGAAACAAGTGAACCGGAAAAAAGGGGGCGCCAAGAACGGGGAAATAATTTTAGCGCCAAAAAGAATGATTTTGAAGTTAGTAATAAAAAAAATAAAAAAATTGGTTTGCTAGGAGAATTACTTGTTTTCGATTACATACATACACAATTTATCAATGCTGGACGTCATGATTTAGCAGAAAAGATTATACATACATCAGTTGTAGAAGGTGATGGTGCAGGGTATGATATCCGATCCTTTAAAGAAGATGGGTCACCGCTTTATCTTGAAGTTAAAACTACAAAGGGTGGTATCAATTCGGATTTTTTCATTTCTCCAAATGAACTTGCTTTTTCGGAAGAACATTCTAATTCTTATCAATTAATTAGGGTATATGAATACAATAGTGCAACTAACAGCGGTAAATTTTATAAAATAGAGGGTAATTTAAATACGAAGCTTAATTTGAAGCCAGTACAGTATTCAGCGAGGTTTTAAAAGGTTCAGTATCTTGAACTTTATATTGTTTGGTGTTATATACAAATGGTGAATTTGATTGAGAAGATGATTTATACCCCTTGTTTTTAATTATCTATCTTCTTTAGACATACTATTTATAAATTAGTAACAAATAGATAAAAGGCAGATATCTTTAGGGGAAAGTGATATGTGCCTTTTTAATATGGATGGTGGATCCTTTAACAAGAAAGTTGACGCCGTATTATTTTTTATCAGTAATAATATCAGCTATGTACGAATTATTTAACCAATAACATTGCTTTGTAATTTGCTGGCCATCAGGTAAAGTTACTTTATCGGCACCGTTGCGAGCCTTTGGTCTAATATGAGCAACACCGTTAAAATTTATTTTTGGTAGATTATTTGCTTCGACGACTTTATCACCACGTTTTTTATATTCAATTTGAATACCTTCATTTATAACTTTATTAACTTCTTCCCATAGTTCACGTATTTCTTTTTCTATTGTAGGGGCAGGTATGTTCCAAAGTTTAATACCTTTAAAATAGAGTTTACGTTTTGGGTTTTCTTTTTTTGTTTGATTAAATTCAAAAATTACGAATAAAAATTTGGTTTGATAGAAGCGTTCTCGAATTTCGCTTTCTTCCCATGATTCATTTGTCCATTGATGAAAATCAATTGTTTCAAATGACATGCTTTGTTCTGGCTTTCCGTTTGGTTCTAAACGGATTGTTTTGAACTCTATATTGGCTTTTGCAAATTCTTCAATTTTATCGAGTCGAGTTCCTTTAATACCAAGTAAAGAGCTTACTAGTAACGGAACAAAGTTCTTGGTTGTAGGTTTGTACTCGATAGATAATTCTTGAGCGATTTCTTGATCAGTTAAGCCTATGTAATTTTCAAATTTTGAATAAAGGATTTCTTCTAAAGATTTTCCTTTTAGTTCATTTGTTGTTGTAAAACTTACTAGTTCTTCGTTTAGGTGATACCTGCGAACTAGTGCTGTCATATAAGAAGGCTTTAACGAAAAAGCTCTTTGCATTGCTGGAATTTCAGAATGCGGTTGTGAGCGAAGTGAATTTTTATTGGAACCTTTTGTACAAGCTCCTAAATAGTTTGTATCACCTTCGGATAATTCATGTGCTTTGCCGGCACGAATTTTATTTACGATGGTTTCCCAGTCTTGTTTAATTATTTCTAAATCAGCTTCAGGATAGGTGAACAGAAGACTTTTTGTAATATGAAAATCTTTACGGTCTACGCCAGGTACCCATTCATAGAACATTAGTAGTAGCTTTTCGTTTTTTTTCCAAAAGCTTGATGTCTCAAAGTGTGTATGAACTTCTTCCATATAGTTGATAATATTTAAGACTAGCCGTTCTTTGGCTGATAATGAACCGTTTTTATTTTGTTTAAATGCAGTTACTTTGAGTTCAATACCAAGGTGTTTAAAGTCAGCTTCTGCGTTTGAATTTACTTCATATCCAAAGAAGCTTTCCTCAATTACTTGCCCTAGCCCACCTTTTGATTTGGCATTTGCGAGTCGGTCAGTTGTATCGATTTCACCAAATGTTTTTCCTTCAGCTTCATGTGCTTTTTTCATTAGTTCTTCTATTGTAGTGTAGTCCATAATAATCTCCTTTCTGTATCCAGTGCTGCGGTGTATGATTTTAAACAATACATATTAAAGTTATGCTATAATAAAAAGCTGTTTCAAATTTATATAAGTAAAATTTATAAGAGGGAAAAGACAGTTTATATTATTAGATAACAGTTATATTGAATTTATTCAAGATGAGTTATGTCCTTTATAATATTGATAAAGTGCGAACAGTTTTCTTAATTGGTACAAGCCAAACAAGGAAATACAAAAAAGTACGGTTCTTGAAATGTTATAGTTGATCTTTTCCTCACTTTTTATTATAATGAAGCATAGATAAATAAAATACCGAAAGGATGTTCGTGTATTTATGGTAAAAGTAGTAGAACTTTTCGCGGGAGTAGGAGGTTTTAGATTAGGACTAGAAGCAAACGAAAACTTTGAAGTTCTTTGGGGAAACCAGTGGGAACCCTCAACTAAAGCACAACATGCATTTAATTGTTATGCAACTCGCTTTGAAAATAAAGGAATACATGTAAATAGAGATATAGCTGAAGCTTGGCCGGAAATACCTGAGCATGATTTATTAGTAGGAGGCTTTCCTTGCCAAGACTATTCTGTAGCACGTACTTTATCAAATGAAAAAGGAATACAAGGGAAAAAAGGTGTTCTTTTTTGGGAGATAATGAACATAGTTAATTCTCGCAAGCCAAGATTTGTTTTGTTAGAGAATGTAGATAGATTATTGAAGTCACCAGCAAAACAAAGAGGTCGTGATTTTTCAATTATGCTGGCTAGCTTTAGAGATGCAGGTTATGTAGTGGAATGGAGAGTCATTAACGCTGCGGATTATGGGAATTCACAAAGAAGACGAAGAGTATTTATTTTTGCGTACTTAAAAGAATCTCATTTCACATCTGTTCAAAGTAAAATGAAGCCGTTAGAGATATTGTGTGAAAATGGATTTTTCGCTCCGATTTTTAAAGTGCATGAAGCGCCTGAGGAAAACAAAAAAAGAGGGCAATTTGAGTTGCCGGTCGATATTATTGAGGTTTCTGATACATTTAAAGCTGAATACTATAATTCTGGCGTGATGATGGATGGACAAGTTTATACTGAAGAAGTAGTTCCGGTAACTGAAAATCCAGAGACTTTAGGTGAAGTTGTTCAAAAAGTATATGATAAATTTGGTCCTGCAGATGAATCATATTATTTGAAAATGGATAAGGTTAACAAAAAGGGCAGAACGGAATTTGAGGAACTTAAGTATCTTAAAGGTCCTAAAAAAGAAGAAAGAGTATCAAAGGCGACAGGTCATAAATATTTCTACTCTGAGGGAGGAATGGCTTTTCCTGATGATTTAGATAAGCCTGGACGCACAATGTTAACAAGTGAAGGAACATGTAATAGAAGTTCCCATGTAATAGAGGATCCTCATACAAAAAGGCTAAGATATTTAACACCAGCTGAATGTGAGTTATTAAATGGTTTCCCGATGGATTGGACAAATACAGGAATGCCACAAAGAAACAGATACTTTTGTATGGGAAATGCTTTAGTGGTTGATTTGGTTAAGCAAATGGGTCAAAGGATTTTAGAGATTAACGAAGAAGAAGAGAAGATGGATAGTATTGTACAGTTGAGTTTGTTTTAGGAAATAAACTCAACTGCACATGTTTGTGAGAAAATAAAAATGTGTTGGTGTAACCTGGGTTCTATAGTTATAGACTCAGGTTATTTTGTATGTGATTTTTGAAATTGAGAATAGAGTAGTTGATTAAGTATGATTAGTTTTATTAAAATTGTACAAGAAAGTCTGTTGAATTGTATTGCATTAAGTAATGTATAATAATAGTATACATTACTTAATGCGATAGTTATGCTGATACTCAAGGGATTGGGTGCATGCAGGCTATATTTTTTGCTTATTTACTATCGTTCGCACCATCTTCTCTTTGGTGATTAGTAATAATAAATATATTATAGAACAGTAGAAATATTGTTTTATTTGTATTTTATAATATACCCTTAAATTTATATATAATAACAAGAGGGATACGTACCTGATAGTAGGTTTTCTTTTATCACTTTAACAAGAAAAAATAATATTCTTCCACTATGCTTATAGGAAGTTTGGATCCGCTTACAATTTACCATTTTTTTGATATAATAATAGATGTTGAATAATAGGGAAAATGATTAAAGTAGGTGAAGTATTGGCTGGATTATTTATTTCTACCTTTGTAAGAAAAAAGAAAGGTAGCAAAGCGGAAGGGATTGTTTGGGAGTCAATTAAGGAAAACTTTAAGGAGAGAGAATGTTTAGGTTATTGGAACTATCCTATTTTCTCAGCTGATTATTCCGGAAGAAAAGAACCGGACATCTTGCTTCTAGATAAAGAATTAGGGCTTACTATTATTGAAGTAAAAGGAATTACGATTGACCAAATCGTTGCGATACAAGGACATAAATGGGTTTATCAAAATTTTTATACGGAAGAAGGAAATCCATATCAACAGGCTGAGAATCAAATGCATAGTTTGATGGATTGGATTAAAGAGAAAGAAGATTTAGCAAATAGGCTTTCAAGACGAGTTTTGGTAGCCCTTCCATATATAACAAAAGCAGAGTGGGAAGAGAGCGGATTTGATCGCTTGCCAAGTAATCCGCCCATTTTATTCAAGGAGGATCTTTCTAATAAGGAAGCGTTTCTTGGACGCGTAACATCTGTCTCCTTAAGTAGAATTGATATTCCATTAAAGGAAGATGAGTGGGAAAGTTTAACGGAATTAATCCATGGCGGGAGGTTACCTGAGACCTCTGGAGTAGAAGAAGGTCCGAAATATTCGCTGCTTTACATAGCTTCAACGGAAACAAAGCTGCTTCAAGATAAGCGATTATTTGAACCACTATTGGAAAAAGGAGTTAAAGTCATCGTTCTTTCTCATTTTAAAAAGAAACCAGGATGGTTCCCAATCGATTTTTATCAAAAGTTTGAAGAAGCCTATTTGTTTCAATATGTCTCTTCTAAACAGCCATATGAATTGGAAGAGCCAATTTCAGTTATCGATGGAGCTGGAGTGGATAAGACATTCGAGAAGTATTGGCTGGACAAATTTCCGAGCTTTAACAAAGGTCAGTACAAGGTTGAGCACTCTCCAGTAGGAGGAAACTTGACGATTACGGCAGGGGCTGGCACCGGGAAAACTACGGTCATGATACAGCGGATTATGTTTTTGCTCGCGATGGTTCCAGAGCTTTCTCTAAAGGATATTGTGATGATTACCTTTACGAGAGAATCAGCTCAAGAGATGAAGCATCGTTTGAAGAAGGAATTGGTGCTTAGGCAACAGGTAACGAGACAGCCAAGGTACTTAAAGTATGCAGAGGAACTTAGGGAAATGAACATCAGCACTATACATTCCTTTGCGAAATCTTTAATTAAGGATCTTGGTTTCATCCTTGGTTTTGGCCGCAATGTACAGCTTAAAGGGTACAAGGTCAAACGTAAAGAAATCATCAGTACGATTTTAAATGAGTATGTGGCTGGCAGATCTAGTAATGAGCTGGGGCTTGATGGGTTCCGACACTATGAACTTGTAAAGATTGTGGAGTCTTTCTGGGATGAAATGGAAAGTAAAGGGTTAAGCAAGAAACAAATCGCTGACTTAGAGTGGAGAGAAGATTACTCCTCAGAAGAAGCATTCGAGAAGTTAAATGACCTATTCACATATGTATTCCCGCGATGTGAAGAAGAGTTTAATCAAGTGAAACGGTGGGAGAATGCTATCACAATAGGAGATCTTGTACGGAAAATTAGTGAAATTAGTTCGGAAAAACCCGAAATATTAAAAGAACTACCGTATCAGTTTGCATACTTGTTCGTCGATGAATTTCAGGACAGTGACGATGTCCAAATCAAGCTTGTCGCCCAAATTAATAAAATGATTCGAGCAAGATTATTTGTCGTAGGTGACATCAAGCAATCAATCTACCGTTTCAGAGGGGCGGATTATACGTCCTTTACTCAATTGATGGAAAACGTTGACGAAGCATTCATTGAAGAACCGCTTCAAATTAATTACCGTACTTCCAAGACACTGTTGGAAAAGTTGGATTGTTATTTTATGACTTGGGGTAAGCGCGGCGAGTTAACGTATGAACAACAAGATCGATTGATTGGAAATGAAGGTTCGACTTTTGGGATGAATGAATTCCGAGTGAAAAAGTACAATAAATGGACTGATGAACTAAAAGGGAAAGTACTAAATGAAGTGGAGAACGCGCAAGAGCTCGTAAAAAACCAGACGCATGAATCAAAGAAAAAGAAGATTGCCTTGCTTGTTCGGACGAATAATCAAGCGAAGCGTGCTTATGAATGGCTCGATGAGCATGGAATTACTGTGGAGATGAATGTTGGTGGAACTTTCTATAATAGCGAGGCGGTAAAGGATTTTTATCGTTTATTAGGAGCCCTGCTCTATTCAAATGATGCGAAAAGCGTGCTAAATGCATTGGCGACTCCATTTTTCAAAACGGAAGTGTTGTTAGAGAACTTAGTGAAATTCAAGGGTGATAATAATCGGATTTTTGCATATTTACGGCAGAACCATGGGCTAAATAAAGATTTTGACATTGCTGTGCAGGAATTAAGAATTAAGCCTGTATTTGCGGTGATTAGGAAGTTCATGACCCAGGACGTTTTTCAAACCCTCTATTCTAAAAAACTCACTTTAATCGATGGTGAGCCATCAGATAAGGAAAAAGTAAAGGCTAAATTTGAGGTTCACAAATATCAAACTAATCTAAATCATTTGATGAACTTACTTCATCAGCAATTTGACAGTACGAATGCGACACTATATGCCCTTCACTCGTGGCTTGGAATCAACATCAAAACCAATCGTGAAGAAGATGAACCAAGAGTGGCAGCAGTTGATACAGAGGATGTAGTTGAAATCGTGACCGTTCACAAATCAAAAGGCTTGGAATACCATACTGTTATTATGCCTTTCACAGATCAACCCTTCCATTTTGAATGGGATGAGATTTTATTTGATAATAAAAAGAAAAATGTCGGCTGGTTTATAAAGAAACTGAAACTTAAAAACAGTTATTATGATGCTTTGAGTGATTCAGAAACAAAGGAAATTGTTAAAGAAGAAACAAGATTGCTGTATGTTGCGATGACAAGATCTCGAGAGAGACTCATTATTTTTCAACCAATTAAACGAATGGATGATACCTGGTCTATGCAATTGGACATGGGTAATTAGGAGGAGAGTGCAGCTCGTATGAAGTGTAAAGTGGTAACCTATACCAATCCTAAGACTCTTGACCGATTAGACGGCCTCAAGCCTTATACAGATGTTCTTCATGTATGTGCGACCAAAAACATGAGGGAAGGGGTCTATGAACGATATCAAAAACAGCAGAATCACCCATTTATCAGCGCTCCGATTGTAAGTTCGATTCAATTGATAGAAAGCTTGCTGGGGAATTGGTCCAGCTCAGAAACGAAATTAAAACAATATTTGCACCTATCAGAGATTATCCAAAACGAGATGATGTTAGAAGAGAACTTCCTTTCGTCGTTTCGCCGTAATCAGATAGATGTGCTTGAAACCATTCGAATGATGGAATTAGCAGGAGTAACCCCTGCTGATTTAGATGATGACGAACTCGTTCTTTCCACGAAGGAGAAAATATTTGTTAATATTTGGGAGAAATTCGAAGTGAATCCATCCATCAAGGAAGTAAGAAATCTTCTTACTTTTGGTTTCAAGAAAATATTGGTTAATCGTTGGAATAATATAATCGAAGATATGATTGAACATTCTTATGATAAGAAAGAGATCGACTTTCATAAGATTAACCATTCGGTCGGTTTTGATACGATTGTTCTTCACGGTTTCTACTTTATGACGCCTGAACAGCAGCGAGTATTTTTATTGTTAAAAGAAGCTGGAGTGAACATCGTCTTTTTGAATCTTTACGACGAGCGGTATCCAGAGACGTTTTTGTTTATTGAGAAATTCATAAATGAAAGACATGGTTGGTTAGATAGGAATCAGTGGGAGATTGAGAAGCACTTGAGACAAGAGCGGACCTTAGCCGATAAGTTTCTGGCTGATTTTGAAGGAGAACGAATCGAAGGTTATAAGAAACCAGCGTATTTAAGGGTCAAGGATTTTCAGGATTTTTATACCTTTCTTCAAGATTATGAAACTAATCTTGAAAAAGATAGAAACGAAAAGACAGTATATAAGACGTATCTTGCCCCAAATGCTACTTCCTTGAACAATCGATTACAGGAATATTACCCAGAACTATTCAAGGCTAAAAGGCATTTTCTTGGGTTTCCGATTGGGCAATTTCTTTACCAGCTTCATCAAATGTGGAGTGAGGAAGAGGAGACCCTGATTTTGACGGAGAATGGTCTATTTGAATGCTTTGCCTCGGGGTGGCTGTATGATAAGGGAACGAAGAAAAATGCGAGAGAGTGTACAAAGATTCTTCAAGACGTGCTTCCCTTTTTTCAGGGGTGCGTGACAAAAGAATCATGGGATGAAAGGATAAAGGATTTGTTCCCTATCCTCGAAAATGTTCTCCCGGTATTTAAACAAGAAGAGGATGATCCTTTTCAAAGAATGGTTTCGAGTCCATTTGCGATGTTTTCGCATTTTGCGACAGCAAAAGAGGACGTTCTTCAATTGGTACATTTTATGAATATGATTTTTAAAATTGCTGTTGACTTGTTCGGTGATGGAAAAGAACGGATTTCACTTGCTAACCATTTTTCTAAGCTTCGTCAACTGGTCGATGCATCTAATCCGTACCTTGAGCAGGAAATTTTAAAGGAAGAAAGGGACTTGATTGACCAGCTTAAGAAAACCTTACAGACAACTCCTGATATTGGTGCCTTTCATGTGGGGGATATTAGTACTGCTATTAGTCTATACTTATCGGGGCATTTACAAAAGGATTATCATGAGGAAGAGCTAATTCGGCCGTTTATTGAAATTGATGGGGAAGCTTTCAAGGAAAACGGTATCACTCATGTGACAGGACTTGATGAAAATAGTCTTCCTTATTCTGAGTTTAAGCTTCCATGGCCACTGAGTGATTATGTCTTCCATGATCTGGCCAAAAGGAATATCCCATTGTCTTTTCAAGTTTTACGAAATGACTATGTGAAGGAGATTACGAGATACTTGGTCTATAATCTACTTCAATTTTCTGAGAGGCTTGAATTATCGTGGATGGTTCAATTTGAGGATAAAAAGAACCTTGATAAAGCTGTTTATTTAAGTCAACTAAACTTGAATCCAAATAGCGAAGGTCAGGATAAGCAGGAAGAATGGATGGATGTAAAGCTTAAGAGAGAAATCACGAAGCAGGAACTTGATTCCTTCTTAGCCTATCCGATTGATGCTTTAGCGGAATTCAAATTCTGTCCACGAAGATTTTATTATAGTTATCTATCAGGAAATTCGGAGACATTCCATAGCGAATTTGTTCATGAATTTCTATTTGGTAACCTTTTAAAGGCAGTTGGTGCTTTATTGCCGAATTTAGGTGATGAGAAGATTAAGGAGGAAGTGTTTAAACTTTTCCCTTATTGGAACGAATTTAAATTGAACTTGATTACGGATGAAAACCTAAAGTATCGAAATTGGGCGAAAAAGCACTATGGGGGATATACGCCATATGGACAAGAAGAGGAGTTTAGTGATTTGCGCAAGTTGTTTCTCTTTCCCGCTCTTCAAAACAGCAAGGCGGATGAGGAAAGCAAGGCTGTTGCGGCTGCGATAAGACAGCTCTATAAACAGCCTGATACCATTCTTCCAACTTTGAGAGAGGAATTTGAAAAACAGATGCAAGAACACCCAGTCCAGATGGAAGCGACTCCAAGTGACAAATGCCGTTATTGTCCACATAATCTAATTTGCCCTGAAGCATTTCATCCCGTTGATGACGCAGAAAGGAAGCGGATGAAATGACAACCATATGGGAGAGAATGGCCAAAGAGTGGCGTATCAGTAAGCCGAAAATCGATAAAGCACAGCTTGAAGGGGACATCCGTGGAAATCTGGATGATGTGATGAAAATAATAGAGAAAAGCAATTCTGTCCCATCGTTATTGGATGCAATTAATGCCGATGATGATGATTGGTAAAAATGGAGGGAAATCATGACTTTAACTGCAATTGAACATCAGTTGACGGATAAACAGAAGGAAGTCGTTAATTATGATGGGGAAGAATTATTAATAAAAGGTATTGCTGGCAGTGGTAAAACGACGGTGCTGCTTAATAAAGCAAAAAAAATGATTCGAAAAGATCCTTCCATTCGAATTGGACTTTTTACCTATAATAAAACGCTTAGTCAATACGCCAAGATAATTGCTGAACAAATTGGCCCGCATAATCTATTTGTTTATACTTTTCATGGTTGGGCAGCCGGCGCCTTGCGAGATGTGACGAAAAAAAGAAGACTGTTTGTAACAAATATGAAAGACCAAAAGGATTTTCTGCAAAATGCCATTGCAATTGTTAGACAGGATTCCACACATCGTTTTGTCACAGAAGAAAAATTTAGGGAATTTTTAGCTGAGGAAATCTCATGGATTAAAGGAAAAGGAATTAAGAATCTCACTGAATATCGAGATGTGTCGCGGACTGGAAGAGGAAGTTCGGTTAGGGTGACGAAGCCAGATCGTAAGATTATTTATCGTGTTTTTGAAGAGTATGAGAATGTGAAGCGAAATTCTATGAAAATAGATTATGATGATTTTGCATTGACGCTTCTCGAAAATAAAGAAAAGATAAGGGATGCCTATAAATTTGATCAAGTCATGATTGATGAAGGACAGGACTTGCAGCAGATTCAGCTGATGCTACTACGGTTTATTGCCAAAAAAGGATTTGCAGTCGCAGCGGATAAAGGACAAAAAATTTATAAGACGTCATTTACCTGGAAAGAAATAGGTATTAATATTCTAGGGGGAAGAACAAAAATTTTACAAAATTCTTTCCGGTCAACGAAACAGATTATTCAAATGGCATATAGTCTGCAACTACATGATTCTATTATTAAAGACGAGGAATATGTAATGCCTATCCTACCAGAGTACACTGGTCCTGTACCAGATGTATATGAATGTCATACAAGAGAAAAACAAGATACGGCAATCGTTAGCACGATAAAGATGTTACTACAGGAGAATCCAGATAAAACGGTAGGGGTTCTCTCAAGGGAATGGAAAAGTGTTAACCGGATTTACTATGCGTTACAAGCCGAATCAATTCCTCATGAGTACATTAAAAAGGATCAAGGTAATGCTCATACCGCTGGGGTCAAACTCACAACCTTTCATTCTGCAAAAGGATTAGAATTTGATTATGTTATTATTTTAGATTTAGTGGATGATACCGGTGATCAAGAACTTCAAGATGAGGAATACATGGAAATTGAACGTCGTCTTCTTTACGTATCCATCACTCGTGCCAAGACGTATTTACAGCTCTATTATTATAATCAGCCTTCTTCATTGCTGAAGGAGATTGATTCCAAGTTTTATAATAAGAATGTAATGTAATTTTATATTCCTAAGTAATGAGAAAGCAACCAACAAACTGGTTGCTTTCTTTGTGATAATATTTATTTTTTAGTGACATGAAAGCATCGTTTTTATTAGTTTAATATAGATTGTGGTAATATAAAGAATTTAGTTTTGGTGCGAAAATGTTGAAAAAATGAAAATGGAGAATTTATTTAAGAGGAAATACTATTAAACAGGTATCATATTGTTAGTTGTACGTTGGTACCTACTTTACAACTGAAGCTTTCGTGATTTAGTGGAAAATATGGATAAATTAGGGTTATTCTTGGCTCATGCAACTATTATGCCATGGGGGCATTTGTTCTATTCTTTGTAGTTCGATGTAAAATATATTTAGTATTTTGGTTGTTTTAAAATAGAAATGTTACAGGGGGAACCTAGATTTGAAAACCACTAGTCATTTTAGTAGTCTTGCACCAAACCTTCAAGCGCTCTTAAAAAACTCGATGGATTTTGTATAGTTAGAAACAAACCCAGTTTTTAAAAAGCTAGCTTCACAGGGGAATAGAGGAATTGTATATGAAATCGTTGGATTTGATTTAGTCGTGAAATGGATTCAAGGCGAGAAAGCAGCAAGAGATTCGGATATACAAGCTCTTTTAGACTTAAATGGAATTGATTTTTTTCCTGCGCTTTATGCTTATGAAGAAGGTGCCTTTTTAATTATGGAAAAGGTAGGCGGGAAGGATATTTCTCAATTGATTTAGCAAGGTTTAATAACTAATGGTGAATTGATAATGGTAAAAGATCAATACAGAGATGCAGTGTCTATGGGCATTCAAAAGAAGAGATATGATTGGGATTTTAAATTGGAGCACCTATTCTGGAATCAAGAAGCAAAAAATTAAGAATTATTGATTTAGGGATGTGGGATGTATTTAATTTATCTTCAGAGTCAAAACGTTATATTGCTGATAGCCTTAGCAATTTTGATAGACAAATCATCTGGCTAAAATAAAGGCCACAATTCGAAAGGGAATACGTATCACATTACATCTAGTAAAGCGTATGTAAATGTGCGTTAGTATATCGTAAGTTAAGTCATCTCTGTAGTTGGAGGCGGCCTTTTTTATTTAACCATATCCGTAACAAACGTACATTTGAATTTAAGGATATGGTTGACGTAGAGTAAATGTATACTAAAATCTTTAATGCCAGCTTAACGGTTACTTAATGGTACTTTGATAAACTTAGTCTTGTAATTATTACATAACGATAAAGGAGCAAAAATATGACACGTGCCCTATACGAAATATCTATGCCAGGTTACGGAGAATTGAAGTGGTACCCTATCGAGGTGAAGCGAGGGAAGCAGACATTTCAATTTGAGGTGTATCGCTCAGATAACGAAATATTCATATTCTATATCGATGAACTAGGACGGAAACGCACCATAACAAGTACGGAGGAGTTAGCTACGATGTTGTTGGTTGACGAGGATAAGAAACGCTTTAGAAAATTCGTAGGAGATTCCGAATGGGTATTGTTAGACGGAGTGTGTGCCGACAGAGGAATGACAAAAGAGGAGATAGCTGCGTATTTATATCTGAAGGCGCACGTGTTGGGTGAGGAATGAATACGAAAAAAACCGCCTGTGAAAGGCGGGTGATTTTTTCCAAAGGATTTTTTAGGGAATATTTTTTCTCCATTTTTCCATATCTATATATTTATATGGATAATCATCATATAATAATAAAGAAAATTTGAAGGTTATGTAATGAGTAATGTAATTGTATTACTGTGGTATAGATAGTAATGTAATGCGTAGAAATTTGGATACTCTACGTAAGAACACCTGATTTTGTAGAAAATTGTGCAATTAGTGAAAGAGTGTTTCTATGATATGCAACAAATGTCCAGGTTTCTTTTCTAACTGGACGTAAGTAAAATAAACAGAAAGAACTGCTACTAATAATGATAAAACTGTAAGCCATGCGGATTTTTTTGTATTGAAAAGTTAGCTGTAATATCAAGTGTTTCAAATGATATAATTTATGCATTTATATTTCACAGGAGATGAGTGAGGAAGAAAAAATGAACTTACAACAAGCGAAAGAGCAGGTTGAAAAATTAAATGATTTTATTGAATTGGTTTCAAACTATAAAGTAATTTCTTTGGAAACAGCGGCAATATATGAGTATGCTTTAGATAATAATGTTTCGAAAGTAGCTGTTAAATTAAATGAAAAAGGTTATATGGTGGAAGGGGCTAGAGGTCCGAGAAAAATAAGCAGCAATGATGTATCAGACATATTACAAGGAGATGAATTAGACGATTTGCATGTGATTATAAAAATCATGTTTAAGAAAAATAAGCGAAAGGTGAAAAATTTCACGTGAAAATTGCTAAGGGACTAAATTAAAGACATAATCAATGGTTATACATAATGAGGAATCAAGTGATGGTCTCTATCTTATTTAAAGATTATAAAGATGAAAAAGAGAGTAAGTAAATGTACTTACTCTCTTTTTTATTAATGAGTTTTTGACTTATCGATAACTACTCGTTTTACGTAACCGTTACCTAAATTGATTACCTTTGAGTTATTCCCAAGATTAACCGCTTGTTTAGCTTTTAATCGACTTTTTACTGTATCATTAAGGAACGGATTGGCTAAATTTTCTCGCGACATAGTTTTTATTCCTACACTAATCTTTTTCATTTAACCAATCCTCCTTTTTATATAAATCATGTGTGGTTAGAAATCAATTTTGCTATTATATTATATGCATCAGCTTGTGAAGTGATGCTTGTGTGTTTAAAAGCGTGAATTTGCTGAGTATTTCCAGATGTCTTTAATAATTTCTCGCCTTTAGTAGACCATTCCTGCCCATTAAAGGATAAAATTATACTATCTTTAGTTTTTTCTTTCTCTAATGACCAAACTTCTGTTCGTGATTCGTTATCAATAGTGTATTCCCAATCTAAATTTTTGTCAATTTTTGATAAAGCATTTATTGTTATGAGAAGGTTTTGTGGTCGCTTGTCTGGATCCGGCTCCATCATATCATTAATAACTTTGATAAGCGACTTTGGTATATGTGGTAAGTAAAATTTTCGATTTGGAAAAGTTCCTTTTTTTACAGCGTCATCAAATGCATCCATAGAGTGATATTGAGTTAGTTGTTGACGGAACACATAATTACCATTGCACATTCTATATAAAGTAATGCCTGATTGATATATATCAGCGTGAAGAGTCAGATCCTGCTGAGTTATGGATTCAGGTGTTTGCTGTGGCATATATGTCATTTCAGGGCTAGCAGTAGCATCAATATCAATATATTTGGCTAATCCGAAGTCAGTTATTAAAGCTCGATTGGAGTGATTAATTAATATGTTAGTAGGTTTGACATCAAAATGGATAAGCCCTTGTGTATGAATGAAATGTAGACCTAATAAAAAGTCTAAAGAATATTGAATAATCTCACGAACGGTTAAAGATTTTTGTTCCATAAGAGAATTGATAGATCCGTTCTTATAATGTGGCATAGCAATATACACATACCCTTCTTCTGATGAAGCATAATTGATTTCAACAATGTTAGGGTGTGGATAGTTATATAAAATGTGAGCTTCTTTAAAGTATTCTTCTACTTTCATACTATCCTTCTTAATACGTTTTACAACCAATTCAGCGTTTAATTGTGGGTCATGTACGAGATGAACATTGGAATTTTTTCCTTCTTGTCCAATTTCTTTTATCTGTTCAAATTTAAGTTCTGTTGTTACTAATAATGACAATCAATTCACCTGCTTTTAAAACAAAGTGGCAAGGCCTGTTAAAATGGCTTCTCTTTGTTCTTTTTTATATTGAGACCAATTGGGTACTTCCAAAGGATTTTGTTCACCATCAAGTACAGCTTTTATTTCTTGAGGTTTTGATTCTAATCTTTTGGCAATCGAGCTGATATACCCTTCAAAATAATTTTCAACTGAAGAATTAGCTAAAAGCTCCAGTATTACACCTTCTATATTTAAGCGGAAAGGGTTTGTTTTTTGTGCATTCCCCTCGTATACTTTCATACCAGCTTTTGTAATTCCATACTCTTGTATAATAGAGATGATTGTAGTACGAATAAAAGAAAGGGACCTTGGCACATCTAAAGCTTTGGGTACATGTATGATATCAACGGTTAAGATATTTATTGCACCATTTGATTCAATAACGGAAAAATATATGCATTTTGGGGCCACCCTTATACCTAATGTCCTCATTTAGAACCTCCAAAAACTAATCATTTTTTCATATAAATAGGTTAAAATTGTTAAAATTCAACATTACAAAATTTTAACATTGTTATTTAATAAATGTAAATACTTTCTTTTTTATGTGGTGTTATATCGATTAAATTAGGGAGTAGAGCATCTTGATTTTTAATCATTAAGGAACCGCTTTAAAGAAATGAAAAACAATAGAAACCTTGCAATAACAAAGGATAAGAGGAGGTGAACCTGTTATAACAGGTTTAAAGTATCGTATAACTTGGATGAAATAATTCAATTTAGGACTGACGAACAATAGAGTAGTGAAGAAATAAATGGATGGTTACCTAAAGGACCAATTGTAAATTGGCAGGATAATGGATTAGTATAGTTTTTAAATGATTGAGAAAAGAGAGGGGGATTGATGAAGCAGGAGATCAATAGAATTTGTCGAAATATTATCTTTGTTTATACGAAAAGCTGAATAGTATCTGTGGAAAGGATAGAAAATTAAATGTGGTATGAAGATGAAGCAAATTTTATGAAGCAAATGGTTAAATATACGGTGCCTGATGCACATATTAAAGCAAAGAGGGATGCAGTAAAACACTTGTATAGTTTCCAGCCTGCTCCTCAAATTATCCCAGGACTTGTGTTATATTATCCAGGTTACAAAAAGGCAGTCGGTGATTATAAGTTAACTTTTTTGGGTAAAGAACTGAAGCATTCACATATCTGTAATGATATTTTCAATTATTGTTCTTTTCAAACGAATTTTCCGGAATGTATGGCTCTTATTTTAAAAGCAATATATGAAAATGGTATTAATGCCAAGTCTCCAGTACCAGGATTTAATATCATTCTTCAAAATAAAATTTATGATTTTGAAGAATTTAAAACATTAATATACTGGATAACTTTACAGGAAGAAATTAATTATCCAATTACAAATAATGCTATGAGTGTTAAATTACCATTTAGTAGATATTACGAATCAATCTATGTAGCATATACAAACCCAAACAATATTACTATAAATACAATTATGCAAAGAGCAGATGGAACGACTCCTTATAAAATTTTGGAAGAACTGAATGTTCCTAAAAATCTTGCTTTACCAAAAGAATTAACTGATTTATACATAAGTATTAACTCATGATTTATATATAATTTTTGTTATTCCGAATTGTAAATGTATCAAAAGGTGCAATATTAGAAGAAATCAACAACATCCGAAAAAAGAAAGCAGAAGAACGAGGAGGCGGCTTCTCAGATCGAGTTTTCCTAATCGAAGTAACCGATAATCAGCCCTTCGTAAGCCCTTTCCAAGTAATAAATCACTAAGAAAAAACAAAACAAAAACAACTACAAGAACAAACATCGTAAAAGAAGCAATGAAGCAGTTTAACAACTAGTTAAACTGCTTTTCCGTTATAATAGAAGAAAAAGAAAACGGAGGGAAAATCCTATGCCAACCTACAACAAACTAATCAGAAACAAAATCCCCCAAATAATAAAAACCAACAGAAAAACACCCACAACAAGAATCCTACCCAAAGACGAATACATAAAAGAAATCTGCAACAAAACACAAGAAGAACTAACTGAATATCTAGAAGCAACAACAAAAGAACATAAACTCGAAGAACTATCCGACCTACTAGAACTAATCAACGCTCTAGCCGAACACGAAGGCACAACACTAGAAGAAATCAACAACATCCGAAAAAAGAAAGCAGAAGAAAGAGGTGGCTTCTCAGATCGGGTCTTCCTAATCGAAGTAACCGATAACTAACCCCTCCTAAGCCCCTTACAAGCCCCTACCAAGTAATAAATCACTAAGAAAAAACACAACAAAAACAAAAACAACTACAAACACCGTAGTAGTAGTCAAAAAAATTTTGAAATAACACGCCAAAAACCCGGCCCTCCTTCCTATATATAGTACAAAGAGGAATTTTCATTTTTGAATGAGGATGGGAGGAATTTGGATGGCGGTGTATCGTAATGTGCAGGTGAATTTTTGGCAGGATGATTTTGTTTTGGATTTGACGCCGGAGGAGCGGTATTTTTATGTTTACTTGTTAACTTGTTCGAAGACGACGCAGTGTGGGATTTTTCCTTTTCCGAAGCGGTTAGCTGAGATGGAGACTGGCTATAACAGGGAGACTGTTGATAAGCTTTTGCAGCGTTTTGTTGATTATGGGAAGATTCTTTATGATGCGGATACGAGGGAGTTGTTTGTTTTAAATTGGCTTCGTTATAATCCTGTGACGAATACGAATGTGGAGAAGTGTGTGCTTCGTGAGCTTAAGGGTGTGAAGAATAAGGAGTTTGTACATATGTTTCTTCAGAAGTGCGTGGAGGAGGAGCTGAATGTTCCGATGCTTTTAGCACATTTCGGTATGCCTGGTGATTTGGCTGTGGATGATGTTGAGCCGGTTTGTGAGGAGGCCGAGGAAGAAGAGGAAGAAGAGGTTGTAGAGGAGGAAACGGGAGGTCGCGTGTTTTCTTTTTATGAGCAACATTTCGGTAGTTTGTCTCCTCATACTGTAGAGGAATTGAGTGCATGGATGGTTGATTTGTCTGAGGATCTTGTGCTGAAGGCTCTTCAAATTGCGTTTGAGAATAATAAGCGGGCGGTTGCTTATGTGAAGGGGATTTTGAAGGGGTGGCACGGGAAAGGGTTTACGAAAGTGTGTGAGGTTGAGGCGGATATGGCTCAGTTTAGGAAGAAGGGGTCGTCTGTTAGTACGGGGGAGACGGAGCATTTTTTGGCGAAGTGTGAGGAGTGGGAGAAGAGTGTGCCGTCAGAGGAAGAGTTGCAGCGCTTTTTAGCGGAGCGCGGGTGGCGGCCATGAGTATTCAAAATGTGGAGGCGGAGAAGACGGTGTTAGGTTCTCTATTACTTGATGGAGAGCTTATTAAGGAGTGCCGTTTGACGGAGCAGTATTTTTCTATGCCGGTGCATAAGTCTATATTTCAGTTAATGCGAAAAATGGAAGATGAGGGGCAACCGATTGATCTTGTGACGTTCATTTCTAGGGTGGATCCGAATTTTTTGAAGGGGATCGGGGGAATGGAGTATTTTATAGGGTTAATGGATGTTGTGCCTACGACTGCCAACTTCTCTTATTATGAAGGGCTTGTTCGAGGTGCTTGGAAAATGTATCAGGCGGGTGTTCTCGGGCACAAGATGGGAGAGCGTCTTATTGCGGAGAAGGATGAGAAAGTTATTGGTGAGACGATTACGGCACTTTGTGAGTTAGAGGAAAAGGACTGTGTATGTGAGTTTGATTTGAAGGATGCGTTAGTTGGTTTGTATGAGGAGCTTCATCAAGATGCGAAAGAGATTACGGGTATTGAGACTGGTTATACATCGTTAAATAAAATGACGTGCGGATTGCAGGAAGGTGATTTTGTCGTTCTTGGTGCGCGTCCTTCTATGGGGAAGACTGCGTTTGCGCTAAATGTTGGCATGCATGCGGCGAAGTCTGGAGCGGCGGTTGGGTTGTTTTCGTTAGAGATGAGTAGTAAACAATTGTTAAAACGGATGGCGTCTTGCGTCGGGGAAGTGTCAGGAGGTAGGTTGAAAAATCCAAAGCATCGTTTTGCGATGGAAGATTGGGAAAAGGTGAGTATGGCGTTTGCGGAGATTGGTGAACTGCCGCTTGAGATTTACGACAATGCAGGGGTTACGGTGCAAGATATTTGGATGCAAGCGCGTAAGTTAAAGAGGAAGCACGGTGATAAGAAGCTTTTAGTTATTGTAGATTATTTGCAGCTTATTACGGGTGATCAGAAGCATAAGGGCAATCGATTTCAGGAGATTAGTGAGATTTCTCGTAAGCTGAAGTTGTTAGCGCGTGATTTAAATGTTTGTGTAGTAGCGTTGTCGCAATTGTCTCGTTCGGTAGAGTCGCGTCAAGATAAGCGCCCTCTTTTATCTGATTTAAGAGAGACGGGACAAATTGAGCAAGATGCGGATGTGATTATGCTTATGTATCGCGAAGATTATTACGATAAGGAAACGATGCAGAAAGAGATGACGGAGATTCATGTGGCGAAGCATCGGAATGGACCTGTGGGCAGTTTTAAGCTACGGTTTTTGAAGGAGTTTGGGCGGTTTGTGGAGAGGGTGAAGTAGTTGTTTTGAAAATAGTATTTGCATGTGAACCAAAGTTGTAACGCTAATTTCATAAGTTATATAATAAAGAAAATGGTAACTAATAGTTAAGGGGGATTAGCTATTGGCAGGGAATGATATTTCTTATCATAATAAAGATATTCTTATGAAGTTTTTAAGTGAATGTCATAGGGATAAAGGGCTTGAAGCATATGGATTATGCGAATCAAATTATGTATCGTTATTATAATAAGAATAAAGAGTTACCGGATATTTGAATCGTGGTTATTTATACAAGTGAGGTAATGAATCCGATAGAAGTAGCAAAGTGTATCTCCGATGAGCAAGAACAAATTCAAGTTATTGCTGGAATTCTTGTAGCTACAGATAAATTTATTGATGAAGAATACGCGAAAAAAGTAAAGGAGTGGTTACGGATGACAAAAGTGGGGCGTTTATATGAACAGGAGAAGCAAGAAGAGATTGATAAAGCACTTTCGGCAGCTGGAATGCTCTTTAAGGGAATGAGTATAGAAGAAGTGGCTAAGAAATTAGATGTAACAATTGAAAAGGTGAAAGAGTGGGAGAAGCGTTTATCCCATTAACAGAGGAGCAATGTCAGTCATTGCCCTTTTTTTATGCGCTCTGACATTAATGTGGACATAAGTGCTGCAGGCCTGTACCGTGTTGGACTAATGTATGACCAAGAGGAAATACGACAAAGCTTGGAATAAATGCAAGGGATCCGGTTGTTACAAGGCAAAGGGAGTCCATTCTACTGGATTCCCTTTATTCTTTCTTTTTTTATATCAACATTAATGTTTAACAAATCTATTACTTAAAAATCTTTCGCAAAATTTTAATTTTGTTCCTATACGGTGGAAATACAAGCCCTAAATCTATCCTTGAGCTTCTCTTTAAAATGCTTTTACGATGTGAAAAAGCATCAAAACCATGTTTGCCATGATAGGCACCGAATCCTGCATTTCCTACCCCGCCAAAAGGTAAGTGGAGATTAGCCATATGTGACATCGTATCGTTGACGCATCCTCCTCCAAAAGAAATTCGTCCTAATATCTGCTTTTCAACATTTTTATTTTCAGTAAATACATACAAAGCTAACGGTTTGGGATGGGTGTTAACCATATGAATGACTTCATCTAAATCATTGTAATCCATAATTGGTAAAATCGGTCCGAAAATTTCTTCTTTCATAGCTGCATTATCCCATGATTTTACTGCAAGAAGTGTTGGTTCAATATATAAATGGCTTCTAGATGAATTCCCACCAAATACTATATGATTTTTGTCTTTCTCTAATATAGAAATAAGTCTATCGAATTGTCTCTCATTAATAATTCGCCCGTAATCATCGCTTTTTAATACATCTGATCCATAAAAGTTTGTAATGATTTCTTTCATTTTCGAAATTAGTTTTACTTTGACAGATTTATGTACAATAACATAATCAGGGGCAATACAGGATTGGCCAGCATTTATGAATTTTCCCCAGATAATGCGCTTAGCTGCTATATCGAGGTTGGCAGTTTCATCGACAATGGCTGGTCCTTTTCCGCCAAGTTCTAATGTTACTGGTACAAGGTTTTTTGCTGCAGCTTCCATGACAATCTTTCCAACTTGAATGCTACCAGTAAAAAAGATATGGTCAAATGGTTCATGAATCAATAAAGAAGTGATTTCCCGGCCTCCTTCAATTACACGAATGTATTGTTTATCAAATGTTTCACTTATCATTTTGTTAATAACAGCTGAAACATTAGGTGCATTTTCTGAAGGCTTGAGAACTACACAATTTCCTGCCGCAATTGCCCCAATGAGAGGTTCAATTATTGATTGGAATGGATAATTAAAAGGTCCAATAATTAGCACGGTACCATATGGCTCTTTTATTATATAACTTTTGGATGGTGCAAAATGAATAGGTGTTTTTACTTTTTGAGGTTTCATCCACTGTTTTAGGTATTTTATTATAAAATTGATACTGTTAAATGCGAAGCCAACTTCTGCAGCGTATGCTTCAAACTCGCTTTTGTGTAAATCTTGATATAATGCGCTCAGCACTTGACTTTCATATTTTTGAATGGAGTATTTTAGCTTTTCTAATTGTTTAATCCGAAATTGAAGACTTCTAGTATGATCATGATGGAAAAATTGTCTATGTTCTTGAAGAAGTTGTTGTATATCATTAACCATTAGGAAATCCCTCCAATAGCAAGCAAATATTCACATACCATGTCAATCAATGAGAGTTTTGATTAAACTTTTTTCAAAATGGCTTCTTAAATAAGGGGTTGTAAAACATTTCTGATTGAGCTTTATTTTAAACGAACATCAGCAACAGGAAATAAAGTTCCTGTCGCTGAATAAAGGGTATAGTACGATATGTTCCAGTCACCTGAATATTCTTATGTGTGATTATTTATTTTGGAGTAATATTTATTCCATATTCTTTTTATAATTAAGCTTCAACAACCCCTTAAAATCCACCTCAGCAATCAACACACTTACTAATATAAGCGTTGCCCCTAAGTATCCTTTTCCTGTAAGTGTTTCACCTGTGAAAACGAAGGCAAACCCTGCGGAAAAGACGGGTTCTAATGAAAAAATAAGTCCTGTATGCGTAGGCGTCGTGTATTGCTGGGCGATTACTTGCACGATGAATGCGACTGCGGTGCAAAATATGCTTAAGGCTAAGATGATAAGCCATGAGTCGATCGTGCTAGGAAGTTTTGGTGTTTCTATTATGAATGAAAAAATAAGACTAAATAGGCCGACAAAACCGAGCTGCACTACTCCTAGTGCAATGGAATTTACATGTTTTGTTACGCTTCCGGTAATGATGACGTGAATCGCATAAAATAAGGCAGATAGTATGCAAAATATATCGCCATTACCGATCTTGAATTCATTCGTTAATGTTAATAAGCCGATTCCGATTATCGTTAAAATAATTCCTACTATAACTTTCTTTTCAGGGATGTGTTTTAAAAAGATGGCTGATAGTATCGGAATGAAAATGACTGTGAGACATAGTAAAAACCCTGCATTAGATACGCTCGTATACTTTGTACCAAATGTTGCGAAAATGTACACGATAAATAAGACAGAAGCGAGTATAAATGCATATTTTACAGTTTTAAAATCGATCTTGAATACATGTTTGTAAAATAGTAAACCTGATAAAAGAAAGGCAATAATAAATCGTAATGCGATTAAATTATATTCTTCTATGTCATCAAGTCCAAGCTTTGTAAGTAGGATGGATGCACCCCAAAAAAATGTAACTAGTAGTAGCATTAGGTCTGCTTTTAATTGAGTTCTCATTTTAATTCCCTCGTTATGTATAATTTATAGTCCATTTATATCTTAATATTAATTCAGAATATTTTAAATAGAAATTTATCGACGGTTTTTTCTCTATAAGAAAGAGGCTATTGTATAATCCGGTCCAATAGGTTTATACAATAGCCTCTTTCCTATGGGCGTTTTTTGATGTTGAAGTTATTCCTCTTCAAACTGAAAAATATTTTGATTAATGAGTTGGTGGAAGTGTCTATCCATTTCTGCTGCAGGAACTTTTCTTTCGTTTTGAAACCACCACGCACTTAATGAGGTGATTACTCCTGAATAAAATTCCGTTATTAAATCATTTGGCATCGTATGATTTTTACAAAGGCGATTTAGCGCTTCTGTTTCTTGTTTTCTTGTTTCGTGGCTTAAATAATACATGCGGCTATTGAATTGTTCATCGGACATTTGTGCCTCAAATATTTTACAGATTTCTTCATGATGCAGGAATTGTTCCATCACTTGAAATGGTTTACTTATTCGATCTAAAAGCGGTATTTCAGCAACCATTTCGCCATAGCGTTTAAATCCAAATGCTAATAAAGCATCTTTGTCTTCAAAATGTTTATAAAAGGTTGTTCGGTGTACCATTGCGCGATCGCAAATTTGGTTAATCGTGATGGTACTATATTTCTGTTTTGATTGTGTCATTAATTCAAATAAGGAATTCCATAGTAATTTATGTGTACGTCTAATACGTAAATCAAGTTGTTTTTCATTATCGTTCATCTACACTTCTCCTTTTTTGTAGATTAAATATACAAAGGATGAAAATTGATTCTCCCTTTTTAATCTACATATGTATATTATATTACATGTGTTCCGGTTTATATAAAGCTTTTGGAGTAAAAAAAATAGGAGGAGAATCAATACATGAATATGACAACTAAGAGCCCTGCGAGTGGCAAAGTTGATACTTCTAATATGAAACATACCCCCATTTTAATCGCATTACTTTTAGGGACAATGGTTGCGTTATTAAACGAAACGTTACTTGGTAATGCGTTAACTGTATTAATGAAAGAATTTGACGTAACAGCTTCAACAATCCAATGGCTTTCTACAGCATACATGTTAGTGGTTGGTGTTTTAGTACCGATTACAGCGTTACTTCAGCAATGGCTCACAACGAGACAAATGTTTTTGATTGCGATGGTAACATTTTTAGTTGGTACATTAATTGCTGGATTCGCACCGACATTTGCCGTTTTATTAGTCGGGCGTATTGTCCAAGCAGTAGCGACTGGATTAATTTCACCGTTGTTAATGAATACGATTTTAATCATTTGTCCACCTGAAAAACGTGGTGCTACGATGGGGTTAATTGCACTAGTTATGATGTCAGCTCCGGCAATTGGTCCTACATTATCTGGAGTAATCGTTGATTCATTGAATTGGCGCTGGTTATTTTACTTTGTCATTCCAATCGTAATCATTGCCATTGTAATTGGAATGAAGTACATTCAAAATGTTTCAGAGTTAACAAGGCCGAAAGTAGATTATCCATCTATTCTTTTATCAACATTAGGTTTCGGCGGGATTGTGTATAGCTTTAGTGCATCAGGTGACTTAGGGTGGTCTGATCCGAAAGTGTATGGCGCTTTAATTGTTGGGCTTGTATCACTATGTATTTTTATCGTGCGACAATTAAAAATCGATAATCCAATTTTAGAACTACGTGCGTTTAAAGTTCCGATGTTTACATTATCAGTTGGATTAATCGTCATTGTGATGATGTCGTTATTTTCAACGATGACTTTATTACCGATGTTTCTGCAAACAGTGTTACTCGTTACAGCCTTTAAATCAGGATTAATCATGCTTCCGGGAAGTATTATTAGTGCCGTAATGGGACCAATCGCGGGCAAATTATTTGATAAATTTAGTCCGAAAGTTATTATCGTTCCCGGCATTGTGTTAGTAGGTATTGCAATGTTCTTATTTAAAGGCATTACGCCTGACACATCAATGGTACAAATTATTGTCATGCACAGCGTATTAATGGTTGGACTCATGTTTGTCATGACAGCACAAACATACGGTTTAAATCAATTAACACCAGATTTATATCCGCACGGAACAGCACTGTTTAATACACTGCAGCAAGTAGCTGGCGCAATTGGTACGGCTATCTTTATTTCGAAAATGTCTTCAGGAACAACTCAGTATATGGAAAGCTCCGCAAATCCGATGGATCCAGTAGAGAAGTTAAATGGTTTAACATCAGGATTCCAAGGTGCATTTACACTTGGATTAATCTTTATTGTGGTTGCTTTTATCGTATCGCTATTCTTGAAAGAAGAGAAAAAGGGAGTAGAAGTGGCGGGGGTTTTACAGAACGAAAATTAAGGTTTATATAAAAAGACATCTTTACGATTAAAGATGTCTTTTTACATTTCCTCCGTAACATCATACCGCAGCAACTGCCCCTGATCATAAAACCTCTCAAAAATAAGCCCCATAACATAGAAGAATACTAAACCGAAGCCAATATGAATAAGTGTAAAAGTAGCCCCAAATGAAGAAAACTCATATACGATAATCGGCAATTTCGCAGTTGTCCAAACGCCTAAGAAAAATACGATGTACCGAATGCTCGCGCCTTTTTTTAAGAGTAGTGCTGCGATTGGAAAGGCGACGTAAAGGGGCCCAGCTGCAATTCCGCCTAATAATAAGGAGAATAAGATACCATAGATGCCCGATTTTTCGCCCATATATTTCATTAACGTTTCTTTCTTCACCCACTGATCAAGTAATCCTACAAATACGAGGACAGGAGGGAGGAGAAACAGCATATCTAAAATACTATTACCTGTTAATTGTAATGCGCTCCATCCTAAAGATTGGTTTATAAAAGTTAGTACGATAAGTCCGATTAGTAAAATGAAAAAGAAACGATATCTTTTTAGTTCATTCATACCATCACCACCCAAATGATATAGGAAAATAGGAGAGACATGAGTAAGGCAGATGCATTACGTGCGTAAGCAAAGCTTCGCCCAAATATCTTTTGTTCCATCGGTAATGTTGTAATTCCTACTGCCATGAGTGTAGACATAAGTGCCGCAACTTGAGGGAGACCTGCGCCGTGTTGGACTAATGTATTCCCAAGAGGAAACACGACAAAGCTTGGGATGAGTGCAACGGATCCGAGTATTGCTGAATACATGATACCGAGAAATCCCGACTGTTCTCCAATGATAGAAGAGATGAAAGATGGCGTTAAGATTGAAAGCGATAAGCCAACGAAAAGCATGATGGAAAGCATGGCAGGGAGAAGGTTTCGAAACACTTTCCATGATTTCATTAAGGCGTCTTTCGTTTTAGTACGATCTTTCATAAAAGAAATCCCCGTAAGAAGAATGGCTAACGTGTAAAGGATCACGCCGTTAATCATGATCGGATTCCTTTAAATCTTTATATTTGCCCAGGAAAAAGGATAAGTTCTTCATTTTTTCTTCAATATCCATTTGAAAATCTGCTAATTGTTCTTTTCCAGCAGACGTAATTTTGTACATCTTTCGCGGTTTGTCTTGATGATCTGTACTTACGTAAGATTCAATTGCACCTTCGTTTTCTAATTTCTTTAGTGTGCGATATAAAATGGCACTATCGATTGGATTGACGGGAAGTTCTTCTTCACATTTCTGAAGTAGCTGACCGCCGTAGTTATCACCTTCTGCTAAAAATAACAAAAGAAATGCGCCTGTATGTCTTCCGGTGTGTTTCATGGATATACCTCCTAGAATGAATTGAGATTTATACTGTTAATGACAGTATACTGTTGTTAACAGTATACGGTGCATGAAGTGCTATGTCAATTTAAAAAATTGTGATTTTCGAGAGAGAAACTCACAATAACGCTTTTTCAAATATTCGAGTGAAATCCTGTATTTTGGTATATTCAAATAGAACTTCCCTTGGTTTATATTTTATGAAGCCACTGGAAGTTGCTCCGTTGATATCTCTATTAAGCCTAAGCTTTCAAACAGAGTTGTTTTTTCCATTCTTGCTAACTTTTCTTTCATTTTTAAATCATCACGGGCTTAATGCGGTGATTACTTCTAAACAAAATTCCATTATTCAATCGTTTGGCATCGCATGATTTTTCCAAAGTTGCTGTAATGTTTATTGCAGCACTTTATGTTTGATAAATAAAAAATCACATATCCATAAAAAGGAGAATTACATATGATATTCTGTATGTAAGATATTTGAATGAAGATAGGGGGAAGTGAGTATGGACAAGAAGCTAACGTATTGGCTAGGATCTATTATAGGGATGATAGTACTTGCAGCTGGTATGACTTATGGGATGTTACAGTTTGCAGAAGTACCAATAGGTGGTGAGGAGCATGCTTTTGCAGAGTCTAATAAAGAAGAAACACCATCGAATGAAGCAGAAATTAAAGGTTCAAATGCACAACTTCACATCACTAAAAGTTCTACTGAAGAAGAAGTTATTTCAGCTATGCATAGCATGACTCATCAAAAGGTAAAAGCGAGTGACGGACGGGGCGCAACTCCTATGTCTAAAAAGAATGCAGAGAAAGTAAGAAGTATTTTAAATGAAAATGATTTTAAGAATAAAGAAAAACTATTAGCAATTACTGAAAGATGGGTAAATAGGGATTTTAGTAAAATCGTAGAAGAACATAACTATTTCTGGGAACTTCAAGACGGCAAGATAGGGGAAGCTACAAAAATGGATTCGTTAGACGAGCAAACATTCTCTCTAAATACTTTCGGTGATGAAGTAACAGCCGCATTAATTAAATCCGGAGATCTTCAGCATGTTGGAGAATAATAAACATCTATCAATTATAGTTAGAAGCTTACCTTTTTGTATTTACCTTTTCTAAATTTCTTCAATACAATAGATGTGATTCTCAAGCAAGAGAAAGGCGCCTTATGGTGTCTGGGGTACTGACGGCAAAACGCAGATTTTATACGCTAAGAATATGCAGGATCTCATGCAGACTACAAGAACGGTTTGAGCTCCCGAATACTGTTGTGACAGGAATGTATGAAATCTTGCATACAAAGAAGGGAACGGAAAGCCAGGAAACAATTGATATGAAGGACTTTCTGAGATTTGGTTACTACTGATAATGAGACGTTATGTTAACCTCATATGTATAGAATATATAATTAACTAAAAATGAACAATAAAAAACAATAGTGTATAAAATCACTACCGTTTTTTATTGTTTCTTACAAGTAAATTATTTAAATTCTTGTCTATATAATTTAAACGAATAAATAGCTCCAACGAAGAATACAAAGGCTTCAAATAATATAAAGATTTGACGGAAATTCTCGATATCTTTACCAACTAAAGAAATAAATATGCAATTCATTAGAATTTGAGTAGTAAACATACAAGAAATAATTTTAAAATAAATAGCATTTGTTCTTTCATCTGGTTTACCAATTTTTTTGTAAATAATAATAAGTGCAATTACTGAACCCAAAAATAGAAGTGCTGTAAGTCCTACAACGATATTAAAATTGCCTGTACTTTCTAACATCCATTTATTTAATAGATCAATCATTATTATCTTCCTTTCCTACATAAGAGAATATTTCGTTCTTCTTTTTCACTATAATAAAAAAAGAAAAAGGAAAACATCGAACTTTCTTACAAACATTCGTGTATTCTTACAATTTTGTCATTTTGTAAATATATTCATCGCCTTGCCTTTCACTATTTTCTTTGGAAAACATAGTGAATTACGAGAAAGGGCGCTACAAGATCAACTTCCGGGAACGATAATTATGTAAATGAGCTATCCAAATGGATGGCTTATTTTTTTGTTTAGCTTGCTTTTCCCCCTTGCATAGAGAAAAGCTCTTTTGATTATAGAAGAGATTAAATCAAACAAAAAAAGTAGGACAAACCTAGCTATATCAATGGTTTTAGTTATTTTAAGTACTTAACTTTTTTTTAGTCTTTACTTAACTCTTGTTTCGTGAATACTTAATTTAGTTTTAAGTATTCACTTTATTTTGTTTTTATTATCTTTCTAAACCACTATCTCTATTTTTATTTTTCGCTTTTTTCTTTTGCTCTATATCTTTTGAAGCAAGATCATACCCTTTTCTTTCATGTTCAGTTAAATTCTTTTCACTAAATCAAGCATTTTAATTATATAAAATACATATTTATAAAAAATATTTTATTTTACCATTTTTAAGGAGGATAATTATGGATAACACAACTGAAGAAGAATTTAATTATATCGATTACTGGGAAAACAATTATGCCGATGGAGGAAATTCAGGAAGTGGATCATATGGAATGTTAGCAGAATTCAAGAAAGATGTAATTAATAAATTAATAATTGAAAACCAAATTCAAACTGTAATTGAATTTGGTTGTGGCGATGGTAACCAATTAAAATATATGAAATATCCTAACTACTTAGGTATGGATATTTCACATACATCTATAGATATATGTTCAAAAATGTTTACAAAAGATAATACAAAAAATTTTTTATTATACAATCCTAAATATTTTATTAATAAAGGATATTTCAAAAGTGATTTAGTAGTATGTTTAGATGTTTTATATCACATCACAGATGAGACTGATTTTCAAAAAACTTTAGACGATATTTTTTCTTGTAATTCTTCTTTTATTATTTTATATACAAGAATTGTTAAACCAGAAGAGTTTGTGTATAATATTCCAACAATTAAAGATCGAGATATCTTTAGCTATATATCAAGATATAAAGATTATAACGTATTAAAAATTATAGAACAAAAATATAAAAAATTATCATCAGCTGATTTTATTATTTTAGAAAAAAATAAAATATAAAATAAACAAAAAGATTAACCATTATTGGTTAATCTTTTTGTTTGTTTTATTAAACTCCTTGTTTTTGGGTGTGATTGCTGGCTGGGAGTTTGGGGGCTAGCTCTCAGGAACTTAACGTAACTGAATATAGAATAAGCTTCTTGCTTAGAACGATAGAACTGGCGGTTCGGCTGGTACAATTGCTAGTCCAAGTCGAGCAACCTAAGTCCTCGTTTTTGGTTGGCGATATACCAACCCCCGCCGAATTTCGGAATGCAAGGAGAAAAGCCCTTATATAGAGAGTGAGAAGAGAGAGAGAGTTTTAAAAGTGGTATAAAGCATTGATAATACTGGTTTTTTTAGACTTTTTATGTGTGGCGTTTTTGCCACATATAAAAAGAGTCAAAAAAAAGAATCGACTAATGTCAATTCTTAAATAATAGGACGTTATGTAAACTTGATGTGTATACGATATACAAATAATTTTGATAGATAGATGTCCAAAAAATCTGTTGAATCTTGTATATATTAAATATGTACAAGCATTATAAAACTTTTAATTTAGGAGTGGAAAAATGGAAGAAAAAGAAGGTTTACCACCCAATGAAATAATTGTGGTAAGCTCATTGTATTTTTTGCCTAGCGTGGGTGGGTTCCAAAATGCTGGCGGTACTCCGATCTAGTTGGAAGAAGGCACCTTAGGGTGTCTTTTCTTTATTGCCGTTCGACAAAATATGACGATATGAAAATAAATCATTTGCTACTATGAGATGATAAATCTTACATTTTAAAAAGAACTGATACAGATCGGAGGGGAAAAAATGAAACAAAAAAAAGACACTCTTAAGAGTGCCTCTACTTAGCAGCCGAATCCGCCGCCCCAACAGCTAGCTCCTACGATGATTAATAAAATAAAGAGTACAACAAGTAAAGCGAATCCGCCGCCGAAACCGCAGCCTCCACCACAACTACCGCCATAGCCCATATTAACTCCTCCTTCCATAAAGACCATTTAATAATGGATTTAATTCAATTTATGTTTTTACGGATGAATGGAGCAGGTCCTTTTGAAAAATAAAGATGTCACGGATTTTAAAAGAATTGACGACCTTATTTTTGTCACCGGTGTTTCGTCGTTTACATATTGTATTTTATTCTGTGTATTGGGGGAAGGAGGATTTTTATGGCTAATTCTGAAATGATTTTACGTTTACTTACGGATTTAAAGATTGAGCAGCAAGCTTTAAAAGAGCAGGTTGAGAAGATGCAAACAGCTTTGGCTATTCTTGAAGAAAAACAAAATACTCCTGAAGAGAAAGCAACTATTCCAGAAGAACAACCAGCTGCTACAAAGAAAAGAGCGCATTCTGGACGCCCAACATCTTTTCGTGATTGGAGAGCATCTGCTCAAAGGAATTTATAAAAGATATAAGAAAAGAAGGCATCCATTCAGATGTCTTCTTTTGCGTATGTTATTCAAATGAGTGAAGAAGAATCGCGCAGTTGCTTCGTTTTAGAAAGAGACAGATTGTTATAATGATGAACTTTCAGGATCCCCATAAATGACAAACCATACCGATAACAAAAAATGCGAGGCCTACAAACAAAACGATTAAAGCGAGCATTCCATTTTTATTATGTTCCATAAAGTTAGCTCCTTTTTCATTTACTTACATACAAAAAAGCCTTTAGTCGTAATTATGGCTAAAGGTTTTGATCATTATACTTTTATGGTACAGATTCCTTTATCTATCTGTACTCGAGTCATATTCATCAGCATTAAATTCTTTAACGAGTGAAATGTCGTTTGTATCCGGGTTAAACTTAAATATTTTAATTTGCCCAAAGTCATCTTTGTCTGCAAATGTATTTTCACTAATTTGGGTCATATTGCTTATGTTTGGGGTAGAATCGCTGCCATGATCATTGATTTCCACAACTCTTTCACGGTCCCAAAATGCAATGACAATAATTAAGATGATAAGGCATACACGTATGAAACGCAGTTCTCTTGCAACAGGATGTTCCATTTGCTAGTCTCCTTTGTCATGTAATAGATTTCGCGTGTAAAAGAGAGAGTTCCTACGAATAGCATATAAATAAAAAAGACACTGTAAAAAGTGTCTTTTTTATTGAATTTATGCGCATTACTTAATAAGACGCTAGTTCCTCAGTCCGGATATGAGGAACTATGTAGGGTAATTAAATTATAACATTTTAACCAGTAATGGGTCTATATGGAATTTTTATCATTTACATTTAAATATTCAGAATGATAAATGTGGCGAAGTATATGCATTTCCTATAGCAATTGTAAAATATAATTATATGCATAACTAGTCTTGTAATGAATTTCTACTGTATTTAACATTGAAGTAGAAAAGTATAAAGAAGGAGCTGTGGAATATGGGTGCTTGGGGAACTGGATTATTTGATGATGACACAACTTGCGATGTGAAAGATCAATTTATTGAATATATAGATGAAGGTAACAGTGTAGAAGAAGCAACAAATCTTGTTTTAGAAGAGTATGTAGATGAGTTTGATATAGGTGAAGATTTAGAGGTTATGTCTTTAGTATACATCGGTCTTGCGGCAATACAACTTGAGAAGGGTTGTCTTCAAGAAGAAGTTCGCAGCAATGCGATTGCATTAATTGAACGTGGCGCTGATCTTGAACTTTGGGAAGAAGCCGGTGAAGAAGAGTATGAAGAGAGAAAGAAAGTTTTAGATGAATTTAAGCAAAGGCTGAGCAACTGTTAGTAGGCTGAAAAAGAAGCTGATGAAATTGTAAGTATGAAAAGAAGACATCAATAAAGGTGTCTTCTTTTTTGTGCGATGGTAAAAACGTGGGGGAGGTTTCCCTTTACACAAACAAAACAGTATACTATAGTTAAGTTAAGTGAACTTAACTATTAAAACGAAATAACAGCATGGAGGAAGAGTGCTATGACTAGAACGTATAAAGAAATAATTAATGAAATGAACCGAGCCTATAATGAATTTTATATTTTACTATTTCAGGAGTTGAAAGATGAGTACGGTCTTACAGGACAGCAAGAGAGTATGTTATTTCATATTAATTTAAATGAAAACACGACAGCAAATCACATTGCGACTACTTTTAATATATCGAAAAGTGCTGTCAGCCAAGTTTTATCGAAATTGGAAAAGCAGAAGATGATTTCAAAACAAGTAAATCCTAATAATAAAAGGGAGTATTTCCTTACACTTGGTCCAAATGGTAGTAAGTATATGGAGCAGTTGTCTGAGTTAGATGATGTATTAATTGAGAAGTATTTTTCAAAAATCGATATCGGTGCTTTAGAACAAATGACGGATACGTTAACGAAAATAAATAAAGTGATATTGGAAGAAAAACAGAAGGATCTTGATTGTAATGAGTAAGAACTTAGATGAGGCAATGAATAGAAAGGAGGAGAAGCGTGTGATGAGTTACATACCAAATATGATGACGATAGCGAATTTTATTTGTGGGATATTGGCTATTTACTCTGTTCTCGCACACGATATGCATGGTGCAGTTATGTTCATTATTACAGGTATGATATTTGATCTGTTTGATGGCATGGTCGCTCGGAAACTCGGTTCTGTTTCAGAAATTGGCGGAGAGTTAGACTCATTTGCGGATTTAGTTACCTTTGGTGTAGCGCCGTCTATTCTTGCATATACGGTCGTGTTAAAAGATTTACAGTCAATCGGGATGTTATGTGCGCTTGCTTACAGTGTTTGCGGAATGCTTCGGCTTGCGAGATTTAACACGCAGCAAAGTAAACTTCCGACATTTATCGGCATGCCAATTCCATTCGCGGCAATGTGTCTCCTCATTTTATGTTTTTTAAAGAATCCAGTTTCCGTGGCGTTTGGTACATGCATACTCGCGTATTTAATGGTGAGTAAAATCAAATTCCCTCATTTTAAAAAAGATATATCGGAAAGTTTGAAGTCCGAAAGATGGGATTGATGATACGGAAATACAAGGAGAAAGATAAGGAGCATAACATGATTCGTATGGCACTAAGATCATTCAACATACAAATGTATTGTTTGCTAGGCGTAATGTTATTGGGAGGGTTGATGACACCTTTTTCAGCCCAGTTTGTAGGGGTAGGCATCGGCCTTTTAGTAAGTATGTACTGCGCCTGGATTTTAGGAAGGCGCATTGAAAAGTTCGGAGACAGCATTGTAAAAAAAGAAAAGGCACCGATGCTCGGAATGATGAACCGGTTTGCGGCCGCAATACTCGGTGCGATTATTATGTATGAAATTGAACACCATGATTTCATGTGGACATTTGCTGCTGGAATTATGGGTGGGTATTTCTTGATTATTATTAATTTGGGGTATTACAGTATGAGAGATGAGAAGGGATAGATTAATAGGTTTTGCATTAGGAATTAAAAGCCCTTCAAGGGTAGAACGTCACATGGTATGGAAATTATGATGTTCATTGATTCAAGGAATAGTATTATTTCGGCCTTTCCATTACGCGTTAGCTATTGAGAGGATGATTTTTAATATATGAAATACACATATGAATTTTTTAAAGGACCTTTTAACCTTTTGATGATTAAACTTCCTGAGAATATATCGTTAGTAGGGGAGTTTTTAGAAAATGATATTCAAAATAGTGATGGTGTTTTTTGGTTATCTCGTATAAATAAAGTATTGAACGGCGAAATTAATTCTCTAAAATTAGGTGGAAATAGTTGTGATTTAGAAATATGTAATGACTTCACAAAAATTACTCATCGCTATATAGAAGATGAAAACCATTCTTGCAGTATCGAAACAGACGAACTAAAAAATTTAATTTTAGTATGGGTTAAAGAAAAACATAAAAGATAATTTAGTTCAATATTTGAAATGGAATTACGATTTCTTAAAAAACAAGATACTTATAAAAAGTTATGCTATGTAATCCCCTTTGGATATTTCTGTCTGATAGCGGACTATTAAAAAGGGTAAACATAAGATTTAAGAAAAATTTTATATTTACCCTACTTTTTATTTTAAAAGTTTTTCCTATCCTATAAATGAGTTACATCAAGAAGGAGATTAAAAACGACAAAGCCATAGAGGAAAATGTAAAGTTAGGGGATTCTACATGCATACAGAAGTTTTGATTAGTTATTTGTATACGTATTTTTTTACTATTATTTTTTGTATTATGTTTCAAATTGGAGTTTATTTTAAAGCGAAAAGAACTATATCTATTGGGCATTTTTTGTGGGTGTATGTTTTTCTATTCTACCTTTCGTTAGTGTATAGGTTGACGCAGATCGCGACTGTATGGGATATAAGTAACTACGAAACGTGGATTCGTGTAAGTCAAATTAACTTGATTCTATTTGATACGGCAGGTAGTACTACGTATCTTTTGAACGTTGTACTGTTTATGCCGTTAGGTTTTTTATTACCGATGATTTGGCCGCATTTTAGAAAAATGAAAAACACCGTATGTGCAGGATCCCTTTTTTCATTGGCAATTGAGTTAAATCAATTACTAAATAATAGAATTACAGATATTGATGATTTATTTACGAATACCCTCGGAGCAATGGTTGGGTATGTATTATATAGAACTTTTGAAATGATATGTAAAAGAGAGGGGAAAAAGCTTGATACAAACTCTTCTCTAGTTATAAAATACGAGGCTATTTTTTGTTTAGTGTGTTCATTTGTAGGTGCGATGTTAATTTATCATCCAGCTTTATTTGGAAGACCTGTCATCATTCAGTGAGGTGATTACGAATTTCGTTTTAACGCTCGTGCAATATTTCAATTTGCAAAAAGCCTTTAACTCGTTATAGCTAAAGGCTTTTATCATCATAATTTTACTTACCAATTACCCACTCGAGCATCAGCCTTCAACCACTTCACCCAGTCCAAGTCCTCTACCTTAAGTAAACTAAGCGAAACACCCTTCATATCTAAAGAAGTTAACAGCGTACCGACCTTTACGAATGTAACTTGCAATCCTTCCAGTTCACACAAACGGCGAATGTCGTTTGCGAAAATGTATTGTTCCATTAATGGTGTTGCGCCGAGTCCATTAATGAGGATGGCGAAGTTGTCACCTTTTCTCCAGCGGTAAATGCTTTTTAGTTTGTTTATTAGTTCAATCGCTAATATTTCAGAAGAGGATAGCGCTTCTTTACGGTACCCTTTTTCGCCGTGGATACCGACGCCATAAAAGACTTCATCGTCGTTTAATGAAAATGAAGCTTTTCCTTTCACTGGATCATTGGCAGGTGAAAGGGCGACTCCTAATGTGTGTAAGTTTTCAGTGATAGAACGGCCGAGTGCTGTTAGTTCTTCTAAAGAATGGCCTTCAAGAGCGGCCGCACCAACTATTTTTTGAACGAAAACAGTACCAGCGACGCCGCGTCTTCTTTTATTAAAAGAAGCATCATCTTCAATTGAAACATCGTCATTTACGATGATGTGGTCAATTTTTCTTCCTTCTTCTTTTGCGATTTGTTCTGCCGCTAGAAAGTTAGCTACGTCATCTTTAAAGTTTTTGATGATGAATAGTATACTTTTATCTTTTGGTATGAGGCGAGTTGCTCTTGCGATTTGTTCCACTGTAGGTGGAGTGAAGATGCTTCCGTTTACTGCCGCTGTAAGCATTCCTTTTCCTACATAGCCAATATCAGCAGGTTCATGTCCGCTACCACCGCCGCTTATAATAGCGACGTCTTGCTTCAGTTTTTCGATATTTTTTACATAAATGATGTTATGTGTTTCGTCGTAATTTACTTTGTCGTTATGTTCAAAATAAAAGCCATGCAGCATATCTTGAACGATATTTTGTACATCATTCATAATCTTTTTCATTGCTTTTGCCACCCTTTAATTACTTTGCTGATTGCTCCAGTAATAGTAGTAATTGATTGTTTATCATATTTTTCATGAGAGAAGACATGATAGATGGATTTACTTCGCATTTACTTTCAATCCAATCTTTTATCGTTCCGACGAAGCCGTGACTATAAAAGGAGGCAATCGTGTTTTTCGTTTCAATAGAAAGAGTTAATTTACAGCTCACGGATAGTTCATCAATAATTTTCATATATAAGTTTTTCGTATGCTCAAATAAATAGTGATTGAACGAGTTTTGCTCGATGACTTTAAAAGCATTTCGATAAAATTTTTGATTTTCATAAAAGTAATCAAATAATAAATCGAAAATGTTTTCCCATGTTTCATAGTCGAGAAAGTCAATAATGTTTTCTTTCGTTTCTTCTCTATAAATCCAGCTTAATAGTTCAAATTTATCTTTAAAATGATAATAAAAAGTTTGCCTACGCATTTGACAGTGTAACATAATATCGCTTACTGATATTTTATGAAACGACTCTGTTTCCATTAAATATTTCAATGAGTTCGCGATTATCTTTTTAGAAATTATAGAAGAGGTCATCTCAATCATCCCTAGAATGTTAGTAATATGAAAATCCTACCCATAAATGAGAGCGGTGTCTTTAGACAGATTGTCCATTTTGTCCGTTTACTATAAAACGCTTTCATTTTACCATGAGTAGTAAGAAGAAGATTTCAAATATATCACAATATATTAAAGGAATTGAGGGAGAAGCACAATGAAAAAGATTATAAACAAACCTGAAACATTAGTAATGGAAATGTGTAACGGAATGGTTATGGCTCACCCAGAGCTTGAGCTTTTGAAAAAATATAAAGTGATTAAGAAGAAAGAAATGAACGAAAATAAAGTAACGTTAATTAGTGGCGGCGGTAGTGGTCATGAGCCAGCACATGCAGGATTAGTCGGAAAAGGCATGTTAGATGCGGCAGTGTGCGGAGATGTGTTTGCTTCTCCTTCACAAATTCAGGTATATCAAGCAATTAAAGAGACAGCTAGTAAAAAAGGTACGTTATTAATTATTAAAAATTACAGCGGCGATATTATGAATTTCAAGAACGGTGCGCATTTAGCGACGGAAGATGGAATTGAAGTTGACTACGTAAAAGTGGACGATGATATTGCGGTAGAAGATAGCCTGTATACAGTAGGACGCCGCGGCGTTGCGGGCGTTATTTTAGTTCATAAAATTGCCGGTGCAGCAGCGGAAGCAGGTATGGATTTAGGAGCGGTAAAAGCTATCGCAGAAAAAGCAGCGGCTAACGTACGCACAATCGGTTTAGCACTAACTTCTTGTACAGTTCCAGCGAGTGGATCACCTACTTTCACACTTGCGGAAGATGAAATGGAATACGGCGTTGGTATTCACGGTGAACCAGGAATTAAGCGTGAAAAAACGATGTCAGCAGATGAATTAGCTAACCGTATGACAAACGATTTAATAAAAGATTTAGGCGTAAAAGATGGAGAAGAAATTGCACTTTTAGTTAACGGTTTTGGCGGAACACCACTGCAAGAACTTTACTTATTTAACAATGCCGTTACGAGAGAATTAGCTGCTAGAAACATTAAAATCAATAGAGTATTCGTTGGTAACTATATGACGAGTATCGATATGGCTGGTATGTCTTTAACAGTAATGAAATTAGATGATGAGTTAAAAACATTACTATCGAAAGAGTGTAATACACCAGCATTTAAAGTAGATGGACCAGTTGAAAGTGTAGAGTATGTAAATGTGCTTGAAGAGGTAGAAGAGAAGGAAGTTTCCTTTGAACTAGAAACGGCGGAAGAGCACGCTGTTATTAAAAATAATGTTATTACATTAAATAATATGATGTATCTCGTTGATAAAATGAGCGACATTATTATTAAAAATGAAGTACCGTTCTGTGAGTTAGACACACATGCAGGTGACGGCGACTTCGGAATGAGCGTGGCAAAAGGATTTAAGCAATTAAAACGTGAGTGGCATTCGATTGTAGAGCAAGAAAACGTAACGATCGGATCATTCCTTGACGGTTGTTCCATGATTATTATGGAACATTGCGGCGGCGCATCTGGTCCAATTTGGGGCGGTGCATTCCGCGCAGCTAGTAAAGCAGCAGGCGAAAAACGTGAGCTAACAGTGAAAGAATTCGCTGAAATGTTGCAAGGAGCACTGCAAGGTATACAATCTATCGGTGAAAGATCATTCGGAAGAGGAGCGGTAGTTGGTGATAAAACACTTGTTGACGCACTTGCTCCATGTGTAGATTCTTGGTTAGCTAGCGCTTCAAACGAAGAAGACATGAAAACTGCCTTTGAAAAAGGAGCAGAAGCAGCCGTTAAAGGCGCAGAGTACACGAAAGAAATTGTAGCTCGCATGGGCCGCGCTGGTACAGTAGGTGAAAGAAGTTTAGGATATCCAGATGCAGGTGCGCATGCGCTTGGGGTTATCTTTACGGAGATTGCGGGTAGTTTGAAATAGGAATTAGAAAGTCCCCTCTGCCTTATGGTGGAGGGGATTTTCTTAATATTGTTTTTTGATATGTATATTGCGAAATATGTTCCAATAATTGATCCTATTGTATTGAGAATAATGTCATCTACATTAAAAGAACTGATAAGCCTCTATAAAAAGTATTTAAAGTAGTAACAAATAGGCACAATAATTCCAACTATAGAAAATACAATGCTTCCTAGATTAAATGCAGAAAGTTTTGCACGATGAACTTGGACTTCACCTAAATTTACTCCTCCACTAAAATGCTTATCCATAACTTTAGCAACGTTTTGTTGCTGAGTAACAAAATAAGGTATTAACCATATGCAGCAGAACAAAATAATACTGCCGAAAAAGAGGGTATCAATAATAGAAGATCCCCAATTGAATGAAGTAATGACTATGATAGCAAATTCGACTACCATGACAATTATCATAGTTAATGTATATCTAGATTTCTCAGAAACGTTTTTAAATACAGTATCATCCAGGAATTTTTCTATTTTAGCCCATATTATACTGATTAACACGATTAGGCTAATGAAGAAAATAGTAAATAAGACTTTAATTAAAAGAAACTCAAACATCACCGACACCACCTGATAATTTCTAAATTAGAATGTAAAGTTGATTGTATTTAACTCTAGCAAAAGATTAAATTTAATAATCTATTAATCAGCCTATCGGCAAATTTATAAATGTAAAGTTACAACACTACGTGTATTAGTAGTTATATAGGATGAGCATTGTTAGACTTGGAACAGAATTTTTCTATTTCTGGTAAGTAAGCAGAAGCTTCTATAAAAAGAATATCTTGTCCCTTAGCAATTCATATTGTAATACAATATGATAGAAAATAGAATATTCAAATTTTATTAATTTTTAATAATACAAACTTTAACGCATTATCCGAAAGAAGTCTCCTTCCTGGGGCGTGTGAAAGACGATAGTCTAGCGGTAGGTGGGAGATGAATTTCGGTTTGGCGTAGCCAAACATTTGATTTTTCTATTTATTTCCCCTCTGATATACTCAGTCTTAATGGAAGAAAAACATCTGTGGTATTTAAGAATTGGAGAACAATTTGCCTATTTGTCAGCTGTGTTAGATCTATATAGCAATGAAATTGTTGCCTGGAAGCTATCTCCAAGAAATAATTTAGATTTAGTTTTAACTACATTAGATCAATTAGAAAGAAGGTCGTTAACTACTAAAGCTAAGCCCCTTTTCCATTCAGACCAAGGGTTTCAATATACATCAAGGGCCTACGCAAAGCGGTTAGACAAGTTGGGTTTTATTGGGAGTCATTCTAGATGTGGAAACTGTTTTGATAATGCATGTATTAAATCATTCTTCTCACATTTAAAAACAGAGAAGTTGTATTTAGTGCGCTCAAAAACATATGAAATGGCCTATGAAGCAATTCCGGAATATATCCAATTCTATAATACAGAAAGATTCCAAGAAAAACTTCACGGCCTTTCCCCGATAGAATATCGGGAAAAGGCCGTGGCATAATACTCTTTTTATGACTGTCTACTTGACAGGGAGATGACCAATAATAGGACTCTTTTGTTTAATATCGATAAACATCTACTTAATGTTAATGTTTAGCTTTTTACTTTAGAGACAATAGCCGTGAACTTTTAAGAAAGTAAAAGCCCTCCTGAATAATAAAACAAATAGCCTTGCGCTGAAGGAGGTGTTGTAATTCTAAATGCGCAACAAATAGCGATTCTTGTTCCCGCTGAAATAAGAACATTGATATCCGTTGTTGAACCGGATAACACTACATTAGCGGGATAAGGGGTCCCTCCTACAAATGGAGTAGCAGCTTCTGTCTCGGTAGCAGCAAGTAAAGTAAAAGTATTACTGTTTGATGGTGCTGTAGCAATTACAATATACGGAAAAACATCTCCTGCGGGTGTAAAAGCGCCAAGGTTTACAAAGTTTGCGTAAATATTTTTTAAGGTTGCATCATAAGGTACGGTAAAACTATACTGATTATCCCCAGGCGGCAAGGTAAAAGTATTTCCTGTAAGTGCATACGCAGGACTACGTGTGCCAAAATTAGCAATTAAAATATTGGTTGAATCGCCGGATGCGTTTGTATTAAGTGTCGTTGTATTCACTGTGGTAAATGGAATTACTGCCCCTGATCCTGGACCTGTGGGACCAGTTGCGCCTGTTAGACCAGTTGGTCCCTCTATCCCTTGAGGGCCTTGAATTCCTTGAGGACCTTGCACGCCTTGGATGCCCTGTGGGCCGGTTGCTCCGGTTACTCCTGTGGGGCCTTCTATCCCTTGAGGACCCTGAACTCCTTGAGGCCCTTGAATCCCTTGTGAGCCGGTGGCCCCAGTTACTCCTATGGGCCCTTGAATCCCTTGTGAACCGGTGGCCCCAGTTACCCCTGTGGGACCTTGAATCCCTTGAGGCCCCTGAATTCCTTGAGGCCCTTGAATCCCTTGTGAGCCGGTGGCCCCAGTTACTCCTGTGGGACCTTGGATCCCTTGAGGACCCTGAATTCCTTGAGGCCCTTGAATCCCTTGAATCCCTTGTGAGCCGGTGGCCCCAGTTACTCCAGTTGTGCCTTCCGGACCTTGAGGGCCTTCTATCCCTTGGGGTCCCGTTATTCCTTGTAGGCCTTGAGGCCCTTGTGAACCTGGTAATCCTTGCGAACCAGTTGGACCGATTGGACCGTCTATTCCTTGAATTCCTTGCACGCCTTGCGGACCAGTGGCTCCTTCTAAGCCTTGAGGCCCTTGAATCCCTTGTACGCCTTGCGGACCCGTTGTACCTTCCGGACCCTGAGGACCTATCGGCCCTTGTATGCCTTGGATTCCTTGTGGTCCTGTCGCTCCAGTTGGACCTGTCGGACCGCCAGCAGGCCCAGTTGGCCCAGTTGGCCCCGTTGGTCCTATTCCGCCACCTGTTCCGCCACCCGCAGGCCCAGTTGGACCGATTGGACCAGTAATACCTATTCCAGTTGGGCCAATTGGTCCAGCTACGCCTTGAATTCCTTGTAAACCTTGCGGGCCTTGAATTCCTTGCACGCCTTGAGGACCGGTTGGACCTAATAAACCTTGTGCCCCCTGTAAACCTTGCACGCCTTGCGGCCCAGTTGGACCGATTGGACCGGGAATTCCTTGAATCCCCTGTACGCCTTGAGGACCGGTTGGGCCTTCTGGACCTTGCGGGCCGGGGGGTCCTTGTGGCCCTGTTGTAACTCCAGCTGTTGAAGCATTTAGTGCTGCTAACAACGAAGTAATAAGGATTTGCAATGTATTCGGATCCAAAATAAGTGTTGGGAAGAATGAAGAAAGTGCATTGAAAAACTGTTGGAATAACTGAGAAATTTGTGAGATAGAGGTATTTGGATTTTCTAACGATGTATTAATATTTTGTAATAACTCAATTATAAATGTTGTTTGTGGATTAGATGGAAATGTAGAAAGTAGAGACAAAAAACCATTAATAATTTGTTGTAAGTTAGCTATTGTTTCTGGATTTGGGTTTTGTATATAGTTTTGTAGTGCAGACGTTATTTGAGCCAACAATTGTTCCAACTGTGAAGATTGTGTTGGGGAAACTGGGATACTTGGAGGAATCCCAGGAGGGATGCTAATCGTGTTCCCATTAACGAGTATTTGAAAGATAATAGATAAGGAGCTTGCGGGGAAATTAGAATTGGATACAATAGAAGCGATTGCTTGCAAAAAGAGTTGAGATAATTGAGCGATTGTTTCTATAGGTAAATTAGGTTGTTGTAGTGTATCAATTAATTTCTGTAAAATTTGTAGCGCATACTGTGTTTCAGGTGTGTTGTTAACACCTTGTAGTAATGTGAAAAAAGATTGTAAAATACTTGTTAGTGCACTTGCAGTGGTTGTATTTGGATTTTTGAAAAAATTAGCAAGCGCAGTATTTAATGAAGACAATAAAGTGATGAATGACTGTATTTGGTCGTTGGTAAAAATAACAGGGTTACAGCATGAATCGCCCGAACCGTTTGATACGGGAAGTGCAGGCCAAAATCTATTACAATCATCTTTGTTAAACCTCATAAAATAAACCTCCATCTTTTAAGTCAGTTTATCTTATGAGCACATACACAATTTGCGCACAAAAATGGGTGGTCAATCAGTTTTTTGCTGTCCTATAGACGAGTTGGAAAATGGTCGGGTATAGGTTAGCTAAGTATCCAGAAGATGTTTCTTTTTTGGATGTAATAGAAGCTGTCGAAGGTCCAAAACCTATTTTTCAATGTAAAAATATTGTACAGAATGGTCTACTATATCGAGACGAGGCCGAGGCTTGCAATTCTTGTGAACCTAGCAATTCTTCTTGTACAATTAACTTAGTAATGCTTGAAGCAGAAGAACACATGCGTGAGTTTCTTCGTAAAAAGACTCTTGCATGGTTAGATAAAGAACTTGATATTGTTTTACCTGAAAAGATAAGGGTAGATACTCGTGAATACTTCAAACAAAAAAACTCTAACTAAATCGCCATGACGAATTAGTTAGAGTTTTTTTGTTTTTTAACAATATCAATCAACTATTATTTGTCTAGTTTAAAGTCTATTTCTATTGCCAATTTGATTTCTTCACATATTGGTAATTTGTCCCTATCAAACTGATCGTTTTTTGCATTTAATATATTGTAAATATATTTTATTTTGAAAGGATGTGATTATATGGCTCATAAATCTACTGGAGTGTTTCGAGTTCCAGTTTCTGAAAATGGGATTATTCCAACTGCTCTCAACATTATGTTAAACAATGATTCACGCTGCCATACTAGTAATGTAACGGTAACTGTTAAGAGAAGCCGAAACACTTTTTTCCCAACTCAAAATGAATTAGTTGAAATCTCTCGTACGTTTGTTTCTTTAGAACCAAACAGAACAACTAAGATTGTGTTGTTTACTCCAGAATTCCAAATAGAAGATTTCCTTGATGTCATCATTAGTGGAAATAAAGATGATGTTAAGGATGTTCTTGTATATTCTTTCTTAGCAGATTCAGCAGGTCACAATCTGCCATCTACTGTTTTCAGAAATGCAGAATATACTTTTGTTTGTTGATGCGCTTGCTCCATGTGTAGACTCTTGGCTAGACAGCGCCTGAAACGAAGTAGACGTAAAAACTGCCTTTGAAAAAGGCGCAGAGTATACGAAAGAAATCGTAGCTCGCATCGGCCGCGCTGGTACCGTTGACGAAAGAAGTTTAGGATATCCAGATGCAGGTGCGCATGCGCTTGGGGTTATCTTTACGGAGATTGCTAGTAGTTTGAGATAGGAATTAGAAGATCCCTTCTACCTTTAGGTGGAAGGTTTTTTTAGTTGATTTCTCATCCTGTAATGGTAGTTTACGTTAACTTCACATCAATACGATATACAAAAATCCGCAAGAACTGTTACTAAGACATGCTGACAAATTATGCTGGACAAGCATAGATAAACATACAAGCAAAACAGTCTATTTCACATTGAATATACTATCATGAATTAAGGAGGTTATTGATTTTGTCTTCACATTGTGAAAATGAATTTGATTATATCGTGATTGGTGCGGGAACTACCGGAGGGGTAATCGCTAAAAAATTAACGGATGATACATGTACATCCGTGCTAGTGCTTGAAGCGGGAACGAATATGGAGAATAGCAGTCCTTCTATTGCAGTAGCAGAAGTTCGAGCGAATGATAATGAGGTTTTATGTTAACTCAATAAAATATACAATATGAATTTTTGCATATTTTAAAATTTAATGTATCCTCTAAAAACTATTGATTGTATAATGTGTCTTGGCATAGCCTTTTAGATTTTTCGACAAAAAATAGAAGACGTATTGGGAGAAGACATTATGTACACAAAACTATTAAAATCAATTACATCATTATCACTTATTGGTGGTGCTTTATTATATACAAATGGCAGTGATGTGAAGGCTGCGGAGGCGGGCATTTTTTCTGATGTGCCCACATCACATTGGTCGTATACTGCGATTCAAGATTTAGCGAGTAAAAATATTATTTCTGGTTATGGAAATGGGATATTTGGTTTTGGAGATGTTGCGACGAGGGAGCAAGTAGCGGCTTTAGTGTATCGTGTTATGCTTCCGAATAAACAAGGTGGAACGTTTAGTAGCAATAATTCTCTTTATATATTAAAAGACGGATCTAAGTTTAATAATCCTTATGGCGATATTAACCAAAACTCTACGATGTTCCCTGAGGAAATTTTAATGTTAACGAATGCAGGGGTATTTAAAGGGGATGAGAAAGGGAATTTTAGACCGAAAGCTCCTGTGAATCGTGCAGAAATGGCGCAAATTCTTACAAATGCTTTTCATCTTTCGGCGAAACAAAACCACACATTTAGCGATGTTCCAAAAGATTTTTGGGGCGGAAATGCGATTAGTACGGTACAGTCAAACGGGATTGCATCTGGTACAGGCGAAGGGAAATTTGAGCCATATAGTGTGGTAAAACGTGAACAATATGCACAGTTTTTATATAATACTTTGAAATATAAAAAGCCTGAAGTTGCGGGGCAAGATACAGGGGATGCGGCGTTATTAGCAGCGTTTAAAGAGGAAGTACAAACGCGTATTAATGCATACGAAACGAACATTACACTTCCGTATAAAACGAAAAATAGTAATACACAAGAAGTGATGAATACACTTTTTAACGCATACAAAGAAATGGCAAGTAAAAATGAGTATACAAATTATAATAGATCGAATGTTTCATACGGACTTTCTGGATCACCTGGAAATTATACATTTACGCTAAAAATTACATATCGTGAAACGAAAGAACAAACGGAATATGTAATGCAACAAGCGAAGGCGATCGTTTCTTCTATTACTCAAGTTGGAATGGATGATCACGAAAAGGTGAAGGCGATTCATGATTATGTCGTAAAACATGTTTCTTACGATACGTCTTATAAAGCTTACACAGCATATGAAGCACTCGTAAATCGTTCTGCGGTTTGCCAAGGTTACGCACTATTAACCTATCAATTATTAAAAGAAGCTGGTATTGAAAATCATTTTGTGACAGGAACTGGGGACGGACAACCTCATGCTTGGAATTTAGTGAAAATCGAAAATAAATGGTACCACCTTGATACGACATTCGATGATCCAGTGCCAGATGAGCAGGGCCGCGTAACGTATTCATATTTCAACTTATCAGATGAACAAATTGCAAGAAATCATGAGTGGAACAGAAGTGATTATCCGCAAGCTACAACGAATTATTATGGTACATTAACAAATAAAATTGCGGCAGGTAGTACGAAAACTCCTGTATATGAGCAAATATTAAAAGACACGAAGCTGAGCTATTTAGGAAATAAATACATCGCAAATAACTACAATGAATTAAAAACTAAAATGCAGCAGCGTTATAGCGCAAAGCCAGAGAAAATTGAAGTGCTTTATAAGCAATCAATGAATGGTGCACTGCAAGATGTGAAAAAGGCAATTGGAGAAATCGGTTATCCGAAAGGGTCAAATCGAGTTTCTTATAAAGCAGAGCCGTATAATGCGAAAGAAGGATATTCTTTAGTGACGATTACGTTTACGTACTAAGAAAGAAAAACTCGCTTATCATAAGATCACGGATTCGGTTTTGAAGTGCAAAATTGCAATTTGCGGATAAATAATAAAATTAGCTTTCGAATTAACAAGATACACAATCATTAGCGTTAAAATTGCTCAGGGCATAAAAGCTCTGAGCGTTTATTATACATTGACTTATTGAACTAACGTCACGTTAATCACTTAAATATTGCCAGGATGGATAGAAAAATACATATAACTGCTGAAGTAAATAAGATGACAGAAGTTACAAGATTTCTCCTGACGTTAGTAAGCGCTTTCTTTTTTTATATATTTCGACAAAATATAACAATGTAAAAATGAATCGTTTGTTACTATAAGATGAGAAATCTTACATTTTAAAAAGCTATTGAAAATAACTACTACAGATAGGCGGAAAAAAATGAAACGAAAGTTACTTCCGGTGTTAACATGCGGTACATTGCTTATGGGAATGGCTGCTTGTAGCTCAAATGAGAAGACTACAACTGAATCAAAATTTAAACAAGAAGAAAATGTTCAGGAAAAAACGAAAGTTCAAACCGTTCAAAAGCAACAAAAAGATAGTTATGTAGTAAGTGAAGATGAATTATCTAAAGCGGCACAGTCGATTGGAGAAATCAAAAACGAGCAAAATATAAATGACATGATGATACATATGTCTTTACAAAAACTAACATTCAATGGGAATAATCTTCATGTTCCTGGTACCCGTGATGTAGGGCGATGCCAAATGACGAAAGAAAACATTCAATACTTAAAAAATAACTTAAATATTATTAATAATAATGAAAGACCAAAATATGAATCTATTCTGAACAAATGGTACGATGGAAAATTCGAATCTGCAGTTGAAGACTTTAGAGAAATTCATTATTTACGTTCTGGAACAAAGCAAATTATGGAGGGATCTAAACTAGCTAAAAAAACTGATAGTGACGAAAAAGAGTTTATTTTCCATTTCTTTGGTCAAGAAGGATTATATATTCATGATAAAGAGTGGGAATATGGAAAGTCATCTCGCGATAACGGGTAGTAAAACTCCCACCAAAGCTTATAACAGTTCCATCTTTATATAGAAGGAGAAAAATAAAGGTTCACTCATATATTTTAACGGATTCAATTTACTTTATCCCGGTTGCGATTGGTATGTTTTTCGTTTTCTTGTATAAAGAAAATTGGTTATATGAAGAGAGAAAATATTAAGAAAGATCCTCTTTGGATATTTCCAAAATTAACCTGAAACAAACGTTTTTATATGTTAATATGGAAAAGGGTGTTTTCAGTATTTTCTATCAATATATTATTTTAAGGATAAGGGGATTCAATTATGAATTTTAAACAACTCATCTTAGCAGGGACAGTTATTGTATCAACAACACTAATCCCTCTAACAAATGTGCAAGCAGAAAACACGTTAGGATTTAAAGATGTTCCTGAAGATCACTGGTCTTATAAAGCAATTATGGATTTACAACAGAAAAATATTGTAGCGGGTTATGGAAATGGTATATTTGGTTTTGGTGATAGTATTACACGTGGACAAGTAGCTAGAATGATATATCTTTATTTGAATCCAGCAAATGAACCTAATACACCAAACACTTTCACTGATACTAAAGGTCATATGTTTGAAAACGAAATTTTAACTCTTAGTAAAGCAGGTATTATGAGTGGATTCGGCGATGGCACATTTGGTCCGGATAATATTTTAACACGCGAACAATTGGCTGCTGTATTAGCAAAGGCTTTTAACTTAAAAGCGACATCTACTACCACGTTCAAAGATGTAAATAAAAATTACTGGGCAACAAATGCTATCAGCGCATTACAAGAAAATGAAATTGCTGCTGGCACGGGCGATAATATGTTTGAACCTTACAAGATTGTAACTCGTGAGCAATATGCGCAATTCTTATACAATACAATTAATAAATCAGAAAAAGAGTCTACAGCTATACCGGAAGAGTTAGCAGACGATGATATTTATTATTATGAAGGTTGGATGGAGAGCTCATCTGTTCTGAAAAAATCTGTATCTAAGGAAGCACAAAATCTTGTTACTCAAATCAACACAAAATATAATGCGGAATTAAAGTATGCAGCGATAGGCGGTCCAGGTTCAGAGGTTGTTTTATTCTCTCCGGTATTAGAGGGGATTCCAGAATTTTATGGGAATTTCACTGTCGAGGGTGATGATGAAAATAACTTTACTGTTAACTTTGTAATTGATAGAGGTCAAGGTAATAAGGCATTAATGGATTTAGGGAAAAAGTGGATCACAATGATAAATCCAAACTTAGATTTGAGTACAGAGATTGATAATATAGTGGCTTCTAATACACGCACAGGTAAATTTGATATAAATAAAAACAATCTTAAAATAGAGATAAGCTTAGAGAAGCAAAATTCTAGTAGCGATCTAATGCGTGTTGAAATACATAACAAGTAAAAGAGAGTATACTTTGATATTGTGTAATAAAGATAAGGCCCACCTAGGGAAATAGGTAGGCCTTTTTAATGTACAAAGAGAAGACATCTTTTAAGATGTTTTCTTAAAAAAATCCTTCATCATTTTAACGTCTTCAATATTCAATATTACACCATCAATTTTATCTTTTTTCTCATCTTTAGCAATCGTAATTTGTTCCTTATTATCAACCCATACAAGAAACTCTTCTTTTGAGTCATCTTTATATGTAACGGTTATAGTAGAATGAGCAGATGCTCTCTTTTTTTGATCTAATGTGATTGTTTTAGGGGTGCCATTTTGTACTGCTGAAACGATAGATTGTATCATTTCTTCATTGTCTGTTTGAGATTTGGAAATATCATTATTGCTTGTGTTAAGTATTTCAATGTCTGTAATATTTGCGGAGTTTAATTGAATGGTTTGTGTATGTTCTTGCTTAGCTTGTGAAGCTTTATTTGTAGCTGAGGTGCTTGTGCAACCGATTAAAGTGAAAGATAGAACGCTAAGGGCGCATATATAAGTTATTTTCTTCATTTTATCCCCTCCTTCAATTTAATTATAACAATTTTCTGTCAATTAATGTAGTTATTGTAAGAGATAGGTAGAATAATATTTCATTCTTACAAAATTGTCACATTCATGTAAGGTAATTCAATAGATTAGATACTTTTTCCATGTCATAATAAAGACATAAGAAAACGCATTAAAAAAACTACAATGTATTAGGAGCGTGTCAGTCATGATCGTAACAACAACGTCTGGAATCCAAGGTAAAGAAATTATTGAGTATATTGATATTGTAAATGGTGAAGCTATTATGGGTGCAAATATTGTTCGTGATTTATTTGCTTCAGTTCGCGATGTTGTCGGTGGTCGTTCTGGTGCTTATGAAAGCAAACTAAAGGAAGCTCGTGATATTGCAATGAATGAAATGAAAGAACTTGCAAAACAAAAAGGTGCGAACGCTATCGTTGGTGTTGACGTAGATTACGAAGTAGTTCGTGATGGAATGTTAATGGTTGCTGTAAGTGGTACAGCTGTACGTATATAAGAAAACAAAAAAATCCCCTCGAAGCTTATGCTTTGAGGGGATTTTTTTGTAAACAATATGTATCATTTGTTCAACGCACAGCAATTAAACTAGGAGAATTATTATCATATAAAATTAGGTTATGATAGTGAGGGGGAAGCGTGGGAGAGGGGTGAGATATTTATATATTGAATTCCTCTTTAGTATTTGAGTAAAATAAGGTGTCTTAAATGTGAGTTAATTGTTGCCTTAAGTAAAAAAGGAATAGTGAAGAGGTTAATGTGACAATATAAATCTTTACACAATATAGAGATAACAAATATATAATTATATTTAATAGATTTTATTGTATGTTATACATAATAAATATATAAGAGAAAATCACTAATAATGCAATTGTAAGAAGGAGAGTAATTTAAAAATATTGAAGAAAAGAGTTATACTTAGATTTAAATGAATTAAAAATAATTGATTATAAATTATAAAGAATCCAAAAGAGACATTTGTGAATATAAAATAGGAGGAAGATTAATATGGATGTTTTGAAAGACTTGAGAGTAGACTGTTTTTCATTAATGAAGACCTATCAAATTAAAGAATATTTAGGAATAATCGAAACGGCTTATACACAAAAAGGCAATGTTGAAGGTCAACGTGTTGCTTTAAAAACGAAATCTGCCGTTACTATTAGAAACCGAATGAAATCCGATATAGTAAGAGGTACTATATTACCTCCAGTTGTAGTAGGTATTGTTGTAGGGGAAGAGGGATTTAATAAAATTGAGAAAATGCATGAAGCGGGAGAGTATGCAGAGCTAGAGGAACTAATTAATGCTGCTGACGCGAATACTATTTCGATAATAGATGGTATGCAAAGAACGACATCTATTATGGAAGCGATTGAAGAAAGTGAAGATGTGTTAGAAAGAGAAATTCGAGTGGAATTTTGGATTACAAAGAATGTAAATAGCTTACTTTATAGAATGTTAATACTTAATACTGGACAAGTGCCATGGAATTTAAAGAGACAAATTGAAGTTGTATATAACCCATTGATAAAAGAACTAACTGATCATGTAGAAGCAATGACTTTATTGAGTGTTGAGAATCCATCTAATCGTACAAAACCTGGTGAATATCAAGCTGAAAAGATAGTAGAATTATTTTTAGTATTTGGTACGAGGGAAGCGAAGGTTGATACAAAATCTGCATTAGCTGACGAATTTACTAAGTTAGATTTTATTGGAGTTACATCTGAAAATCAATTAAATAACCTATTTATTGAATTCTTGAAAATCATGATTCAATTTGATGAAATAGTTTTCAAATTAACTTTAGATTCTGAAGTGGTAGAAGACGAGAAGTTTAAGAGCGGGAAAGATTTATTTGGTAGTCAAACGTTAAAAGCAGGATTTATGTCTGCAATTGCTCAATATATTTTTGGTATCCCAGGAGAAGAGTATTCAAAAGAAAAGCAAAATGAAAAAGCGACTTATTTAATGGACTTATTTGAGCATTACTTTGAAAAATTAAAAGAGAAAAATGAAGAAGAACTAATTGAGTATATAGATTTCATAACATTAAATGAGTATATGAAAACTGTAAATAGAGGAATTGGTGATTTTGAAAGGAAATTCTTTAATAAAGCATTTGAAACATTAATAGATAAGAAATTTGAACTTGAAAACTTAACTCCATGCTGGAGAGCAGCTGGTTCAAAATGAAACGCATGACAAATTTTATCCGTATGAATAAATTGATTTTTCAAGGATTTTATGACCTTATGAATGAATACCCTAGGGAAGTTCATTTATATACCCCTAGATGGATAAGTTTGAATGATGAGGAAAAAGCCCGTTGTAATGGTCTCTATGTAAAAGATTTTTTTAGATTAGAAAATGGGCTTATTTCTTGTTTAATTGAGGATTCGATAAATAACGATAGATACTTCGCTATTATTGGTGTTGAGAAAGATATTGAGTTTTACTCTGAAATTTTAATACCGAAAAGTGTAACAAAAGAATTCTTTTTTAGAATTGTGTGTGACCTAGCAATTCAACCGAGGGAATCATCAGATAAATATAGTATTGAAAATGAATTGTTATTTGAGAGTAGTGATACAGAAGGGTATGCAGGTCATGAATATGATGTTGTGAAGAAATATTTCCCATCTGTTCATTTATTTAAAGTTCAAGAAGGTTATGTCGAATCAGATCTGCCATTAATAAATTTAACTGGTTATTTTTTATGTGAAAATAAAGAAGGAATTGGTGTAGGATATTGTGAAGAAGCGTTGGTTCAATATAAAGAGATTTTCACATTGAACTTTGAAACTTTAAATTACAATGCTTTAGTGAGAAGTTTAATAAATCTTTATTATAAAGATGTTTTTATGGATATTTATAGATGTATAGAGTATTTATATAGAGCTTATAACATAAATGAAATTAAGAAGAAGTTAGAGACAACGTTAAATTTAGACGATGTGTATAGTATGGTAACAAGCCAGTTGAGTTACAAGTTTACAGAATCAGCGAGTATAAATAAGATCTTTCAGGATATGCCTAGTAGAGTAACAACAAAGCTTAGAAATATTGAGGCTTTTGAAGGCGAAAGTAAGGAAGATGAATGGTTCTATAAGGTAAGAAATTCTTTAGTACACGGTAGAAGAATGGGAAAAGAACTACAATTAGAGGAGAAAGATTGGTTTGTTTTATTAGGTGTTAGTCTAGAAATATTAAAAATGGTTCATCAATATGCAAAAGACCATAATATTTCAGTGGATTTTATTCATCAAATTCAAAAAAATTGATGTCTTTGCGCTTACAGTCGCCCCTCAAAGTATATGCTTTGAGGGGATTTTTTCTTTTCAAGTTAAGGGTATTACATATCTTATATACAACACCATATTCTATCACCTTATCTGTTGTTTCTGAATGACAACTATTTATGAATAACTGTTTCCTGTCTTACTATAAAATTCATAGGCGAAAAAACCAAATAAATAGCCGATTCCAGCTCCTAAACCAATTGTAAACAATGAATAATTCGGGAAAAATATGTCGAGCATTATACCGATTAAACACCCTAACAGCATTCCCATTGGTATGAGACTATCTAATAAAACTTGAGCGTTTTTTGATTTTTTCTTACCTAAGGTGCCGTTATTATATTTATGTTTAAGCCTTCCAATCACATATACTACAATTCCCCCGGCTATTAAAACAGGCGCAATTGCTGTAAGTAACCACATGTTAGAGTCTCCTTTCACCTTTTAATATAATTATACCAGATACTTACAATTGGGTATTCCTGAACGTACTATCTAGTTTATTTAAAAGGCCAATCAAAAAAACTTTCAATTGTATTTAAAAACTAGTCAAAAACACTTTCCCTTTTGTTTTCTCAGCAGACTGCACAACATCAACCGCTGTTTTCACATCCGCTAAGTCATACGTAGAATGTACCGTCATAAAACGTAATTGCTTATTTTCTACTAAGCGAATTAAGTGACGAAACGTTTCTTGCCATTTGTGTGGTGACACATCTTTATTCCAATGTCGTAAATGAAATATGTTTGTGTGCACTTTTGCTTTCGTGACAATCTCTGCCCAGTTTACTTGTACGCCCGATAGAAGACCGATAGTCAAAAAATGTCCATTTGGACGTACACAAAACGCCAATTCATTTCCGTCAGGTCCTCCAATAGAATCAATCGCAGCATCTGCACCAGCTCCGTTTGTTAATTCCATAACTGTTTCGTGAAGCGGAGCAGTGGAAGTATTTATTACATAATCGGCACCCAGTTGAAGTAATTCCTCTGTATGTTTACTATTTCTTGTCACTGCAATGAGTCGGAAATTCAAAATTTGCGATAACTGTGCAAAAAGGTGACCAATAGCGGATCCGCAAGCATTCACTAATAACACGCTACCCTGTTTTAAGTTTAGTGTTTCTGTACATGTAATCCACGCCGTAAGAGGATTAATATACATTTGTGCTGCTGTAAAATCATCAATAGAATCAGGAATAGGGACTACAAAGTCAGCTGACGTCTTCACATATTCTTGCCAAGTACCTTCCCCGCGTAAAGGTAAAACGCGTTTGCCGATAAAGTCTCTAGAAACGCCCGCACCTACATCTTCTACAATCCCAACACCTTCATAACCAGGTATGTTAGGTAATGGAATTCTATGTGCATACGCTCCGGTGATCGGAATTAAGTCAGATGGATTAATCGGTCTAACTCGCATACGAACGAGAACTTCATTATCTTTTAGTGGTTCTATATTTTTATATTCAACTTGCAATACATCTTTTGGGTTGCCAAACTTGTGAAATTGAATGTGTTTTCCGTGCAAGATAGATGTTCCCCCTTAGTTTGATTGGGTTTATTATAGCATTTTTGGTTTGAGGGGTTATTTTATTGGGAATAGATTAGGAAATGAAATAGGAAGGGCAATATGAAGTGATGGAGTATATGGTATATATCGAATCATTTCGTAAAAGGGGAGGATGAGGTTATGTTGAACAAAAAGGAAGATGGTGAAGTGGTAGTTATTGATATGGCGCAAATAAAATCAGATTTTACAGTGATAGAAAACGAAACACGCTTAATTACTAAGAGACCGAAAGACGCGCAGGAATTACGTAAGATGATTGGAACTCGTACTGCTGGTGGGAGACGATTAGTAGAGTTATATGAAGAAGGTAAATAATGTGTGAAATATTTTCACTTATTTTTAATAACATGTTTTTGAATTTTTTTGTGAAAATCATTTAATGAATTGCTTAAGAAGTTTATTAAGCAAGAACAAATTTTATTCTATTATATAGTTAAGGCTTTAAAGGTTTGTGGTGGGGGAATTCTAAATGGAGCTATTTAAAGGGAAAGTTGTTTGTCCAAGATGTGATGGAAATGGTCTCGTTTATAAAGCAGAAATTAAAGATATAAATAAAGTTGTATATGTTTGTGATGAATGTGACGCAACGTGGTTTCGGAATGATAGATTTGGAATGGATAATTTTGTGGACTATGGGACATTTCTTAAGGAGAATTCATTGTCTTATATGGAGGCGAATGTTATTCATTTAGGCTATGATTGGTACAAAGGATATTGATTTTTTCATTATAAAGCAAGAAGCCACTTTAAAAGTAGCTTCTTGTATTTTTTTATTAAGCCGAAGCCTTCTTCATTCTCTCAAGTAAACTAGATAAAATATGCGTACGATACGATTCTAGTTTTTTACCTTCATAAGTACGGATACCTAATTTTTTAAGTTCTTTTACATACCAACCTTTGCTTCCGAAATACATGTAATCGCTCCCCTTCAACTTTTTTATTTGTTCTGATTGTACTTGGAGGTACGGGCAATATAATGAAGGAAATGAATTTCGCGCGAAAATGGTTAACTTTGTTGCAAAAGACATATATACTAAAGGTAGTATACAACGAGGTGGGCAAGACGTGATTATAGAGAAGCACGAAATTCAAATTGACCAAATTACGAGCGGTAAAGTGAATATCTTTACTTTCTATAGAAATAGAAAGCAAGTTGATGATCATTTTTTACAATTGCAAGAACCATCGCTTACAGCAAACTACTTCTATCATTTTCATTTTGATGTAGAAAGCTTGTATCTACTGCAGGAAGAGTTTCCGAGCGTATATCCGTACGACGGTAGTGAAACGATTCACGACTGGACGGAAAAGATGAAAGCGGAATTGCAACATCAGATCCAAACAGGTAAATGGAATAAACGCGTACGTATCGGTAATCGCATTCTAGATGTGGTGTTTACGTGGTGTGACGAAGATATAGTAGAGTGAAAAAGAAGCGGATGACGCTTCTTTTTTTAGCGCTGGAATAAAACGAGTTTACCTGCAGAAGATGTGCAGCGATGTGTTTTTTCGTGCAATCCTTTTTCTTGTAAAATAGATTCACCTTTTGCTTTCGCTTCTTTTTCAGTTGCCGCCTCAAATGATTCGTCTAATGCTTTTGAACCATCTTTTTCAAAGACTGTTAGAACGTATACTCCCATGAAAATTCCCTCCAATAATTAAAATCAGAATCTTATAACTATTTTGTCATAAATCACTAGAATATGCAAAGAAATATATGACATTGCGTGTTACAATAAGGTGAAACTTTAATCATCGGGGAGTCTTTCATACCTGATGATTATTTGTTTTCAACTATTTTAATCTTGATAAAATGAAACTTTTGAAATACAGAAAGGATCGTTATTTGTGAAACAAGTGAAGTTTATACATGCGGCAGATTTGCATTTGGATAGTCCGTTTAAAGGGATGGAAATGAATGTAGCGCAGTCTGTTTGGGAAAGAATGAAGCAAAGTACGTTTGAATCATTTGAGCGTATTGTTGATAAAGCGATTCAAGAGCGCGTTGATTTCGTATTACTAGCCGGGGATTTGTATGATGCGGAGACGAGAAGTTTGAGGGCGCAAGTGTTTGTGCGCGAGCAAATGAAGAGACTTTCGCAGTACGATATCCCTGTTTTTATTATTCACGGTAACCACGACCATTTAGGCGGAAGTTGGGCTGCAATTGAGTTTCCGGAAAATGTTCATGTGTTTACGGAGCCTTATGTAGAAGAGAAGTCATTTTATAAAAATGGTGAGTTGTTCGCTTCTATTTACGGGTTTAGTTATTTGCAGCAAGCGGTAACGGATAATATGACAGCGCAGTATACGAAAATGAGTGATGCGCCTTTTCATATTGGCATGCTTCACGGTAGTGTGGAAGGAGATGCAGAGCATAATCGCTATGCGCCGTTCCAAATTCGTGAGCTGAAAGAAAAGCAGTTTGATTATTGGGCTCTTGGCCATATACATAAACGGGAAATTTTATCGGAAGAGCCGTATATGATTTATCCAGGGAACATACAAGGGCGTCATCGTAAGGAGACGGGCGAGAAAGGTGCATACCTTATTGAACTTACGAAACAAGGAACGCAATGTTCATTTTTCCATACGGCAGATGTTGTATGGGATGAGATAGAAGTGAGTATCGATGGACTTGAAACGGTTGATGATCTTATGACGGCAGTATCAACAGCGATGAATGAATGCCGAAGAGAAGAGGAAGGGACGCTTTTAACTGCCGTATTTACAGGGCAAGGACCACTTTCTCCTTATTTACGTGATGAAAAACGCGCGGAAGAGATTTTTCATATTTTAGCAGCTGGCGAAGAGCGAAAAAATTTCGTATATGCGATGAAGTGGAAAAATGGGACGGTTTCTTTTGCAGAAATTGAACGTTTGAAAGAAGAAAATCATTTCGTCGGTAGTGTGCTGAAGGAGTTAGAAGCTTTTACAAATATGGACGGAGTGTTGCGCGCGATTTGGACATCTCCTGTAGCGCGTAATAGTATTGAATCTTTTACAGAGGAAGAGAAGAAAGAGATTCAAAAGGAAGCGGAAAATATTATTTTAGAGCAATTATTCCAGCAAGAGAGGGATAAGAAATGAGAATGGAAAAACTCCATATTTATGGGTACGGAAAATTAGAAAATGTGGAAATGGATCTTTCTTTGTTGACTGTGTTGTACGGTGAAAATGAAGCGGGGAAATCGACAATTCGCTCGTTTATGAAAAGTATTTTATTCGGTTTTCCGACGAGAGGACAGCGCCGTTATGAGCCGAAAGAAGGCGGAAAGTATGGCGGTGCGATGACTGTACAAACAGAGAAGTACGGCCGTTTGAAAATTGAACGATTGCCGAAAACAGCAGCTGGCGAGGTGACCGTTTATTTTGAAGACGGGAAAACGGGCGGCGAAGATATTTTACACGATATATTAAGCGGAATGAATGAAAGCTTATTTGACTCTGTCTTTTCATTTGATATGCATGGCCTTCAAAACATTCATCAACTAGGCGAAGCGGATATTGGTAATTATTTATTTTCTGCAAGCGCAGTCGGAAGCGATGCGTTATTGCAGCTCGATAAAAAGTTAGAGAAAGAAATGGATCAGCGCTTTAAGCCGAGTGGTCGTAAGCCGGAAATTAACGTGTCACTGCAAGAGATGAAGAAGCTTGAAGAGAAGATGAAAGAGTGGCAAGGGAAAATTGGCACGTATGAAAAACAGGTCGAGCAGTTAAAAGAAAGTGAAGAGAAACTTGCTTCAGTTCGTGCAGAGAAAGAGAATGCGGACAAACGAAAGCAAGATTATGAAATATTAGCAGCGCTAGAGCCTCTCGTTATTGAAAAACGTGCGCACGAGAAAGTGTTAGAAAACGAGAATGGGCAATTTCCTGTAAACGGAATAGCGCGTTATGAGGCAATCAAGGCAAAAATGGAGCCGCTTCAGTTGCAAGTAGATTCACTTCAAAAAAAGATTGAAACAGTACAGTCAGAAATTGATTCCACAGAAATAGATGAAGAATTTTTACAAAAAGAAAGTTACGTAGAAGAACTTCGTATGCAGCATTTGTCGTATGAAAATGCACGCCAAGAAATGCGTGACATAGCGGGAAGTATTGCGAATATAAAAGAAGAAATCGCCGAGCTAGAGCAACAAATTGGTGCTACTTTTGAAAAAGAAACGGTTCTTTCGTTTGATATGAGTTTGGCGACGAAAGAGTTAATGACGCAAACGGTGCAAAAGGCGCGCGAGTTAGAAACGCAAAAAGCACAGCTCGATGATCAGTTCAAAGTAGCGCAGGAGCAATTAGAAGAGCAAGAAGAAAATATAAGACAGATTCAGAAACAAATGTTAGCGGATGAAGAGCGAAATGTGTTAAGTGAGAAAGAGAAGTCGTTCCAAGATGCGGCGTTTATCGGTATGGGCGCAGAGAGAATGAAGCGTAAGTATGAGGAAAAAGCAGGAGCCGCTATGCAAAAGAAAAAGCAGTGGCAAAGAGTTTGTCTTCTGTTACTTCTTATTAACACGCTTGTTTTATTCACGAGCTTATTTATTGATAACCGCCCACTCTTATTTATTAGTGTCATTGTTTTTGTAGGGATTGTTCTTGCTCTTGTTTTATATAAAGATCCGGCAAGTGGATTACAAGAAGAGCTCCTTACTCTTGAGCAAAGTGCTGGCGGGAGACAAAGTGAAGAAGCGATGTCTGTTCGCTATCAACTAGAAAAAGATGAAGAGATTCGTAAGCTATTTGAGCGCGAGTCGTATAAGTTACAGCAAATGGAGCGAGCGTATGATAAAGTCGTTTCATCGTATGAGGAATGGGAGAGAGAGACGTTCCGCATTAGCGAACAAGTAGATGCATATAAAACGCGCTATATGTTCTCAGATTTTTATACGTATGCACACATATTGCCGGCGTTTGAGCGTATGGAAAAAATGCAGCAATTATACCGTGAATTAGAGAAGCAAGGCGCGCGAAAATCCTCATTATATGAAATGATTTCGCACTTTGAACATAAACTAGAAACGGTTATCGGTAGCGCGGAGTATAGTAAGCTCTATGAAGCGCAAAGTCGTATGCAACAGGAGAAAGAGAAGCTCCAAACTTGTAAGCAGCTGAAAGAGAAGCTAGCGGAATGGCAAGAAGAATATGAATTCGTGCAAGGGCAATTGAAGCAACTGTTAGTAGAACGAAACGGTTTATGGCATATTGCAGAAGCTACAGATGAAGAGATGTTTTTAGAAGCAGGTAAACTAGCGGAGAAACGTGAAGACGCCGATAAGCAAGTTGGGCGTTTATTACCACAAATTGATTTGTTAGAACAGCGTTTAACGAGTTTATCATTAGCTGAACATTATGAAGCTGACGGTTATGAAGAGAAATTAAAGCAAGAAATTACAGCTACGCAAAACTGTCTCGCGCAAGAGAAAGAGCTGACAGAGCGTATTGCGAAACATCGTATGGAAATTGCGAATTTAGAAGAAGGTAGTACGTACGGTGATTTACTGCATGAATGGGAAATGAAAAAAGCGCAAGTGCGTGAACAAGTGAAGAAGTGGGCTGCGTATGCGGCGGCAAAGACAGTGTTAACGAAAACGAAGCAATATTATCATGAAGTACATTTGCCGCGTATTTTACAAAAATCAGAAGAGTATTTCGTCTATTTAACGGGCGGACGTTATAGTAAAATCTTTTCACCGTCAGAGGCGGAACCTTTCATTGTGGAACGTAACGACGGCATGCGTTTTTACAGTCATGAACTAAGCCAAGCGACAGCAGAGCAGTTATATTTATCGCTGAGATTTGCACTCGCGAAAACATTTGAACATGATTATCCATTTATTATTGATGATAGTTTCGTGCACTTTGACGCGGTAAGGACGAATCGAACGATTGAACTTATAAAGGAAATTGCGAAAGATAGACAAGTCATCTTCTTTACATGTCATGCTCATCTACTCGCGTTCTTTACGGAAAAACAGATTATAAAATTAACGCATATGCGTAAAGAAAATGAGTTGTAGTATGCTATACTAAAAGTAACTGATTTGGTGGAGGAATTCGAATGAAAAAGAAAATTGCAGAGTATGAAGTTGGTGAACAAGTCGATGTTTTCTTGTTAATTAAAACAGCGACGAAAGGTCTCGCAAGTAATGGAAAGCCGTTTTTAACAGTAATCTTACAAGACCCAAGTGGAGATATTGAAGCGAAGCTATGGGACGTATCACCAGAAGTTGAGAAACAATATGTAGCAGAAACAATCGTTAAAGTAGCTGGAGATATTTTAAACTACAAAGGACGTATTCAATTACGCGTGAAACAAATCCGTGTTGCGAATGAAAATGAAGTAACAGACATCTCGGACTTCGTAGAAAAAGCACCAGTGAAAAAAGAAGATATGGTTGAAAAAATTACGCAATACATATTTGAAATGAGAAACCCGAACATTCAGCGTCTAACAAGACATTTATTAAATAAGCATCAAAACGAGTTTTTAGAGTATCCAGCAGCGACGAAAAATCATCACGAATTCGTATCTGGACTAGCTTATCACGTAGTGTCGATGTTAGATTTAGCGAAAGCAATTGCAACTCTATACCCATCGTTAGATAAAGACTTACTATATGCAGGCGTGATTTTACACGACCTTGGTAAAGTATTCGAACTATCTGGCCCAATTTCTACAACGTATACGTTAGAAGGAAATTTACTTGGCCACATTTCGATTATGGTGAACGAAATTGGGAAAGCGGCAGAGGAACTACAAATCGATGCAGAAGAAGTATTAATTCTTCAACATATCGTTCTGTCTCACCACGGAAAAGCAGAGTGGGGTAGCCCAAAACCACCTTTAGTAAAAGAAGCAGAAATTCTGCATTACATCGATAACTTAGATGCAAAAATGAATATGATGGACCGCGCATTAGGGCGCACAAAACCAGGCGAATACACAGAACGTGTCTTTGCTCTTGATAATCGTTCGTTCTATAAACCGTCGTTCCATAATTAATAGTGTGAATCAAATGGCCTCATTAAGTATTAGTAAGCTTAGTGGGGCTGTTTTTTAATTTTGCTTTTCAAAATATTGTTCTTTAATTATTTTTAACTTGTCTTCGTTTTCTGTTAGTTCAAATATAAATAACGCTTTTTCCATGTTAGTAGCAATATCTTTTTCATTAGATTGTTTAAGTTTCAATAAATTCCAAGCTTTCCCATAGTATAGTTCACCCAATAGGTAGAAAGTATTTAGATTAATAGCTAATTTGATGCCCATATCATTGTATTTTATTGCCTCTTCATGTTGATGTTCATGGCCTAAAATTTTTGCTAAATTAAAAATGATTTTTAATTTAATTTCTTTATCTTTAGGAAAATCTAGCTTATTAAAATGAGTTAAACATTTTTTTAAGATAGTAATGCTTTTTTCGTATTCATTGTTGTCCCAATGAAATATAGCCATCGTCTGCATCATATCTATTTCTCTTTCTGATAAAAAATCAGAATTCGTTATAGTTAGTTTTAAAGCATTGTTTAAAAGTTTTAAAGCAGTTTTTGTTGATTTATGTACATAAAATCTAGCAATTGATTCATGCCATATTAGAAATTGTTGATCTTCTTTTGATTGGAAATTATTCTCGTTTTTTTCTTGTTCCACTATTTCATAAAGTTCTTTATATTGTTTTTGCTTTGTGCAATCTCTCATTACATATTTTACATTTTCTACGTATTTTAATTTCTTATTTTGAGTTAGTGCAAATATATAATTCGGATCAATACCAAGCTTTTCAGATAATTGATACAGTAATATGCTAGATGGATAAATAATGCCTTTTTCTATTTTACTAATTTGACTTTGTGAACATATTCCGTGACATAACTCGGATTGTGATATATTTTTTTTTATTCTCAGTTCTTTAATAGTGATACCTAAATTATAAAACTCCATGTTGCCCCCTAATATGTAACACTTTATGAGTATAAGAATAATTTCTAACCTTTAATGTAATGTAAAATTAGTATGGTTGCAATTATTAATTATTTTAATATGAACAAATTTGAATGAACCTATGTTATAAATAAAATGTTACTGAAAAAAAGTTAGAAGTGGTTATTTGAAGAAATTAATAATATCGTGTTTATTGGCTACATTCCTTCTAAATATTGTAGGATGTTCTAATAAAATTGGTACACTAAGGGATAAGTCTAAAACTTCATCATCTGTGAAGTCTACACACATCAACAAAGCCTGGTACAAACATATGCAATGGGATTAAAAAAATTTGAAATGATTGGTGCTACAGGTTATAAGGGAAGTTTAATAAGTGATCAAAGCTGAAAACACTTTTACAGTAGTTACATCATAAAAGAATCCTTCCATACAGGTAGGATTCTTTTTGTTTATCCCGCTTTAATGGGCAGTAAGACCCCCACCTCAAAATTCAGCGAAAGTAAAGAATTTAGGTGGGGGTCGAGCTGCCCATTAAAGTCCGATTGGTGAGGGCTGATAATCAGTGGGGGATGAAGAAAACCCCCACTGATTAAAGTTTCACTTTATAAAATCTTTAGTTGAACAAGTAAATTAGAAGCCTTTAATAGGTAAGTAATTGTTTTATAAAAGAACCATTCACTACGCTAAAATGTTATGTAATAAAAAATATCTTGAATTCGAGATTTTATCCTTGCTTTTTAATCACTTGAGATGTAAAGTGATAGTAACGAAAGTGATTGAGTCGTATGAAAAACATACACTCAGTTGCTTTCGATTAAAAAAACAAAGTAACTTATTCAGTAAAAACTAAGATGAATTTACAAAAACATAATGAGAATAAATTGAAAAGCTAAAAACCATATTACTTGTGGGAAATGTTATTTTTTTAGTTATCACTTGACTAGTAAAACGAAGCGGAGGAATAAACAATGTATGAAATTAAAGGGCACCATCACATTTCAATGGTTACGAAAAACGCAAATGAAAATAATCATTTTTATAAAAACGTGCTTGGTTTACGTCGTGTGAAAATGACGGTAAACCAAGATGATCCGTCAATGTATCACTTATTTTATGGAGATAAAACAGGAAGTCCGGGTACAGAATTATCATTTTTTGAAATACCTTTAGTAGGAAAAACATACCGTGGTACAAATGCGATTACTCGAATTGGATTACTCGTTCCTTCAGAGGAGAGCTTGCATTACTGGAAAGTACGATTTGAGGAATTCGGTGTGGAACATAGTGAAATGACAACATATGCAAATCGTCCTGCTTTGCAATTTGAGGATGCTGAAGGTCTTCGCTTAGTACTACTCGTTTCAAACGGAGAAAAGGTGGAGCACTGGGAAACGTGGGAGAAATCAGAAGTTCCTGCAAAGCATCAAATTCAAGGAATGGGTTCTGTGGAAATGACAGTTCGTAGACTTGATAAAATGGCGAGTACACTTACAGAGATGTTTGGTTATACAGAGGTTAGCCGCAGCGAAGAGGAAGCAATTTTTCAGTCCATTAAAGGAGAAGCTTTTGGAGAAATCGTTGTGAAATATTTAGATGGTCCTACTGAAAAGCCGGGCCGCGGTAGCATCCACCATTTAGCAATTCGTGTGAAAAATGATGCAGAGCTCGCTTATTGGGAAGAACAGGTGAAACTAAGAGGTTTCCATTCTTCAGGAATCATCGATCGTTTCTATTTTAAAAGCTTATATTTCCGTGAATCAAACGGAATTCTATTTGAAATTGCGACAGATGGACCAGGATTTACAATTGATGGAGATGTAGAACATTTAGGAGAAAAACTTGATTTACCGCCGTTCTTAGAAGATAAGCGAGCAGAAATTGAAGCGAATTTAGCGCCTATTGAAGAGAAGTAATAGAAGAAAAAATATAAATTTTAAAACCATTGGAGGAGAATATAATATGAACCAATTAAAAGGAATACACCACGTTACAGCAATTACAAGTAGTGCAGAAAAGAACTATGAATTTTTCACTTACGTGTTAGGAATGCGTTTAGTTAAAAAAACAGTAAACCAAGATGATATTCAAACGTACCATTTATTCTTTGCAGATGATAAAGGTAGTGCCGGAACAGATATGACATTCTTTGATTTCCCAGGTGTCCCAAAAGGAGTACACGGTACAAATGAAATTTCAAAAACTTCATTCCGTGTGCCAACTGATGCAGCATTAGAATATTGGGTGAAACGTTTTGACCGACTTGAAGTGGAACATACAGGAATTAAAGAACAATTTGGTAAGAAAACTCTATCTTTCGTTGATTTTGATGACCAACACTATCAATTAATCTCTGATGAATTAGATAAAGGGATCGAATCAGGTACACCGTGGCAAAACGGCCCAGTTCCATTAGAATACGCAATTACTGGCTTAGGACCTGTATTTATCCGTATCGCAAACTTTACTTTCTTCAAAGAAGTGTTAGAAAAAGTTCTATTATTTAAAGAGATTGCGCAAGAAGGAGAATTCTATTTATTTGAAGTGAACGAAGGTGGAAACGGTGCATCTGTCATCGTAGAACATAATACGGTTCTTCCTGAAGCACAACAAGGTTTTGGTACAGTGCACCATGCCGCATTCCGCGTAGAAGATCGCGCTGTATTAGAAGAATGGATTGAGAGAATAGGTAGCGTTGGACTTCCTTCATCTGGATATGTAAACCGCCACTTCTTCGAATCATTATACGCACGAGTTGCGCCGCAAATTTTATTTGAATTTGCAACAGATGGCCCAGGGTTTATGGGAGATGAGCCATACGAAACACTTGGAGAAAAATTATCGTTACCTCCGTTCCTAGAGCCAAAACGTGAAGAAATCGAAAAATTAGTCCGTCCGATTGATACAGTGAGAAGTACGAAGGAATTGATTAAAGAGTAAAAATAGAGATAGTCAGTAGGGGGCAAGTAGTTTTAGCGGAGTGCTAGGACTGCTTGCTTTTTTTATTTTCGTTTTATAAGTATTTTTAGGAAACCAAAATAGTATAAAAAATAAAAATAAAGAAATCACATTAAACCAGTGATACTCAGTCTAAAACATTTTTTAATCAAATAAATAACGTTATTTCTTGTCGGTTCGAAATAAAGATTGATCAAAAATACTCAACATTCCAGCATTTTACGATAAATAAAAAGAATCCATTTTGAAAAAAATTGATCAAAACGGATTCTTATATTGTGGTATTAAGATTGATTTTTATAAAAAAGATTAATCATTTGCTGTCTATGTTGTAAAACCATCGCGCCCTTTAATCGAATAAGCCACTAATTATTTTAGCTCTCGAAAATCTTCGATTGTAAAGTACACTACACTAACTCTTCTCCACGCGAAACGAGCTCTTGCGCAATTTCAATAGTCCGTGGTTCTGTGTAATCAACTTCAGTTGGACTCATCTCGAAGGGCTCGCCGGCGTTCGTGTAGCACCAACAGGATAATCATCCCCATTATTACACCTAAGACAATGCCGGCCTGTGTAGTCAACAACCATGCCAATGGGTACTCTGGGGAGGGTGGCGCATCGAGTCGAACTGAAGATAAGGTAGAATAGAGGTTGTTGGAGAACAACGCTCCCGATGAAATCCATGTCGCTGCCATAGGAGGTAGAAACCGCCTTGATCCACGGCGGGATGATATCACCAGTATGCCCCACGCACCAGCAAAGGACCACACACCTGTATTCAATGACAGCAGGTACCACCATACATCGCGTCCCCCCATAGTTGCCGGGTCGATGCCAAAAGAGCCACCAACTGCCCAAAACACCTTGATGACACCGAGCAGAATGCAACCGGCAGCGACAATCCTAGCCAAGATGATCTGTAGTTGTAAAGTATTGCCCGGCAACTCCTTGTAGTCGGTTGTGCCACTCAGCGCCTCTGGCCAAAGTGCCATTGCATACCCCGCTAATGCAAGCGGCAGGAAGATGCCAATCCCGAAAAGTGAGATCATGACGAAGATCTGCTCGTATACCCAGAAGTCGGCGGCACCTGCTTCTTGATCCCGGATCATAGCTGCAGGGCCCAGAACCGGTGCAATCAACAAAATGGGAACGAGCAAACCGGTACCAACCCAAATGGGTAGAGCAACCAACCACGCAGGTAGCCGCTCCCCCCATGGCCTGCAAAACGCCATTGCAAGAAGAATGCCAATCGCAGCGAGAACGGCAGTTACTGCGTTTATAATGCGCCAGTTGGCGTCACCCATTTGCTCGGTTGGAAGGAAGAAACCAAAAGTCCATACAATTTTGATCAGCAGGTAAGGTGTTACTGCTATTGCCGCACTATAACCGCAGATTCTACGCAACCTCATCAATCTTGAGGCCTTCCTCTCTGCACTAATTGTCATCTTCTCATCTCCTCTACAAGTTCTAACTCACTTTATTTCATAATTATATATTCACAACTGTCCTAATGCCTTTAAACCTTCCTTGTACAACTTTCAAGTACTTATATTTTCAAGACTCCTATTAGTGCCTTCCTTACATAACATAGTTACTCTAGATTATCGAATAAAATGCCATAACTTAATTTCGATTTCCCTTTGAATAATCGCTTCCTTAATTCCATTAGATGGCCCGATTGTTGAATGGAATGAACCGCATTTTTTAACAACTTTATTATTTTTTAAACGACTTTATTGTAAACTAAACAACTTTTTATCACTTAACAGCACAAAATATTGATTATTATTTAAACCTCCTTTTTGTGGTACACACTAGAACTTATAATCTGTTTAACAATATGAAAAATAAAGTAATATCGAGGGGAATTCATATGGAGAAGTGCTTCACAGTCAATAAGTCAGATTGAAGGGAAAATAAATTGGGGGATTTTTGCTTCACTTTCATTTGTTGGTTTAATAATGATAGGTGGTTATTGCATTTATAACACCTAAATTAAATACCTTTATTATCCGTTTTAATGTGATCAAAAAAGAATAGATTGATTTATTGGACCAGTCTGTTCAAAATTAGAAAGAATTTATCCATCAATTGTTTGGATGAGTGGCGTAAGTACAACTCTGTTAGGGGTATATACTTTACTTTCTTTTATTTTTGCAACAGAACCACTACCAAAATTATCTTTTACAGTTGAGGTTTTCCAAATAATGAGTTACATTTTTAAAGTTCAAGCAACTTTATGACGGTACAAAAAGGGGAGAAATATTGTTATTATGCAAAAAATGAAATGGAAGAACTATGTATGTTATTTTGTTATTCTTATGCTTCTTGTAACAGCAGTAACGGTTAAACCAGCTATCTCTAAAGCTGAGGAATCTGATGTTAATATTACATTGTTAGGTACTGCAGATATTCATGGTAGATTTATGCCTTGGGATTATGCGCTTGATGGAGCAAATATGAGTGGAAGTTTAACGCAGCTTTATACGGTTATAAAGAATGTACGTCAAGAAAATCCAAATACCATATTAGTAGATGCTGGGGATACAATTCAAGGAAACTCAGTAGAATTATTCAATGATAAGCCACAATCTCCAATGATGGTAGCGATGAACGCAATGGGATATGATGCTTGGGCATTTGGAAATCATGAATTTAACTTTGGATTAGATACATTGAAAAAAGTTAGTGGGCAATATAAGGGAAAGACGTTAGCAGGAAATATTTACAAGGAAAATGGAGAGCGTTTTCTTCCTGCATATACGATTGTTGAAAAAGGTGGAATTAAAGTTGGGATTATTGGTATGAATACACCAATGATTAGTGACTTTGAAAAAGGGACAAATCATTTGGATGGTTTAGTGGTGAAAAATCCAGTAGAAGAGACAAAAAAGGCAATTAAAGAATTAGAAGGTAAAGTAGATGTAATGGTAGGGGTTATGCATATGGGACTAGAAAATGAGAATGGAATCCCTGGTACTGGAGTTCAAGATATTGCGAATGCTTGTCCGGAACTAAGCGCTATTTTTGCAGCACATATGCATAAACTTGTTAAGAAAGAAGTTGTAAATGGTGTTATTATTACAGAACCAGATAAATATGGAACACATATCTCACGTATTGACCTTGCTTTTACAAAGCAAGATGGAAAGCTAGTTTTAAAAGATAAAACTGCTACCGCTATACCTGTAAAAAAAGCTGATGGAACAACGGTATTATCTGATCCTACACTTGAAGAAACACTAACACCTTTTCACGAGTATGCGAGAGGAGATGCAAATGTTGTAGTGGCTCAATTAAAGGGTAGAAATCTTGTTCCTGAAAATGAAATAAAGGGTATTCCAAGTGTGCAAATTCAAGAGACACCTTTATCAGATTTCTTTCATGAAGTTATGCTCTATTACAGCAAAGCAGATGTAGTAGCCCACCAAATTGATAACGATTATGCCCGTTTGGATGTAGGTCCTATTAAGAAGAAAGATATTGCGTACAATTACCAATATGCTTTGGGAGAAATTACAGTATATAAGATAACTGGGAAAGATTTAAAAGACTACATGGAATGGGCGGCAGGGTATTTTAACTCATCTCGTGCCGGAGATGTAACAGTTAGCTTTGATAAAACCCGCCGTGCGTCTAAATACAGTACGAACGATTTCTTTGGGGGCGTAAAATACGAAATTGATTTAACAAAACCATATGGAAGTAGAATTACAAATTTAAAATCTATTCGTACAAATAAACCAATCGAAATGAACGATGTTATGACGCTGGGAATGAACGCATATAGAATGGAGGCTCTTCAGGCAAAAGGAGGAGCTTTAGAGGGACGTAAGTTTGAACAAATTTGGTCATCTAAACAAGAGAATGCATTCGGAGAAACAGGTGGAACCATCCGTAACCTTGCTATTACATATTTAAAAGAGGTAAAGGATGGTGTATACACGCCAAAAATCATGCATAATTGGAAAATTACTGGTGTAGATACACATTCTGCAGAGCATAAGGCTGTAGTGGATCTTGTAAATAAAGGGATTTTAGAAATTCCAAAAACAGAAGATGGAAAATATACAAATATAGCATCTATAAATACTAAAGATTCAATTACAAAAGAAGAGATTATAGCACTCTCACAAAAAGCTAACATTAATCCGAATCAGTTTAATCGTGTAAAAACAAAAGGTGAATTTTACAAAAAACTTAATAAGGTTATTAAAAAATCATAAGAAAGATGGTTCCGGTGCAATAAATCTATCAAACTTGTATATACTATTATCCTAAAAAGGTTTGTGATGGATATGGAAATAAAGCATGTATTCTAGTAGAAGCATGATAAGCCTGAGATTATTTTGTTAACAGTGAGATGGTACAGCACAAATTATATGAAACGTATGGAAATATAGAGAATCAACGATAAGAAAATCCCCTGTATCTGTTTAATGATCCGGGGGATTTTTTATTTTTATTAAAAGAAGAAACACGAAGTTTTTTACTTCTGTGTTTCTTCAAATTTTCGCTAACGGATTGCTGGAGTTAAAACTGGCTACAAGTTTAGACATGAGTCTTGCAGCCTACGTCCGGACGATATAATTTTTGTGCATGAATGGCTTTGAACCTTGGTATCATTTGAAAGTCTAGTACATGACAAAAAGAAAAAGCCACTTTACTTTGTACTAGGTCTATCATATCGAATGAAATAATTGACTTACTTTTCATTTGTAACTATAATGGTTACAAAATAACCATCAGTAATGGGAATGAGTAATATTTTTTTAATATAATTGTAACTACTATAGTTACAATTAAAAAGAGAACATAAAATAACCAAAAAATGTAAAAACTTTAAATAGCAACAAGAGAAAGGAGACGGAAATTTGAAACGGTTTAAGTTTTATATGATTAGCGGTATTGCGCTCGTTTTGCTTGTAGTGTGTAACTTCGTTGATAAGCCGATTGCGAAGGTTGGAGAAGTGAAAGATACTGTTATGATGAAGCTACATACGAAAGAGAGTATGGCGCAAATTGATGGGCAGACGATTTATTTTAAGCAAATTGGTGAGGGGAAACCGCCTTTACTTATGCTGCACGGGTTTGGTGGTTCTTCTGATGGGTTTAGTGATATTTATCCAGAACTTGCGAGAGACCATACGATTATCGCTGTTGATATTTTAGGATTTGGGCGTTCATCTAAGCCGGTTGATTTTGAGTATTCGTTTCCTGCACAAGTGAATTTATATTATAAGTTAATGAAGAAGCTCGGATACGATCAGTTTGCGGTGCTCGGTCATTCAATGGGCGGAGAGATGTCCCTTAATTTAGCGTATTTATATCCGGACGCAGTCACTCATCTCATTTTAGCGGACGCTACAGGAATTGAATCTTTCCAGCAAAAAGAAAGTAATGCAGTGCCGCCGCTATCAACCGATCTTCAAACGGTAACAGAGATTACGGATTATAATAAAAATGAAGTGAAAAATAGTCGCGATGATAAAGAGCATTATGATCAACTTACGAAAATGAGAGAGCGCCGCATTGCGATGGAAGCGGATAAAATTAAGGTGCCGACTTTAATTATATGGGGACGACATGATAAGAGTGTTTCTTGGGAAAATGGTGAGTTGTACCACGAGCTATTTGCAAATAGTACGTTTCATATTATTGAAAAAGGATACCACGCGCCGTTTCGTCAGGAACCGATCGAGTTTATGGAATATGTACAAGCATTTTTTGCGAAGCACCCTCAATGAAAAATAGTAAGCATAAATCCACTTCTTTCCTCATAGAGTGAAACTAATAAGGCTTGTCTAAGGAAAGGGATGAAGTGATTTGGAAACTTTACCATGGTGGGTTTATCTTGTAATTGTTGGGATCGTATTAAGTGGCTACATGGTTTTATATACTTCAAAAAAAGAGCAAGATATGGATAACGAGTTTATCGAAAAAGAAGGCGAAGTATATATGAAACGTTTAGAAGAAGAGCGAGAGAAACGGAATCAGAGTGGTGATAAGGATTCGGTTTTATTATAATTAAGGGAGAGAAGTTATCTAAAAAGATTGTGAAATACAATCTTTTTAAGATAGCTTCTTTTATTAGTGTAAAGTTGATAGGATGAAGAGTGGGGAGTATGTTGAATTAGGTATAATCGCTACAATAACGAATAATTGGATTACTAGTAAAAATGGTTATAATAAAAAACGAATCGTGGACTCTTTTAAGTACCACGATTCGCGATAGTAATGCATGCATTACTTAGATTTTAATTTTTTGCGTTCTGCCTCAATTTCGGCACGTAAAGTAGCTTCTGGATAACGATCTATTTTCCCGTTTCCTTCTTGTACAAGATTATTTAATGTATCTTCTGTCTGTTCTTCAACAATCGCAATTACCCCTGTTTTACCTGGTTTAATCGATTTTAATGTGCTTTCAAAAACAGAGTATGCATGAGTAACTTCTTTTTTATCTTTAAAGATACCGATTGTGGATCCAATTAGTCCACCTAATAATACACCGAAAGGTCCACCGAGTATGCCAACAAACATACCGATTAAACCGCCTTTATTTGTTTTATCAGCACCAGTGATATCTAAAAAGTCTTCTACTGATAATTCACCATCTATTTTGCGTTTAATAACGGCGATTTGATCTACTTTTAATTGATGCTCAAGGTGAAGTTTTTTTATAACAGAGAATGTTTTGTATGATTGTATATCTTCCGTAAATGTAAGTACAACAGCTTGTTTTTCCATATTTAAAACCTGCCTTTCTCTAAAATCATCATAACATATGTATACGATTTGGGTCTACTTCTTCCAATAAATGTTTTGTATAGCAACGTTATTCTTTAGGGGAAAGCATAATGGGCATGATTATGACACCAAAAGATGCCTGCTGATATAGTATTAGATTTTACATAGACATATCTTTTACCGATTCTTTGTGTGCTTCTCCTTCTATATAAAAATGAAGGAATTTCCCCGCACTAGCTGTTCTTTCCACTCAAATTGTGTACTATAAAGAATAGACGGGAAGGGGACAGATAGAATGGAATTTCATGAGCAGAAAATTTTGCCGGCAGTGAGGCAAATTAAAGATTTGGAAAAGCTATTACATAGTTCGTATGAGTATATCGTTATTTTAGATATTCATGTCGGTCAATTAAAGAGTGTGGTGTCACTTGCGAAGCAGCATGGTAAAAAGGTGTTTTTACATGTTGATTTGATCCATGGATTACAAAGTGATGGGCATGCGACGGAGTTTTTATGCCAAGAATATAAACCATACGGGTTGTTATCGACAAAGGCGAGCGTAATTATGAAGGCGAAGCAAAAGGGTGTTGTCGCAATTCAGCGCATCTTTTTAATTGATTCGAGTGCGATGGAAAAGAGCTGTAATTTGCTAGAAAAAACGAAACCGAATTATATAGAGGTACTTCCTGGAGCGTTAACGGATGTGATTGCTGAAGTGAAAGAGCGTACTGGTGTGCCGATTTTAGCGGGTGGTTTCATTCGTACTGTGGAGGATGTGGAAAGAGCGTTACATGCTGGTGCGACGGCGATTACGACATCGAAGAAAGAACTATGGAAACATTACCAAAAAAAGTGACGGAAATGTGACAAAATTCTGTTGACACCGCTTTCACGAGAGGTTAACATTATAGACAAGTTAATAAACGTGACGGAGAAAAGAAGAGATCCACATTTTATTGTTTCTATATACTTTTATATAGAGGCATGTAAGCTGTGGATCTTTTTCTTTTGAAAAAAACGAATGGCCATTCATTTTACCTCTATCACTTTTGAAAGCGTTTAAATTGATTGTGGAGGGATACTATGTCAGCATTTTTAGGAGAGTTAATAGGGACTGCGTTGTTAATCTTACTTGGTGGCGGCGTTTGCGCTGGTGTAAGTTTAAAGAAGTCGTTTGCGAAAGATTCTGGTTGGATCGTTATTACGATGGGCTGGGGCTTAGCGGTAGCAGTAGCAGCGTATGCAGTTGGATCAATTAGTGGGGCACATTTGAATCCAGCTTTAACGATAGGACTTGCGTTTAAGGGAGCGTTCCCATGGAGTGACGTACCAATGTATATCGCAGCACAAATGATTGGGGCAATTATCGGGGCAGTTCTTGTATATTTACATTACTTACCACACTGGAAAGAAACAGAAGATCCAGGAACAAAGTTAGGTGTATTTGCGACAGGTCCAGCAATTCCGAACACATTTGCAAACCTTTTAAGTGAAATGATTGGAACATTCGTTTTAGTATTTGGTATATTAGCAATTGGAGCAAATAAATTTGCAGACGGATTAAATCCATTTATCGTAGGTTTCTTAATTGTAAGTATTGGTTTATCATTAGGTGGAACGACAGGATATGCAATTAACCCGGCTCGTGATTTAGGTCCACGTATTGCACACTTCTTCCTTCCGATTGCAGGAAAAGGCGGTTCAAACTGGAAGTATGCATGGATTCCGGTAGTTGGTCCAATTTTAGGTGGATCACTTGCAGGTTTATTCCATCAAGTTGTATTTGAAGGAAAACAAAATTCAGCACTTATTTATGTGATTATTGCAACTGTGATTGTACTAGCAATCTCTTATATGACAAGTAAAAAAAGCGGAAGCACTACAAATAGTAGAAAAGTAGCATAAGGGGGAAACCGATATGAAAAAATATATTCTTTCATTAGACCAAGGAACAACAAGCTCACGCGCAATTCTGTTCAATAAAAAAGGTGAAATTGTACATTCAGCTCAAAAAGAATTTACGCAACATTTTCCAAAGCCGGGCTGGGTAGAGCATAACGCGCAAGAAATTTGGGGATCTATTTTAGCAGTTATCGCAACTTGTTTAAGCGAAGCAGACGTAAAACCAGAACAAATCGCTGGTATCGGTATTACGAACCAACGTGAAACAGCGGTTGTATGGGATAAAGAGACTGGCAAACCAATTTATAACGCAATCGTATGGCAATCTCGTCAAACAGTTGAAATTTGTGATGAGTTAAAAGAAAAAGGTTATAGCGAAATGGTTCGCGAAAAAACAGGTCTTTTAATTGACGCATACTTCTCTGGTACGAAAGTAAAATGGATTTTAGATAACGTTGAAGGTGCAAGAGAGAAAGCGGAAAACGGCGAGTTATTATTCGGAACGATTGATACGTGGCTTGTATGGAAACTATCTGGTGGTAAAGCGCACGTAACAGATTATTCAAATGCATCACGTACATTAATGTTTAACATTCACGACTTACAGTGGGATGATGAGCTTCTAGACATGTTAACAGTACCAAAGAGCATGCTTCCAGAAGTACGTCCATCATCTGAAATATATGGAGAAACAGTTGATTATCACTTCTTCGGTCAAAATGTACCGATTGCAGGTGTAGCTGGTGACCAACAAGCGGCATTATTCGGACAAGCTTGTTTCGGTGAAGGTATGGCGAAGAACACTTATGGAACTGGTTGTTTCATGTTAATGAACACAGGTGAAAAAGCAGTTGCTTCTGAGCACGGTCTATTAACAACAATTGCATGGGGTTTAGATGGTAAAGTAAATTACGCGCTAGAAGGAAGTATTTTCGTAGCAGGTTCTGCAATTCAGTGGTTACGCGACGGAATGCGCATGTTTAAAGATGCAAGTGAGAGTGAAGTGTATGCTAGTCGTGTTGAATCAACTGAGGGCGTATATGTTGTGCCAGCATTCGTAGGTTTAGGTACACCATACTGGGATAGCGAAGTACGCGGCGCTATGTTTGGTGTAACACGCGGTACGACGAAAGAGCATTTCATTCGTGCAACGCTAGAATCTTTAGCTTACCAAACGAAAGATGTATTATGCGCAATGGAAGCTGATTCAGGTATTGAACTGAACACGTTACGCGTTGACGGGGGAGCAGTTAAGAATAACTTCTTAATGAAGTTCCAAAGTGATATTTTAGACGTTCCTGTAGAGCGTCCAGTGATCAACGAAACGACAGCTTTAGGGGCAGCATACTTAGCTGGTCTTGCGGTTGGATATTGGAAAAACCAAGATGAAATTAAAGCACAGTGGCATATGGACAAACGCTTTGAACCAACGATGGAAGCGGAAACAAGCGAAGAGCTATATGCTGGTTGGAAAAAGGCAATTGAAGCAACAAAGGCTTTCAAATAATTATAAACAGTGTTATAATGGTGACAAGTTAATAATTCGGTAGGAGATTTGGAGAGACCACAACACGCTATAGAGGCGAAATCTATAGCGGCGTTTGTGGTCTCTTTTTTCGTTATCAAAGGGAGGAATTACCATGAAATTTTCAAGTAAACAACGTAAAGACGTATTAAACGGAGTAAATAAACAAGAGTTAGATGTGATCGTAATTGGTGGAGGTATTACTGGTTCTGGTATTGCGTTAGATGGAGCAACACGCGGATTATCAACAATTGTGTTTGAAATGCAGGACTTTGCAGCAGGTACATCAAGTCGTTCAACGAAACTTGTACACGGTGGTCTACGTTATTTAAAACAACTTGAAGTGAAAATGGTAGCAGAGGTGGGGAAAGAGCGTGCAATCGTATATGAGAACGGTCCCCATGTAACAACACCGGAGTGGATGTTACTTCCGTTCCATACAGGCGGTACGTTCGGATCATTTAGTACATCAATTGGTCTTCGTGTATACGACTTCTTAGCAGGCGTAAAACGAAGCGAACGTAGAAAAATGTTTAACCGTGAAGAAACGCTGAAGAAAGAGCCTCTTGTAAAACAAGAAGGATTAAAAGGCGGCGGTTACTACGTAGAATATCGTACAGACGATGCTCGTCTTACAATTGAAGTAATGAAAGAAGCGATTGAGCATGGCGCAAAAGCTGTTAACTACGCAAAAGTAGACAGTTTCTTATATAAAGATGGAAAAGTATGTGGTGTACGTGTAATCGATTTACTAGACGGAGAAGTATACGAAGTTTACGGTAAGAAAATTGTAAACGCAGCTGGTCCTTGGGTAGATACACTTCGTGAAAAAGATAATTCGAAAAAAGGAAAAGTACTTCAGTTATCAAAAGGTGTTCACTTAGTAATTGACCAAAAACGTTTCCCATTAGGTCAAGCGATTTACTTCGATACACCAGATAAACGTATGGTATTCGCGATTCCGCGCGGCGGAAAAACATATGTAGGTACAACAGATACGTTCTATGATAAAGACGCAGCTGTACCACAAATGACGACAGAAGATCGCACATATATCATTAATGCGATTAACTACATGTTCCCAAGCGTGAAAATTACGGAGAAAGACGTTGAATCAAGTTGGGCTGGTGTACGTCCGTTAATTTACGAAGAAGGTAAGAGTGCATCTGAAATTTCTCGTAAAGATGAAATTTGGACTTCTGAATCTGGTTTAATTACAATCGCAGGTGGTAAATTAACAGGATACCGCAAAATGGCCGAAATGGTAGTAGACTACGTAACGAACTTACTACAAAAAGAAGGTCATAGTGCATATCCGAAGAGTGATACGAAACATATGCCAATCTCTGGTGGACATGTAAGTGGCTCACACGGATTCCCAGCATTCGTTGCGAAAAAAGCAGGCGAAGGTACGAAATATGGTTTAACGACAGCACAAGCAGAAGAATTTGCGAAATTCTACGGTTCTAACGTTGACGTACTATTCGACTTAGCGAAAAAACATAAAGACGAAGCGAAAGAATACAACATGCCGCTTGACGTTCTAATCCCGCTTGTATACGCAATGGATTACGAAATGACAGCAAAACCAGTTGACTTCTTCGTACGCCGCAGAGGCGCTGCATTCTTCAACATCCACTGGGTATACGAGTGGAAAGAAGCAGTGATCAACTACATGGCTGCGAAACTAAGCTGGAGCAAAGAAGAGCAAATGAAATACACAGCAGAACTAGAAAAAGCATTAACAGACGCTGTCATTCCTGTCGATCAACAAGAGCAGGCAGCTGCATTAGCGTAAAAGAGAAAACCACCTGAAGGGGAGCCTTTAGGTGGTTTTTTATGGGCTATTCATCTGTTTATGAATTTATCCCGCTTTAATGGGCAGTAAGACCCCCACCTCAAAATTCAGCGAAAGCAAAGAATTTAGGTGGGGATCAACTGCCCATAAAAGTCCGATTGGTGAAGGCTAATAATCAGTGGGGGATGAAGAAAACCCCCACTGATTAAAGTTTCACTTTATTATATGATGTTTGAATCATAGCCATCTTTATAAGGCTGAGATTGAATTTGATGATTATATGTGGGAATGTATCAATCCTAATATGGGCGGATGAAAATTAAATAAAAGCATTAGTTAAATTAAAAAAGCAGTTAGCTTTTGCTAGCTGCTTCACTCCCTGGAGAGTGTTCGTTATATCATTTAGATAAAGATACTAGCTATTAAAAATATAGCTCCTATCAAAATTAGAGAATCAAATAAAATCAAGAACTGGTTTTTTTGTGGCTTTCGAAAGGCCTTTATTAAGCTAAAAACTGCACTCATTCCGAAACAGACGTATAACAAAATCAGTATTGTTTCTGACACACGTAACACTCCTAATATATTGATAATTTAATTATACAACGAAAAACAGATGCATGTAAGTTTTTAACAAAATCCTTATGTAGACTGATTCTATAAATAGAATGTAATAAAAAAATCCCTATCCTTAATAAGGATAGGGAAATGGTATAACAGCTTTTAGGAAGCTTACATTTAATATACTAAAAGAGTAAAAAAATGTATTTGTATAAAATTTGGTAATTAGTGTTGGTGAAGTGAAAACGAAATCGTTATTTGAGAGAAAGGAAGAAGAATGTGATTAAGGCAAGTGTATGTGTTATTAAGCATCAATTGGAATTATTGGTTGATGAAAAAGAATGTAATTGCGGAAGAGCTGGTAAATGGCCCGCAATTTACAGATAATCTACTTAGTTTTACGTATGAGCGCTTTGAAACAAAAATGCTATTTTAGTAGGAAGAGGATAATATGAAGTTAAGAGTTAGACTATGATGTGGTGTATAAAACTTGAAATAAAGGTTTAACAAAACGGTATGGACAGTGCTAACCGTAATTTTTTATAAATTTATAAAACTTTTCCATAGAGTGCTTCGTCTAATATATGGGAAGGAGGAAATGATGTGGATGAATTAATGGTAGAAGCGTTTGAAATAGAAGATAAGGAACTTCTTATCGGCGAAATAATGAACAAGTATGGACAAGAAGTGCTACAGCTTGTGTATTCATATGTGAATAATAAAGAGGTTGCTGAGGATTTAACGCAAGATATATTTGTGAAATGCTATAAATCCCTTCATACATATAAAGGGAATTCGAACTTAAAAACATGGTTATGGAGAATTGCTATTAATCATTGTAAGGACTATTTAAAAAGTTGGTATAACAAAAAGGTAATCGTGACAGAGGATGAATCTGCTTATACTTTTGTTCAACATGATAGTGTCGAACAAACTGTTATTCAAAATGCAGAGGATAGTAGGCTGGCTTCTGCAGTAATGAGTTTACCAATAAAATATCGAGAAGTCATTTATCTATTTTATTATGAAGAATTATCAATTAAAGAGATTGCGATTGTAATAGACGTGAAAGAAAACACGATAAAAACGAGACTGAAAAAAGCGAAGGAGCTTTTGAAGAAAGGATTGGAGGAATAATCAAATGGAAGATCGATTAAAAGGCCTGCGAAAATCAATGGAGAATACAACGTTTAAACATTTGAGTTTTTCTGATCAGCACAAGAAGCAGGTGCGCGAAAAAATCAATCAATCGTTCGAAAAGGAAGAGGATATCCTTTTAGCAGTGTTGCAACTTCTTATGAATGAAAAAACAGGTTATGAATTGATGCAATTGTTGCGGGGGAGAGGGATTCAAAAATTCGAAGGCAATGAAGGGTCTCTATACACTGTATTACATCGTCTAGAACAAAATCGCTTTATCCAATCTAGCTGGGATCACGCAGGAGCTAAATATTATCAATTAAACGATAAAGGAAGAAAGATGCTAAGAAAGGCAGAAAAAAATGCTACGAAGGCACAATTTATATTAAAAGGCTTAGTACAGGAGTGAGGCGAAATTGAATAAAAAAGGGGAACGTTTTTTAAAAGAAGTTACGAATCATATTAAATCAAAAGAAGCGAAGAGCTTTGTGGCAACTGAACTAGACTTTCACTTGAAACAGGCGAAGAATATGTGGATGGATAAAGGGTTAAGTGAGGAAGTTGCGGAAGATAAGGCTGTTGAACAAATGGGAAGTCCGGTTAAACTTGGGCAAGAACTTAATAAACTACATAAGCCAAAGATTGATTGGTTCTTAATTGGTTTATTAGTGGCTGCGATGGGGTTAGGGTTTTTGCCGGTTATAGCCTTTGGATATATGAATGATTTACTAATGAATAAGGTGATATCTGTTGTTCTTAGTATTGCAACAGCATTAGGGATGATGCTGATTGATTATCGGAAGTTAGAGAGATTTGGATGGTTGTTTTATACAATTGGGGTACTTATTTTGTTAATGTTATACTGTTTTCCGAATGCTGGGATGCTTGGAGAACCGATAATAAAAGTTGGTCCTATTGCAATTGACCGTTTAATGGCAGTGCCGTTCTTTTTTCTAGCTTGGGCTTCTTTTTTCAATAACAATAGATTGAAAGTTAGGTATCTTGTAGTGTTGTATTTATTTTCTTTGTATTTATTCTTAATTGGCGCAGCTTTTTCAGTGATTTTTATTTATATCACGATGGTATTCGTTATGCTTTGGTGGAGTAAGTTAGGAAAGAAAACGGCGTTAATTATTACGGTTGTACCAATCTGTTTATTGATTATAGGGGCCTCTTTTTCCTGGCCCACAGTAAAAGGAGTTTATTTGGATAGATTTTTAGGGTATTTGAATCCAGAGCGTGATGCACAAGGCGCAGGATTTATGTATATACGTTTAAAAGAAGTAATGTCGTCAGCAGGTTGGTTTGGTACATATGGAGATGTAAAGTTCATCCCTAATCCAGATACTGATTTTGTATTTGCAAGTTTGACGTATTATTATGGATATGTGCTAGCACTGATTCTTGTCTTGATTCTTTCTCTTTTTGTAGTAAGGTTAGTGTTCATATCTTATAAAATAAATGATCGGTATGGTAAATTGCTGCTCGTTGGCGGGATGACCCTTTTTATAGTTCAATTCATTTATAACGTGGGCATGATATTAGGCTTATTGCCGATTGTTTCCATATCACTACCCTTTATTAGTTATGGCGTAACACCTACTTTATTTCATGCGCTTTTAATGGGGATTGTGTTAAGTGTGTATCGCCGCAAAGATATGTCGTTTAGAATGAGAAAAACACCTTGATACTTATTATAAGTTGTATATAAAATTCATTACTATGATCAAGTACAAACGTAAATAGTTAGTAGAAGAGGGCTATGATAAATAACCCTCTTCTATGTTTAAATAAGCGAACTCGCTTTCATAGAAGTACATAATTCAGAACGAGAGATTGTTTCAGCTAGTTGTTGTAAATAGGAGTATTCTTCCGCGTCTTTTTCGGAAGTGTTCGGATCTAATAAAGGTGAAGATAGAAGTACATCAATTGTAAGTATGTCTGCATCATGAGAAATGATGTTATAACCTGCAAATACAGGTCGTTTTAAGTCCTTTACTTTTTGAATCATCTGATGGAATTTCGTAATACTTATATTGATTGTAGATAATGGAAAGCATTTTTGGGCGGGATTCTCGATGGTTTTTCTAATTTTATAATCGTATACGTAATAGTATTTTTCTTGCTGCTCAAGTGCTTGCAACTCTTTCGTTAATAAATGGTATTTGTCTGTAAGCCCAGTTGTGAGTGCATCATGTTCTTCACCAACTAATAATGTGAAAGGTCTTGGTGATGAGATTGCAAGAGGGCGGACATTTAAATCGGTAAAAGTAGGATTAGACTGTAAGATGGTATGTAATTTTTCAGTAGGAAACACGCCGTCATAAATGGCGATAAAATAATGGTTCATTTTTTCACTCCTTAACTTTTTCTAAACTGATATATTCTATTTTTAAGGTGTAAATCCTGCATAAAAAAGAAACACCTTGATTTGTATCAAGGTGTTGTAATAAGCTCAAAACTCTTCGAATCAGCCCCAAGTACAAAAGGACTAACTTCGCCAACGCTATAAAGTTGCAATTCATGCATCGCACGCGTACAAGCAGTGTAGAACAATCTACGAACGCTCTCATCGCTGTACACATCTTTAGAAGCGTTATAAATAATAACAGCGTCAAATTCGATACCTTTTGCTAAATAAGCAGGGATCACGACAATGCCTTGTTCGTATTCAGCAGAGGTGCTCTTCACAAGTTTAATATCTTCAATGTTACGAAGTGCCTCGTAAGCAGCGGCACTTTCAGCTGCAGATTTACATATAATTGCGATCGTATTATGTTGTTGTTTTTGAAGTTCAGCAACTTTGGAAGTAATACGGTCGTGCAGTTCGCTGTAATTAGAAACTGTAGTTACTGTAGGTTTCTCACCGTCACGTTCAAATGCATTAATTTTCTTTCCTTCTGGTACGAGATTACGTGTAAATTCAATAATCGGTTTTGTTGAGCGATAGCTACGAGTTAAGTTAATACCGTTTGTTTCATCTGGCCCGTATAAATTCGTAAGTGTATTGAAATTAACTGTTTCACTCGCATGAGCAAATATCGCTTGGTTAAAGTCCCCAAGTACTGTCATTTTTGCAGCAGGGAAGAGACGTTTTAAAAACTCGAACTGAAACGGAGAGTAATCTTGCGCTTCGTCTACGAGTACGTGCTTAATGGATCTGTTCGTTTGGAATCCTTCAATTAATTCTTTTAAAAGTAAAAATGGAGTCGCGTCCTCGTAATATAGTTTTCCTTCATCGAGCATGTTCACTGTTAATGAGCAAATGTCGTCCCATTCTTTCGGCTTTTCGCCAGTAACCCATGATGAATCTGTGAAGAGTTGTTTATATATGCCTGTGAAATTGATGAAGCGTAGTGTTTGAACACCTTTACGAAGTGGCTTCAATTTTTTACGGACAATCATACGTCCAAGTACTTTCGTTTCTTGTTCATAATCATTAAAGGAGTTGTCGTCAAACTCGCCTTTTTTCTGCAAGTATTTATAAGCTTTTTGATACTCATCTTTACTAAGTAGTTCAATTTCTTCTTCTACCCAAGGCTTTTTCAATTCTGTTTTTTCAAGTTCATCTATTTGTTTATTTAGCCAATCCGTTAACTTCTCAATTCGACTATGGAAGCGGAGGGAGGAATCAGTATTATAAAATTGCTCTGCGATTTCTTTAGCAGAGGCAATCAGTTTTCCTCTAAATTTCATTCCTCTAAATAGCATGCCAGACGATTCTAGAGATTGTCTGTACGTTCTAATCATCTCGAAAAATTGAGTAGATGCTTTAAAGCGAATGCTCGCATTTCTAGTTTTATAGGCAGGACTATTCGTTTCAGTTAGCATATATTCTAATTGCTCGTAAGGGTCTTCTACGTCAAATGAATTGCTTAGTCTATGATTTAAATATTCCTGGAATGTTACTTGTTGCATATTCTCTTCACCAAGTTCAGGTAGTACGTTAGAAACGTAGCTGTTGAACATAGAGTTAGGGGAGAAGAGAATAATTTGATCGGCTTTTAACCATTCGCGATATTTATATAGTAAATAGGCGATTCGCTGCAGGGCAGCTGACGTTTTACCACTACCAGCGGCTCCTTGAACGATAAGTAGTCGTCCTTCGTCGTGCCTTATAATTTCATTTTGTTCGCGCTGAATCGTCGCAACGATACTTTGCATATGTTTGTTCGTACCTTTTCCGAGCGCTTGTTGCAAGATTTCATCACCAATTGTAAGGCTCGTATCGAACATAGAATCAATTACGCCGTCTTGAATAATGTATTGTAGCTTTTTCTCCACATTGCCGTGGATTACGCCTCCTGGTGTACTGTACTCAGCCGGTCCTGGTGGATAGTCGTAGTAGACACTTGAAATTGGCGCGCGCCAATCATATATGAGAAAGTTTTCTCCGCTTGCGTCGGTAAGGGTAGCCACGCCGATATAAATTTGCTCTGCGGCTTGTTCGCCTTCTTCTGTAAAATCAATGCGTCCGAAGTAAGGTGCTTTCTGCATACGTTTTAGTGCAGCAAGTCGATTGAAAGTGTGCTTATGTGTAATTTGTGTTACAGCGAGTGATTGGGCTTGTTGTCTTAAGTTGATAACTGTTTCAAGATAATCATCAAAAGTATCAGTATTAACTTTTACATCATCCCAAAAGTGCTTACGAATGTTGATTACTTCTGCTCGGCGTCTGCCAGTTTCGTTTTCTAGCTTATCAATTTGTTGCGCAATCGTTTCGATTACGGTATCCAATCGTTTTTGCTCTAAATCAAGTTTTTTGTTCATACGCTAAGCACTCCTTTAAAAGTGAAAAATAGAGGTTGACTGAAAATGAATTTTGTTGTACAATTAAGATACGGATAAATACATTCTTTTATTTTTGAAGAATGCGTTTCTGTACTAATTTAACATAGTTTTTGAATTTAATCAATGATAATGAGATAAACCTTGGTTCCGTGCTGCGCGAATCGAGGTTTTTTTATGTTTTTCTCTAAGAGGGAATCGTAATTATTGTCAGTAAGTCGATTTAATTGAAAAATCGCTAATAGGGGTAGCACCACATCGCTATCAAGCTAAGCTTATGCGAAGTCAATTTTAGACGAGATTTTTTCTTTTTTATAAAGGGTGTTAGATAAAGTATTAGCTAAGAGAGCTAATTGAAATGGATAAATATAGGATTTAAGTAGATGTGAGGGCTGAAATTTATCCCAGTTTTCACTTTATATCTAAAAACAAATAAGAGAATAATCGTTTGGAAAACGATCATTCTCTAACAGATTCAAAAGCAATAACAGGCATATTATCTCTATAGGGTAAACACAGTGTAGTGAAATGTGAATTTATAAAACGGTAAGAGTCAATGGTAAGCGGACTTTATAAATAACACTACCACCCCCTCATTTTTTGAGAGGGTGGTAGATCAAAACGATTATATTTTGACATGTCAATAAGGTTTGGGTGTTGTAAATAAGTCGATTTTTTAATGCTTACTTTGTTTTGGTTACTGTTGATTAATATTTATATACCATTCTTCAATTGTTTTTTAAAGTTTACAACAATTGAAATTTAAACAGAAGGTCCATCTGCGAATTTAATTATGAGTAAATCAGCTGAAGAACCTCCACTTCCTCCATTAGAGATAGTTCTAGATCCTGTATTACTATTATTTAGAGTAAGAGTAAGTGGGGTAGTTGTTACATTAATTAGTGCTCCACCTGCGACATTTCCTCCATCTGTTGTAGGCGTTGAAGCTGCAGTAGCAAAATTGACAGCATTTGTTACTATAACGAAAGCACTCGGGCCAGTTGTTACAGCAACATTAAAAGCTGCATAGTAAAGACCTGTTTCATTAATAGTCACAGTAGTTGTACCATTGAAGCTAAAAGCAGTTCCAACACTGTTAACACCATTAAAAATAATTGGTTCAAGATCAGCCAAAGTCTGATCTGTGTTACGTGAAACTTCAATAAAACTAGATAAAATTGGTCCTGCAGGTGCAGTAACTCCAGTAGGACCAGTAACTCCAGTAAGACCAGTAGCACCAGTAGCACCAGTAGCACCAGTAGGACCAGTAACTCCAGTAACTCCAGTAAGACC
>NZ_JBNNUI010000007.1:272676-334058 GCF_050279585.1 Bacillus sp. NPDC094064
ACCAGTAGCACCAGTAGGACCAGTAACTCCAGTAAGACCAGTAAGACCAGTAGCACCAGTAGCACCAGTAGGACCAGTAACTCCAGTAAGACCAGTAGGACCAGTAGGACCAGTAACTCCAGTAACTCCAGTAAGACCAGTAGCACCAGTAGCACCAGTAGGACCAGTAACTCCAGTAACTCCAGTAAGACCAGTAGCACCAGTAGGACCAGTAACTCCAGTAAGACCAGTAAGACCAGTAGCACCAGTAGCACCAGTAGGACCAGTAACTCCAGTAAGACCAGTAAGACCAGTAGGACCAGTAACTCCAGTAACTCCAGTAAGACCAGTAAGACCAGTAGGACCAGTAACTCCAGTAAGACCAGTAGCACCAGTAGGACCAGTAACTCCAGTAAGACCAGTAGCACCAGTAGGACCAGTAACTCCAGTAAGACCAGTAAGACCAGTAAGACCAGTAGGACCAGTAACTCCAGTAGGACTTGTAGCACCAGTAGGACCAGTAACTCCAGTAGCACCAGTAATTCCAGTAGGACCAGTAACTCCAGTAGCACCAGTAATTCCAGTAGGACCAGTAACTCCAGTAACTCCAGTAAGACCAGTAAGACCAGTAGGACCAGTAACTCCAGTAGCACCAGTAATTCCAGTAGGACCAGTAACTCCAGTATAACCAGTAACTCCAGTAGGACCAGTAACCCCAGCAGGACCTGGTTCTACTGGGGGAATAGGGAATGCACATGGAAGAGGAAAATGTTTAGAAAAAGAATTGAATTTATTCAAATTTTTCACCCGCTTTTCTTTTGAAAATATATATTTTTTATTCTGCAATTTATAAGGCACTTCATTATTTTATGAATTACAGAATAAACATGATTGTTATGGTGACCTATTTTATTGATATTCAAACAATTAGATAGGAGGAATGAATAATTAATTAACTATGTGGGGTACAGCCAACGTACTAACATATTTTGTACGCTAAGGGGCTTATAAATCTTGTATCCTTATAAACTCTATAAACCTTGATTTTATAAGGATACAAGTTATGTTCTTAAAGGTATGGATTTCAAGAAATCGTTGTTGAGTACCGTGAGTATTCTCAAGATACTGCAGAGTTCACAACAAAGTTCTCATTAGAAGGAACGGATCGTCGTTTCACAAATGTAAACACACCAAAGGTAACAATACCAGTAGAGTTAGGTTAAGTTTCTATAATGCTTTCAGAATGAAAACATTATGTTTTTTTATGGGAACCAAGTTTATTTTTATCGTTGTGGGGAGCATTATAATTTTTGGTTGATGGCCATGGGATACTAACCCTAATATAATTAGAGTTGCGGTTGATCTATTGGGAAATCAATCGTATAATTTCATTTGCTAAATCTGAACGTAATTTATCACGAGGAGAGGGTATACAAAAAGCTCGAGCTAAGCCCGAGCTTTTTATTATTTCTTTTCTTCTTTTTTATCGTCAGTTTTTTTCTCTTCGAAAAGATCTTTGAAATCTTTATCTTCAACTTTTACGTCAGCTTTTTTGATTTCTTTCATCATAAGATCGTTCATGAATTCGCCATCTTGCATTTTCTTTTGAACTAAATCTTTTTTGATGTCAGCTTTAGATTGATCGAATGATTTTTCTGGTTCTTTAATGTCTGTTACTTTAATGATGTGGTAACCGAATTGTGATTTTACAGGTTCGCTTACTTCATCTTTTTTCAGTTTGTAAGCAGCATCTTCGAATTCTTTAACCATTTTACCAGGTCCGAAGAATCCTAAGTCTCCACCTTTTTCTTTTGAACCAGTATCTTCAGAGTATTGTTTCGCTAACTCTTCGAAAGATTTACCTTGTCCAAGTTCTTCTTTAACCTTTTTCGCAGTTGCTTCATCTTTTACAAGAATGTGGCTTGCTTTAATTTCAGGCTTGTAGTTGTCTTTTAGTTCTTTATCAGTGATTGTTTTTTCAACTGCTTTTTCTTGAGCTAATTGAGCACGCACACCATCTTTTATAGTTTCTTCTTTAATACCTTGTTGTTTTAATAGTGTATCGAATTGATCACCGTATTGTTTTTTCATTTCATCGAACTTTTTGTCTACATCTTTGTCTTCAACTTTGTAGTTGTTAATAAGTACTTTTTCCATAACCATGTTATTTAGTACTTGTTTACCAGCTTGAGTTTTCATTTGATCGTAGAATTCTTCTTTTGTAATGTCACCAGCTTTAGAGGTAACGATTTTTTCTGATGATGTTCCACATGCTGATAAGGCAATCACACTTGTAGCGGCTAATGCAAGCATAGCTTTCTTCATTCGATAAACACTCCTACTATTATGTATTTTTAATTTATCCTACACCAATGAACTCAAGTTCATAAGAGCCCGATTAAGTCTCACTGATACTTTTGCTTTTTATACACTGGTAAAGCGCGCTTAACAGGGCTTACCGAGGCTGAGGATAAAGTTTTGATGGATGTTTTGTTCTATAGTATAAGCAATATGTACAGAATTTAATATATCATATTTCGACGTCTTTTCCTATTGATAAAGAAAAATTAACCATATCGTGTCAGATTTTGAAAGTGTTCCATAGTGGGCATATGCCGCATATACAGAAAAGAGGAGGGGATGGGGATGAATTCTCAACTTATTTTATTACTTGTACTGTTTATTTTATTGGTTATAGTAGGTATAATTTGCTTATAGAGGAAAAAAATGAGGAAGGGGCTTTCCTTCCTCACTTTCCATGAAATATAATTTCTATATAACTAGAAATTAATAAAATTGTTATACATACATTAATAACCCGAAAGACACCGGGTTGGCGGCTCGCAGTTATTTGTTTTCGTTCACACAGTGTATGTGTCATGAAATTCGTGTAAAATATAACAAGAAGTGCGAATGCGACAAAAACAACTGTTATAAGTGTCATGAGGCGAGACCTCCTTTTGGCTAAAATACATATATATATTGTATCACACGATATTTTGTTCGTGTTACAAAATTCAGAAATAGAAGACTTTGTGTTAGAAAGTGAGGGAGAAAATGGACGTTGTTAGAAGATTAGAACAAGCTGAATACTACGTAGACCTACTATTTAAAATGATTGATGAAGAAAAGTGTCCATTTTATTCTTTGATCATAAAGAAAAAAGCTCGTAAAAAAGATATTGAACGTATACTGCAACTTTGTGAAATGCTGAACGAACAATACGTAGTGGAGAAAGCAGAAGGGCTTTTATTGTTCGATGCGCTGTTAGATCAATTTGAAAAAGCGCTTCCACATCAGCTCGAAGTATACGAAACTGCGGAAGCGCTAGCAAAACAAGGTTTATTTAAACCACTTATGAATGAATTTTTAAGCATGATTGCGAAAAAATAAATAGATTACTTCTTAACTAACTTCTGGTCGGATTCCATAAAGTTCTCATCAATATCTTCTAATGATTTCTCAAAAATATCGATAAATTCTTGTCCGTAAATATTACGCAGGATGGCAATCAGTTCGATGTTTTCTGGGAACTTCCCATAAAAATTACGAAGTGCAAGAGCTCCATTAAACACGGAATTATTTTCGGGCTTATACTCCTCCATTAAACAAAGTAGTAATTCTTCCCCTTTGTCTGTAATTTCAATGTACGTATTTCGTTTATCATCTTCTTTTTTCGAGAATACAAGATAGCCGCGTTCTTCCAGCTTTTTCGAGAAGTTAAACGCCGTTGATACGTGCATAACTCCAAACTTAGCAATCTCAGAAATAGAAGCCCCTTTTAAATGATAAGCGATTGATAAAATGTGATGCTCATTAATGTTTAAATCGTAAGGTTTAATCCACTGTTGCCAATCTTTCTCTACGCATTTCCATAACGCTTTCGATAATTGAGCAATGCGTTGGCTGAAAATCATCGCTTCTTTTACCGAGTAATCTTTTTCTCCACTTTTCATATACTCACCCACTTTAACATTCTTTTTCATTACTATCTATTATGCCAGTAAAATAAAAATTAATAAAGTCTTTTTGTGAGAATTGTGAAAATTTTTTGGAAAAACGACATTCTATACAAATCATGCATAACTAGGGAAGCGGTTTATGAGTCGTGAATACATGTGTTGTCCATACATGTTAAGGGATAACATATATTGTAAATGCATAAAAACACGGCATATCTATGTGATATGCCGTGTTAAGGTCAATTTATCTAAAAAATATTTGTTATATGCAAAAAACTAAGCAGGAATCTGTTTACGCTTTTTCTGGAACAGCTTCTTGCAGTTTCTCAATTGACTTTTGGATATCTAAAATTTCTTTTTCGATATGGCGCTTGTTTTGAGAAATATCTTGTTTCCAGTTAGAAAGCGTGTCTTGCATATCGTCTTTTAATTCTTGAAACACTTCTTTACCTTCTGAAGCAGTTTCAACGATTTGACGCTTTAATAACTTTGTATCAGCTGTAATATCAGCTAAAGTCTTTTTAATATCAGTTCCTTTTTCTTTCAGTTTGCCGCGCATGTCTTTACCAGAAGAAGGAGTTGAGAAAAGAACGGCTAGTCCAGCAACTGCTCCGCCACAAATAACACCTGTAATAAAGGATTTAGCTTTTGACATAAAAGGAGACCTCCTTATTTTTTGTTCATATTCATGATGTGAAAAAGTATGCATATCTTTCTTATATGTGCTAGGCACAAACAATGATCCCCGCGCATGTTAAGTGAAGAAACAAGTCATGCGTATGTGTAATCATTTTTGGGAATCGAATTGTTATGTATTACGTCTTCTTATAGTGTCACTATTTCACACTATTTGCAATTGTGCTTGCGATGTTTTGTAAACTTTCCATAGTGTATTCATTTTGGTGTGATTTCCAAACAGCACCGAAACCATCGTTTTCACCGTAGCGTGGAATTAAATGAAGGTGGAAGTGGAACACAGTTTGTCCAGCTTTTTCACCGTTATTGTTAAGTAGGTTAAAGCCAACTGGATTAAACTCTGCTTTCATTGCATTTGCGATTTTCGGAACGACAGCAAAAATGTGTGATGCGATTTCTGGCGTTAACGCAAAAATGTCTTGTTTGTGAACTTTTGGAATAACAAGTGTATGTCCTTTTGTTACTTGACTAATATCTAAAAATGCAAGTACATGTTCATCTTCGTATACTTTTGAGCAAGGGATTTGCCCGTCAATAATTTTACAAAAAATACAATTATCCGCTGTATGATTCATCGATCTCATCCTTTCAAATAGCCTTAGCCGTATTTTACCATAATTACATAATAGAACAAACACGAAAAACAGGAAGCTGACTCAGCTTCCTGCTTTCTGAAGATGGATTGAAAAAGCATTATCGTAATTTACGTTTCGCAGACACCCCATTTATTTAAGAAATGCATGGTAAATCGGCTAAAGTTTCTGCCGTAGACACCCCATTTTCAAGTGAAATGAATTGCAATCTTTTTTTAAGGAAATTGTTTATTTATAAAACAGTATATGCTCTTTCGGAGACACCCCGTTTCTAAAATGAAACAAATAATCTGGTTATGTGTAAATTTCTTTGTCCAACATGGACACCCCATTTCATGATGACTTACTATGTTGTTGTACTCATCAATTGGTGGTTGCTTTTTCAATGTGTTCCTTCTTCCTTAATTATGATGTCCGCTTTCGTAAAAATATATGCGAAGAAATTTAAATTTTTTTTTGAGGACATCGAAACTATGTAGGATCGTGCAATTTTTGGTAAGATGAATGTAGAATGAATACTAATGAAGAAAGTGGTGTCGTATGAGCGAGTTATTGCGTGTAGAAAAGGTTACAGGAGGATATACGAAACGCCCTGTACTAAAAGATGTTTCGTTCTCTGTTAATAAAGGCGAACTTGTCGGCTTAATCGGTTTAAATGGAGCTGGTAAAAGTACGACGATTAAACATATTATCGGTTTAATGGAACCGAAAAAAGGAACTGTTACAATTAATGGGAAAACACTTCGTGATGATATGACAGCGTATCGTTCTAGTTTCTCCTTCATTCCGGAAACACCGGTATTATATGATGAGTTAACGTTAGAAGAGCATTTGAAGTTAACAGCGATGGCGTATGGCGTTGATGAAAAGCAATATGAAGAACGTGTAGGACAACTACTACAAGAGTTTCGCATGAAAAATCGTTTGAAATGGTTTCCGTCTCATTTCTCAAAAGGGATGAAGCAAAAAGTAATGATTATGAGTGCATTTTTAGTGGAGCCATCTCTTTACATCGTAGACGAACCGTTCGTTGGGCTCGATCCGTTAGCGATTCAATCACTGCTTCAAATGATGGATCAAATGAAAAAGAGCGGCGCAGGTATTTTAATGAGCACACACATTTTAGCGACGGCAGAGCGTTATTGTGATTCGTTCATTATTCTGCATCAAGGTGAAGTAAGAGCGAAGGGAACATTATCGGAACTGCAATCCGAATTTCATATGCCAGGTGCAACGTTAGATGATATTTACATTGCGTTAACGAAGGAAGAAGATTATGAATAGCACAGCATTATGGAAAGAACGATTTCGACACTTTTTAAAAGAAGTTCGTACATATAGTAAATACGTATTTAATGATCACTTGAAATTTATTTTCGTGTTCATCATCGGTGCGGGAGCGTATTATTACCAGCAATGGTTACAAACGTTAACACCTTCGTTTCAGGCTGCACTCGTGATGGCCATATTAATTGGACTCGTTTTAACAGCTGGATCCATTCAAACGTTATTAAAAGAAGCAGACCTCGTTTATTTACTGCCAGTTGAAGAAAAGTTAAAGCCTTACTTCACAAAGGCATTTCTCTTTACGTTTATGATTCAGTTATACATAATCGCAATTGTAGCGGCAGCGCTTGCCCCGTTATATTTCCAACAAATGAAACAAACAGGTGCAGCATACATATGGCTCGTACTTGCGTTTGTCATTGTAAAAGCGTGGAATTTATTCGTAGCGTGGGAAAAGTCATTTTTAACAGATCAAAATATACAGAGAGCCGATTGGTTCATTCGATTTCTTTTAAACGGATTATTTGTTTATTTCCTTGTAGAACGTACTTCCGTTATGTTTATTGGTGGAATCGTTCTGCTCATGGCGTTATACCTTGCGATCCTGCATCAAATGGTGAAGGGAAAGCCGCTGAACTGGGAATATTTAATTTCTGAAGAAGGTAAGAAGATGATGCTGCTGTACCGCATTGCGAATATGTTCGTTGATGTACCAGCATTAAAAGAAAGAGTATCCCGCCGCAAATGGCTTGATTTCATTCTTTCGATAATCGGAGAAAAGCGTACGTATTTATACTTATATACGAGAACGTTCTTACGATCGGGCAACTATTTTGGATTATATGTACGCTTGCTCGCTCTTGGAGGAATTATTCTTTACTTCATTCCGTTTTTATATGGACGATTTATCGTAAGCCTTATTTTTCTATACTTAATCGGTTATCAGCTATTAACTTTATGGAAACATCACCGCATGAAGGTTTGGCTTGATTTGTATCCAGTAGGGGGGGAAGAGAAGAAGAAAGATTTCCTTACTTTATTAAATGCAATCCTCATTACTGGTAGCATTATCTTTACAATTGTATTTCTACTAGCGACGAAAGATTTCATGATGACGGGAATTTTATTAGTCGTAAGCATAGTATTTAGTATCGGTTTCGTTTATCAATACGGTGCAAAACGCATTGAGCGCTTAAATTGAAAGGAATGAACCTATGATTACATATGAAGAAAAGGTTATAAAAGAATTGGAGCGGTGGAAAGCTACATTCATGAAAGATTCTTCTATGATGACACGGTTCTCTAAAAAAGTGCAGGTGAAAGTGCAACAACTAGTGCCCGCGAAAGTGCAAAAGGTACTAACAGAAACGATTCGGATGATGGTGCAAACAATTAGTGCTGGATCAAACTTCATAAAACCGAAGCTAAAAGAAACGAACTGGTCACTGCAAAGACGTGACGATGAAGTACGTAAAAAAATAGATGAGTACAAAAAAATAGCTGCAGCAGAAGGAGCAGGGACGGGCGCTGGTGGTATTCTTCTTGGCCTTGCTGACTTTCCGCTTCTACTTACAATTAAAATTAAATTTTTATTCGATGCAGCGACATTATATGGATTTGATACGAGTAACAAAGAAGAGAGGCTCTTTATCCTTCACGTATTCCAGCTTGCCTTTTCAAGTGATGATCACCGAAAAGAAATATGGAAAGCGATTGAAACGTGGGATACAGTAGAAGAAAATCATATGGACTGGGAAAAGTTCCAAACAGAGTACCGAGACTATATCGATTTAGCGAAGATGTTGCAGCTCGTCCCGGTAATCGGCGCCCCGGTCGGTGCGTATGCGAACTATCAATTACTGCAACGACTTGGAGAAGTGACGATGAATTGTTATCGTATGCGGTTATTGAGTAGGAATTGAGTTGCTTTACAAAAAGAAGGCATTCTAAATTACACATTTAGGATGCCTTTTTTTATTTCACTTTATTGTATTCATAGAAAATCAATAGGAACGTACCACCATAGCAACTTTTAAACATCTAAGCTTGCTAGTGATGTGACGTTATCCCTATCAGAATATTTTTGTTAAAGGGTTGACCCATCAACCCGATTTATTATATGTTATAAAAGTAAGAAAATTCAATCAATTATAAGTGGAAGAAAGGAGAGCATGGATATGCCAATTATCCATATGAAGGGTTAAAAACTATTGGAATTCATTTTTAGTAAACCATTATTACATGCGGAGGTAGAATATGTTAAGACGTCGAGCTGGGTTGAAAAAACTGGTAACCGTGTCCTTATCAGCGGGTATGCTGTTTTCTATGCTTCCAACAGCATCTGCTACTACAATTAAAAAGAATTACTCCATTAATAACGTTTCTGATAATCAAAGCTATAAGACTATAGGCAAAATTACTAAGGTTTCGAAAGAAGGAAATAACGTATACTTTGACTTGAACACAGGTGAAAAAATAAAAATTAACTTTCTAAAAAATAATGTTTTTCGATTAAATTTGGACCCAAAGGGTGTTTTTGAAGAATATCCAACTCCAAATAAATCTGAGCATGAGACGAAAATTATCGATAAGAATGTTAGCGATTACAAAAAGGAATATGGATCGATTGACATTAGGGTCGATGAAAGAGATAACAAGGTCTATAAAATATCTACTAATGCTTTGGAGTTAAGAATAGATAAAGATACCTCAAAGATGAGCCTGTACGATAAAAAAAGAGCGAAGATTCTTTGGAGTGAAAGTGAACCGCTAAAGCATTCGAACGGAAGTACAGTTCAAACCCTCGATACAAAAGAAAGTGAATATTTCTACGGTGGAGGTCAACAGAATGGGTTTTATGCCCATAAGAATAATTCTATAAATATTGCAGTCGGGGGAGGTTGGGATGCAGGAGCTGCATCAAGTCCAGTTCCTTTCTATTTAAGCACTGAGGGCTACGGAGTCATGCGAAATACTTTTAAGCCGGGCGTTTATGATTTTACCAAAACATCTACCTTTGCACACAATGAAGACAGATTTGATGCTTATTATTTTGTAGATGATTCCATTCCAAACATCATTAACGAATATACAGAATTAACTGGGAAACCAGCCCTTATGCCAAAATCTGGTTTCTATTTAGGGCATGCTGACTGTTTTAATGGAACTCATAATGGTCATAAGGATCAACGAACACTCCTAGATAATGGATTAAATACAGTAAATCAATATGCAGAGAATGATATGCCTTTAGGATGGATATTACCAAATGACGGCTATGGATGTGGGTATGGCGGATTAAATAATTTGGAACAATTTGTTGATAAAGCAAATGACCAGAAAGTAGAGGTAGGTTTATGGACACAAAGCAGTCTTTATCCAGATCCGAATTTACCTGGAGATAGTCCGTTACGCAGAGACCTGGATGGGGAAGTAAAAGCAGGTGTAAGAGCAATAAAGACAGATGTTGCATGGGTTTGGGAAGGATATTCCATGGCCTTAAATGCCACACGACAAGCAGCAGAAGGAATTCAAAAAGCAGAGAATTCGGGTGGCGCACGTCCATTTGTTATTTCGCTAGATGGATGGGCTGGTACTCAGCGTTATGCTACATTATGGTCAGGCGACCAATATGGCGGTAATTGGGAGTACATAAGAATGCACATCCCTACTTACATTGGCGCAGGTTTATCAGGAAATCCAAACGTTGGTTCAGATATGGATGGTATATTTGGCGGAGATCCAAAAGTACAGACACGTGATTTCCAATGGAAAGCATTCACTCCTATTCAAATTGATATGGACGGCTGGGCATCGGGAGGTAATGATTACAGTAAGTCTAAAAATCCATGGAATTATGGTGAACCTTATGCATCGATTAATCGGATGTATTTAAAATTAAAGTCACAAATGATGCCTTATATATACACGATTGCTGAGGAATCTACATCAAAATCCATGCCGATGGTTCGAGGGATGATGTTAGAAGCTCCGAATGATCCGTATGCGTACGGGACACAAACACAGTATCAATATATGTGGGGGCCAAATCTATTAGTAGCACCAATATATGATGGAAACTCTAACGATGCTGAAGTAAGGAACGATATTTATCTTCCAGATAAAAATCAAGTTTGGATCGATTATTTTACAGGTGAGCAATATCAGGGAGGTTCGGTCCTTCATAATTTTAAAGCTCCACTATGGAAGACCCCTGTATTTGTTAAGGCTGGTGCAATTATTCCAATGGCACCAGAAAATAATTCTATTAATGAATTAAATGGTTCGGAAAATAGAATATTTGATGTTTATCCATCGGGAGAATCAGAGTTTACCCTATATGAAGATGATGGTAAAACTGTTGAGTATAAGGAAAAGAAAAATACAACAACGAAGGTCACTTCAAAGGTAAGCAAGGAAAAAGCTGTTATCACTGTCGATACTGCAAAAGGAAAAGGCTATAAAGGGATGGTTAAAGACAGGGGCACAGAAGCGATTGTCAATACGCGTGTAAATCCAAAGAATGTAAAGGTTAAGGTTGGAAATAAAGATGTTAAATTAAGGCAAGTTACAAGTGAAGAGGAATATAACAAATCAGAAAACGTGTATTTCTATAATGAAAGTCCAAACCTGAACAAATATGCTACAAAAGGCTCAGCGTTTGAACAGACTGAAATTATTACATCACCAAAGCTTTATATTAAAGTAGGAAAAACAGATATCACGAAAAATAAAATAACTTTTACAGTAGATGGCTTTGATAATACTCAAAAGAAGGATGTAGTAGATAAAGAAGTACCGACTATTCCATCAGGGCTTAAAGCTGATGAGGCAAACATAACAGATAGAGAGATTAAATTAGATTGGAACAAGGTTGACGGTTCGAATCCAACATATGATTTAATGATTGATGGTGTGGTTCATACAAATGTGTTTAAGTCAAGTGACAGTGGGCAAGCGCCATTCTATCTCCATACAGGTCTAACATCTGATACAGAACATTCTTATAAAATAAGAGCAACAAATACAAAAGGATCATCAGGCTGGAGTGATGAAATCAAAATAAGAACAAAGCTTGACCGATACAGAAATGTCCCTAAGGATATGACTGCAAAAGCAGATAGTGAGCAGCCGGGAGAAGAAGCATCTCTAGCTGTAGATGGGAAGGATGAAACAAAGTGGCATACTGCATGGGGAGATTCGGGCAATAAACTGCCACATACATTTGAGATTGATATGAAATTAGCTTATGAATTAGATAAGCTTGAGTATATGCCAAGACCAGGTGCGGGGAATGGTACGATATTAAAATACAATTTAGACGTAAGTCTAGATGGAAAAACTTATAAAAACATCATTACTGATGGAACATTTGAGAGAAATGACGAAACGAAAGTCATTGATTTTCAAGGGAATACTACTGCAAGGTATATTAAGTTGACCATTACAAACTCTGTAGGCGGCTTTGGAAGTGCAATGGAATTTAGACCGTACAAAAAGGATAAAACCGTGGGAACGGTTGTTGGTGAAAATATACCAAATGGAAAAATTGATGAAGATGACCTTCTCTTCTTTGCAAGCTATATGGGTGTCGATCAAACTGAAGCTTGGGAACAGGTTTCAAAGGTGGATATTAATTTCAATGGTGTAATAGACGCATACGATTTAATGTATGTAGCATCACAATTGGGTCAAAAACCACTTCAAGCAACAGGCAAACCGATTGCCGGATTATTGGATATTAGACCTAGTAAGAAGGAGTTAAAAGCAGGAGAGGAATTTTCAGTAGAAATAATAGGTGCAGGATTAAAGGATATTAATGCATTCAACTTAGAACTAAAACTAGATCCTAACAAATATGAATTAGTGAAAGAGTGTAAGCCTGACGGGACTTGCGGTGCAAATATTGTTTCGGCTTCCAATGAAACTGCTAATATGTTGAACTATTCTTTACTTGCGGGGATCGGAAAGCCTGAACAACGAATTATGGCTGCATTTTCTAACAAGGGAACACAAAATACATTAGAAGGTACAAAGACATTAGCCACGATTAAGTTAAAGGCTAAGAAAGATATTAGTTTTGATATGCCGATAACAAGATCATTACTGATTAATACAGCCTTTGATACTATTGATAAAATAGGAGAGGTTTTAAATCCTGGCCAAGAACCTGGAGAGGTGGAACAACCACAAGAGCCTAAGGAACTACAATTATCAAATAAAGATATGACGGTTACTGGTGAAGGGGAAAAGATGCAGGACGGTGCACTAGCTTTTGCCAACCTTATTGACGGTGAGATAAGCGAAAGTTCATTGGCGGAATTGAAATGGAGTCTCACTGGAAATGAAGGGATTTCACTACCGTTACCCGTAGATTTCAACTTTACTAAACCACAAGAATTGACTAAATTTATTGTTTATAATCGTCCGCAATATACGAATGGCAAAATTAAAACATTAAGTGCCAAAGTATATACTGAATCTGGAAAAGAGTATGATCTAGGTGCAAAAAGTGTTACCTTCGACGATAAATCAGTAACTTTCGATTTAACAGCGGCTGCTATACCTGCTGGAACTAAAGTTACAAAGTTATCGATTAACTTTGAGGAATCGCACAGTGGGCCTCTTATGTTGTCTGTTGCAGAGGTAGAAGTCTTTGTAAAGAATCCTGCTTAGGTAGAGAAAATAAATATCTCTTATTATCTTAATGGTGTTAGGGTTAACCCTAACACCATAATCTTTATTATGATTGGGGAGAAAATTAAGATGTATATGAAAAAGATGCTGTCGCTGTTCGTATCTACTGTCATTGTGGTGAGCGTTATACTCCCGATTGGCAGCAACTCAAGTTCAACAAAAGTTTCAGCTGCCGGGTCAAGCTTTGTAAACATAGCAAAGGACAAAGTAGAAATTGGAAATGATGCAATCACAAGAGTTATTGATGTATCCGATTCCAAGTTGAAGACAAAAATAGTCTCTAACAAAAGAATTGGAAAGGACTTGGTTCCTGAAGGAGGTTCGGAGGATTTTGCCATCCATTTGGTCTCCGAGAAGCAAACATCTGAAGAGCCGCCAAAAGAGAAAAATGTACAAATTCCTGATGCGAACAAACCGAAAATACAGCTTGACAGAACAAATTGGACGGCAACAGTCTATGATTCTGTGGGAAAAGCCAAAGATGGTGCAACCATGCTGGATGGCGATAACAACACTTACGTAGATTTTTCGGATGGAAACAAGACATGGCCATATGAAGTTGTGATTGACTTAAAGGAAGACAAAACAATTGGATCGTTTGGCTATCAAAAAAGGCCAGGATTCCAAGGCCAGGCATATGGAATCAATGGAACAATAGGAAAATATGAAATCAAGGTTAGTAGCGACGGGGAAAATTGGGTAGATGCAGGAACGGGAGAATTTTCGTCAAAAGACTTTAACCTACACAAAGTAGATAATCTCTACAATGTGGGAGATATGGTCTATGGAAATTTAACAGGGGCGAAAACAGCAAGATACGTAAAGATTGTTCAATTAAGTGGTGCATTAACAAATGATATTTCATTTACTGGTGCTGAACTTTACCTGTTTGAAGATACCGTTCGACAAGATAACAACAATCCTGGAGACACTAATAAAGGAATGATTAAGTCAAGTGAATTAACGATTAAACAAGTAAATGAAGAAAAATACAAAACGGGGAAACGAATTCAATTCGTGTTTGAAGAGTATGAAAAGTATAACTCGGTATGGACCATTAAGTACAACGTATTTGTAGAGGACAATGCCCCTTATTTAAGAAGTAATCTTGAAATTGCATCTTCAAATAAAGATATCACCTTCGACTATATCGATGTGGATCAATTCGCACTGCCCAAAAATGTGGAAGGACTATTCCATCACCCGCCGCTAAAGGATATTTCCTCCATGTGGATTGGAAAATATGAATTAGTTTTGGGGCAGCCAATTTATGCAAATGGTATGTTCTTTGGATCAGAATTTCCTGCCTCAGACACAGATGTAGTAAATAACACGATGCAGGTTCGATATTACTCAGGCAAGAATTTTAAAAAGCTAGCAGAAGACAAGCAGCTCAATACGGATGGAAGCTTTACGACTTGGAATAGCGTCATGGGCGCTGCAGCTGGAGCGGATAAAGACGTTGTTCAAACTGACTTTTTTGCCTATATCAATGATATTGCTACAAAGACGGAATTCCGAAAGCAATATAATTCCTGGTATGACAATATGATGGATATTACAGATGAGAGTATCGCTAATTCATTCTATGGTACGGAAAAAGAGTTGAGCAAAAATGGCGTAGAGCCTTTGGATTCTTATGTTGTAGATGATGGCTGGAATGCCTATGAAACTGTTAATTCCACTGGACAGGAAACGAAAGCGCCATATGATAACCAAACTGGGTTCTGGGAATTCAACAACAAATTTCCTAATGAATTATATCCGGCAAGTGATATGGCAAAGAAATTTGGCTCAACGTTTGGACTGTGGCTTGGCCCTCAAGGCGGCTACAATTACTTTGGCGGGTTTGCCGAATTTCTTGAAAAGAATGGCACAGGACATGTGACCAATGATTATTGGAAAAGCGTAGACGTAGGCTCCAAAACATATGTAAACAATCTGACGAAGATCTTTTTAGATTATCAAAACAGATTTGATATTGAATATTGGAAGCTAGATGGATTTGCTGTGAGACCTTCAGCCGATAAAGACAATCAGCACATGGTTGGCGGCGACCACAATATGTATTATACATCAGATCTTTGGGAAACATGGATTGATACCTTTAAATCCATGAGACAAGAAAGGGAAGAAAAAGGCAGGGGTCTATTTTTAAACCTTACCTGCTATGTAAACCCAAGTCCGTGGTTGCTGCAGTGGGCAAATACGATTTGGATTCAAGACTCCGGTGACAATGGATTTTTGAGCACCTACGGTGGAACCCAGGCAGAACAAATGATGTCATACAGAGACAATGTTTACTTTAACATTTTTAAGAAAAATGATCTGCAGTTCCCGTTGAAAAATGTATATAATCATGACCCGATTTACGGAGTTTCTGCAGGGATAAACTTTACCGATGATGATTTTAGAAATTATTTGATGATCAATGCCACAAGAGGAACGGCATTCTGGGAATTATATTTTTCACCGAGTATGATGAATGATGCTAAATGGAGAATAACAGCTGATGTATTGGGGTGGGCCGAAAGTCATTCAAAGACGCTTGAAAAAGCAAAACTATTTGGGAAGCGGCCAGATCAAGGTGGAGTTTACGGCTATTCGGCTTGGAACAGTGGCGAAGGAATTGTTTCATTTAGAAATGCCAGCAATAAAGAACAAAGCTATACGTTGACATTAGATAATACTGTAGGTGTTCCAACGGATTTAGATAATGCAAAAATGGTACAGACTCTGCCAAGAGTTGATGAAACCAAAGTGGAGAAGATGAGCTATGGCGATACGTTAACAGTAACCCTAGCCCCTCATGAGTCAAGAATCTATCAAGTTACCAGCAAAGATCAGACACCTGCCAAGGTTATCTCTGTAAAGAATACAAAAGAGAATACTGTGCGAGTAAAATTTGATCAGAGGATTCAGAATCCAACTATCACTGTTAATGGGAAGCATGCAGATGCCACTATTTTGGAAGATTATCGATCCATTGAGGTTAGCAATGCTAAACAGATTGGTAAGGAAAACAAAGTAGACATTAACGTCGAAAACATCTGGGGTACTCCTACTGTTACCAAGAAGGATTTCCACGGGTACGAAAATGGCTATGCGGCAAAGCTGTTGGAGAAAACGGATGTTGAGAATGGAGAAAGCTTGGAGACTTTCCATTTTGAAAAAGCAAATATTGATTTGTACAGCATCAATCATAAAGAATATAAATTTAAGAAACAAATTCCATTGGTAGGAACAGACGACTTTTCTATCTCATTTAAGTTTAGATCTTCAGGTAATAACCAAGTCATTTTAAACCAGGAAGGTGCCTATTCTATTGCGGTTGACGAAAACGGATATCTCAACTTTACTGTAGGAGACGATGTTGTCAATTCAAAGACGAATGTAACGACTGTTGCTGAAAAGGCGAATGGAACTTTTGGAACGACAGAATACAAACCAACGACAACAAATGAAACGGTTAAGGGGAAAGTTAACGATGGAACCCTGCATGATGTAAAGGCAGTTAGAGAAGCAAATGGGATGATTAAGCTTTATTTAGATGGAGAACTCTTGTCATCAAAATACGTTAAAGAAAGATTCTCATTGCCAAAAGGAAAAATCACCCTCGGCAGTAAAAAAACAAATCTGCAGATTGCAGATGTAGAAATTAGAAATGAAGCGGTAGCGTATGATGAGGCAAAAAAATCTTATGAAGATCTTAATTTAACGCCTGGACGTAAGGAATTGGACAGAACTGGATTTAAGGCATCTGCCGATTCAGAGGAGCAAAAAGCCGGGGGAAATGAAGGAGCGGCAACTAATGTATTAGACGGGAAAACCTCTACATGGTGGCACACGCAGTACAATGGAGCAAGCCCTATAGCACCTCATTGGTTAACCATTGAAATGCCGGAAGTTAAACCTGTTGACGCTTATGAGTATGTAAGCAGAGACGGAAACGGTAACGTGAAAAAGTATGAATTGCAAGTTTCGGATACGAATGACGATGGCAGCTGGAAAACTGTGAAATCTGGAGAAATGCAGGATGGCGGAAGTACTTTAATTAAGTTCGATCAACCAGTTGAAGCCAAATTCTACAGATTATACATCACGGAAACATATGGAAGTCCGGCTAATACATTTGCATCGGCTGCCGAAATAAAGTTGTATAAGTACAATGAAGGAGCTGCGGATTTTTCAAAATTAGCCGCTGCTTACAAAGAAATGATTCTTTTCGATGATAAGCCTTATTCAAAGAAAAGTTTAGATAGCTCAGGATTTAATGCTTTAAAGGATAGAGTTGTAAATGTATATAAAAATCCTAATTCAGCACAACCGGAAATAGATGCAGCGTCTTCTGATTTCACACAAAACTTTGCGGCTATTTTATCCAGGTTGAAGCAAAAAGGCCAATAAAAACTTTAGCAGCTCTAGTAGCGAAAGGTTCATTGAGAGAAGAGAAATCTATAAGATGATGATTTCTTTTCTCCTTTTAAAATGTAAGCTTTATTCATCAATCCGTTTATTGTGCATTTGAATTATATTAATGATTTGTATTTTGTGAAAAAACAGAAGAATTAAATGGATTGATAAGGGGGAGGCTGTCGAATTCTTTTCCTTGAAAATTAAAAGTTTTTTAACTTGTTGGGTTGACCCTACATTGTGGCGTGATATAATGAAATTACTTACAATATTCAGACTATTCTCGCAACCTAATTGTTATGAGTTTTTCTTCCGTTTAACTTATACCATCAACCCGATGTTGCAAAGAGCGTGGAATGGATTTTTTAAAGAAAAATCGTCCTCCTATATACTGGAACATAATAATGGTGTTGTTGGTGCAAGATTGCGAGTATTCGAAAGAGTTTAAAGAGGAGTGGTCGTATATGTTTACATTCAGTCAAGAAAAATTAGTACCACTAGGTGCACAAATCACAACCGCAGAAATAAAACAGCAGCCTGATCTATGGGCTGAAACCTTTGCATTGTATACGGATAGAAGCAGTGAGATTGAAAAGTTTTTACTAAAAATATCAATGAAACACGACCGGATTCGCGTTATTTTTACTGGTGCCGGAACATCTGCCTATGTTGGTGATCTCGTTACCCCATACCTAAAGGAAAAAGTGGATGAAAAACAGTGGGAATTGCTGAGTATTCCGACAACTACCTTGGTATCCAATCCTTATCAATTTCTAAAAGCGGATTTTCCAACCTTACTCGTTTCGTTTGCAAGAAGCGGTAACAGCCCAGAAAGTGTTGCTGCCGTCAAATTAACGGAGCAAATTGTGACTGATTTGTACCAGCTCACAATTACTTGTAATAAGGACGGTCAATTGGCCAAGCGAGCAGCAGGTGATGAAAAAAATTTATTGCTTTTGATGCCTGAAAAATCGAATGATCAAGGATTTGCGATGACGGGAAGTTATACGTGCATGGCACTATCGACTTTGCTCGTTTTTGATTCTAAGTCCCTGGAAGAAAAATCGTCCATTGTAAAAATAATTCAGCAAATGGGTGAAAGTGTCATTCAAAGAGAAGGCGTCATTGAAGCGATTATCAATCGTGATTTTGACCGCATCATTTATTTAGGATCTGGCAGTTTAGAAGGTTTAACGAGAGAAGCACAATTAAAATTATTAGAACTGACAGCTGGAAAAATTGTCACGGCTTTTGATTCGCCGTTAGGCTTCCGGCATGGTCCTAAATCATTTGTGAATGAAAAGTCCGTTGCTTTTGTGTTTGTTTCCAACCAACCGTATACACGCCAATACGATTTAGATATGTTAAAAGAAATGAAGCAGGAAAACATTGCAAGCTATATATGTGCCATCGAGGTCGATGGAGAAACCAATTATGATGGGAACACATTTAGTTTCAGCAGAGAGGCCCAATATATACCAGATGCTTACTTAGCCTTACCTTTTGTCATGGTTGGTCAGACGGTTTCGTTGCTGGCTTCGATAAAGGTCGGCAATACACCGGATAACCCATCTCCCACAGGAACAGTGAATCGTGTCGTTAAAGGTGTAACCATCTATGAATACCAGTAATTTGGGTAGGGAGAGCAGTAAGCCAAGGTTTATTTTTGCCGATCGGTTTTTTCTTGAGGGGAAGGTCGTAGGGCCTGGTTTTTTGGAAATAATAGATGGGAAATTTGGTTTTTTTTCTGAAAACCAGTCTGATGAAGCGGCAGAAATCATTGATTACGCGGGGCATTGGATTGCACCTGGTTTAGTAGATACACATATTCATGGATTTCAAAATCACGACATTATGGACAATGATTTTCAAGGATTGAATGAGATATCTGAAGGACTTCTTTCTTGCGGAGTTACTTCGTTTTTGCCGACAACCTTAACCTCTTCAACAGAAGCGTTGAATCAAGTAACTGAAATGATTGGTACCAATTATACGAAAGTCAGGGGAGCCAAAATTAAAGGTATTTTTTTAGAAGGGCCATTTTTTACCGAAAAACATAAGGGGGCACAAAATACGAAATATTTTTGTGACCCATCCATTGAAAAGTTGAAAGATTGGCAGAAATTATCCAATGATTCTATTAAAAAAATTGCGATTGCACCTGAAAGAAAAGGTGCAGCGGAATTTATTGAATATGCTGTCGGTGAAGACATAGCTGTAGCGTTAGCTCACAGTGATGCAACTTATGAAGAAGCAAAGCAAGCGGTTGAGAGAGGAGCTTCGATTTTTGTTCATGCGTTCAATGGAATGAGCCCGCTGCACCATCGTGAGCCAGGGATGGCCGGCGCTGCTATGAATCTAAAAGATGTTTTTGCGGAAATCATTTGTGACGGACACCATGTTCATCCTGCTGCCGCCAATATTTTAATGAATGCACGCGGCAGAGATCAAACCGTTTTGGTCACTGATTGTATGATGGCTGGAGGAATGCCGGAAGGAACCTATCAGCTTGGAGAATATGCTGTAGAGGTGATAGGTGGTGCCGCTCGTATCGAGAGTGGCAGTTTAGCAGGCAGTGTTTTACAGCTGAAAGATGCAGTGAAAAATGTCGTTGATTGGGGGATTGCCACCCCAGAAGAAGCGATCTATATGGCAAGTACCGCACCTGCTCAAAGTATTGGGATGGATGGGGAATGCGGGAAAATTGCTCAGGGTTATGCCGCTGACTTTATTGTGTTGAATCCTGAACTGGAATTGATGGCGACGTACCTTGATGGTGCTTGTCGTTACCATTTACGGAAAGAGGGAGTGCGATAATTTGAGCTGTCACGATGAATCTATGCATTGATATTTTCTTTCCTTGAACTATTTGCTTTATGATTTGCTTTTTACATTTTTCCATTCGATTTATTTGGGAATAACTCTAGATAGCCCATCACCATCTGGTATGGTAAACCGGGTTGTTAAAGGAGTAAAAATATATCTATTCCAGCCATCATATTTATAGGGGGTAACATCATGCCGAATATTTTGCTAACAAGAATCGATAACCGATTGGTTCATGGTCAAGTAGGAGTTACATGGGTTAATCATTTAGGAGCTAATTTAATTGTCGTCGCAAATGATGAAGTGTCTGAAGATGAGGTACAACAGGATTTAATGGAAATGGTTGTCCCGGGGTCAATCGGAATTCGCTTTTTCTCAATCCAGACTACTATCGATGTGATTCACAATGCAGCAGATGAACAGCATATCTTTTTAGTTGTAAAAACACCACAAGATGTGTTGCGACTTGTAGAGGGCGGTGTGCCAATTGACAAGGTGAATATTGGAAATATGCATTTTTCTCAAGGGAAAACACAATTATTCTCTACCGTGTCTGTTGATGCAGATGATAAAGAGTCGTTTAGGAAGCTGCGTGACTTGGGAGCAAAACTTGAGGTACGCCGTGTTCCAGATGAAAGACCAGATGATATTTATAAACACTTATAGAAAGAAGTGAGAATGAATGGATAATCACATGCTGCTTCAAGCTTTATTAGTTGCTATATGGGCTGGAATTGCAGGGATAGACCTGTTTAACGGATTGTTTCATATTCACCGGCCAATTGTAACCGGTGTCATTATTGGTTTGATTTTTGGGGATGTAACAACAGGGGTTATGACAGGTGCTGCTATGGAGTTAGTGTGGGCCGGTATGGTGCCGCTTGCTGGGGCACAGCCACCAAATGTTGTTATTGGAGGAATAATCGGAACATCGTTTGCGATTTTGACAGGACAAGAGCCAACGGTGGCAATCGGTATTGCTGTTCCGTTTGCAGTTGCAGTTCAGGCATGTATAACTCTCATGTTTACTGCTTTTTCTCCGGTCATGCACAAGGCTGACCAATATGCACAAGAGGCTAACACAAAGGGAATTGAACGGATTAATTATTTTGGAATTCTTACATTATTTATATTCTATTTTGTTATTGCTTTTTTACCAATTTATTTTGGCGCAGAAAGTGCTAAAGCGGTCGTAGAGATTTTACCAAAATGGCTTATTAGTGGCCTTGGTGTTGCTGGGGGAATGATGGCTGCAATTGGTTTTGCGATGCTATTAAAAATTATGTTAAAAAAACAATACGTTGCCTTTTTAATCGTCGGATTTATTTTAGTCACATATATGAAAATGCCGGTTATTGCTGTTGCTTTAATTGGGATTGCCATCGCGCTATACGATTATTTCAAAGTAAATTCTGGTGATGGATCAGTAAGAGGGGGGACAAAACGTGGAATCTAAACAAGTAGAAACGATAATGGATCATACGAGCAGTCCGGAATATTATCAAGACGTTGCCACAGAAAAGGTTTTAACTAAAAAAGATTTAAACAAGATGGTATGGCGCTCTCTTTTACTTCAAGCGTCATTTAACTATGAAAGAATGCAGGCCGCAGGATGGTTATATTCGCTTTTACCAGGATTGAAAAAGATTCACAAAAATAAGCATGATTTAAGTGAATCTATGAAAAGTCATATGGAATTCTTCAACACGCATCCATTCCTTGTAAACATTATTATGGGGATTATCCTTGCGATGGAGGAAAAGAAACAAAATCGAAATATGATTAGATCTATTCGAGTAGCCATGATGGGACCGCTTGGTGGAATTGGTGATGCTCTATTCTGGCTAACCCTCCTGCCCATTTGTGTTGGTATAGGTGCTTCACTTGGGCAAGATGGAAACCCTATGGGGGCAGTGGTCTTTCTATTAATTTTTAACACAGTTCATTTTGCTCTTAGATTTGGGTTAATGCACTACGGTTATAGTGCCGGAACAAATGCTATCAGTTCTTTAAAGGAAAATACTAAAAAAGTAGCACATGCAGCATCTATTGTTGGGGTAACAGTTGTTGGCGCATTGATTGCCTCATTCGTAAAGTTAGAATCAAGTTTAGTGATCCATGCTGGTAAGGCAAAAATTGCTCTACAAAAGGATTTACTCGATAAACTCGTACCAAACTTATTGCCTTTGGCATACACTTTATTAATGTACTATCTATTAAAAAAGGGATTTTCTCCAGTTAAGCTAATTATCATTACTGTTATCATCGGTATTATTGGTAAAATTCCATTTCCATTTGGAACCATTTTATAATATTTAGCATGTTAGGAGGATTTTTAATATGAATGGTTTGATTATTAGCGGTCATGGATCGTTTGCAACTGGTCTTCAATCTTCGGTAAAACTAATCGTTGGAGATCAACCCAATGTGGAATACGTGGATTTTCTTGAATGCGATTCAACATGCGATCTTGAGAAAAAGCTGCTTGAGGCTTTTTCAAGATTACAAAAATGTGAGTCTATCTTAGTCTTATGTGATTTAGTTGGCGGTTCTCCGTTTAAAACGGCCGTTTCACTTACGCATGGGAAGGAAGGTTCTGCTGTAGTTGGCGGAACAAATCTTGCGATGGTCCTCGAAACCGTTTTACTAAAGGACGGACTTCAAATCGATGGATTAAGAGATTTAGCAATCAATACTGGTAAAGAAGCGATTAAAGGTTTTCAAAAGTCGGAGCGTCCAAGATTCAAAGAGTCTAGTATTTAATGAAAGCGATGAAGGATAGAGCAATCTATCAATCTAATAATTGTGACTGTCCCGATAAGGAATAGGATAGAACAGAACTACAACTGAATATTGTAGAGTGGATAGTTTTTTGAGAGTATTTATCTGAAGATTAAAACATTTAATGCGTTGCATTAAATGTTTTAGTCTTAATGTGTTAGCCTTATAAGTTATGGTTACATAATAGAATTACTTAAAACAATCTAACTATTATTTTCATAATAAAGTTTATATGAGTGTTTCTTTCGTTGTAACTTGTACCAACAACCCGATATTACAATCGTTTTTGGGGGAGAAGAAATTGAGGTACAGGAACATGAAAATGGCAATAGGCATTGATATTGAAGGGACAAAAATTATCGCGGGCAGTATTTTGCAAGTCAAAGAGGCTGTCAAAAATGTCGTTGATTGGAGAATTGCGACCAGTGAGGAATCCCTCTATATGGAAAAAACAGCATCCGCGGAAAGCAGTGGCATCGATGGGGAAGACGATAAGATTACGAACTGTTATGATGCTGGTTTTATCACATTAACACCGGAGCTCGAGTTAACTGGCACGGTTTGCTGGCTTCAATCTGAGAACTTGCTAGGGAAAGAGGGAGTAAGATGATTTTAGCTGTCACTATGAATCCATCCGTTGATATTTCCTATCCAATTCAAGATTTTAAGTTAGATGATGTAAATCGTGTGGGAAATGTTCGAAAAACCGCCGGCGGAAAAGGGTTAAATGTCGCCCGGGTTGTCAAACAGATGGGCGAAGACGTTTTGGCCACAGGTGTCATTGGCGGGACTATTGGCGATTACATTATTCAAGAATTGACGAAAAGTGATATCAGGAATCATTTTTATAAAATTAATCAAGAATCAAGAAACTGTATCGCGATTCTGCATGAAGGCAAGCAAACTGAAATCCTCGAAACCGGGCCAAGTGTATCCGCGGAAGAAGGAAATGCTTTTTTAGAAACATATCGGGAACTGCTGTCTGAAGTTTCTATTGTCACGATTTCGGGTAGTTTACCAAAAGGTCTTGAGTCTGGATTTTACCGTCAGATGGTCGAAATGGGCCGGGAGAAGGGAATTCCCGTAATTGTTGATACATCAGGAGAGCCGCTCCGACAGGTTTTGAACCATCATGTAAAACCCTTTGCAATCAAACCGAATATCTCAGAGCTGTTCCAGCTTTTTGGCATGGAAGTGGAGGAGAGCATAAGCAGCTTGAAGCAACTGTTAAACAATAATTTATTTCATGGGATTGAATGGATTGTCGTTTCGATGGGAGCGGCGGGTTCTTTTCTCAAGCATGGTGCAGATTATTACCGGGTTACTATTCCTGCTATTGAGGTCATGAACCCTGTTGGATCAGGTGATGCAACTGTTGCAGGATTAGCGGTTGCCCTGAGACGAAAGCAAGCCGTTTCGGACATCCTGAAAACTGCGATGACGACAGGCATGCTCAATACGATGGAAGAGGGAACAGGTTATATTGATCCAGAGAAGTTCGGTCAATTTTTTGAAATGGTAGAGGTTATTAAAATAGATTAATAGAGGTGATTGTTGATGTTAACATTAACAAATAATAAATTAGCAGCTCTTAAGCGTTTATCAGATGAGAATGGAATTATCGGAGCTTTGGCAATTGATCAACGTGGTTCATTAAAGAAAATGATTGTAGCTGGAAGTGAGAATAATGTCGGAGATGAGGGCATCATTCGCTTCAAAGAGTTGGTTTCTGAAGAGTTAACACCATATGCAACGTCTATTCTATTGGATCCGGAATATGGTCTGCCAGCTGCGAAAGTTCGTCATTCGGATGCGGGGTTATTAGTGGCGTATGAAAAAACAGGTTATGATGCAACAACCGAGGGGCGATTGCCTGATTTATTGCCAGAGTGGTCCGTTAGACGTCTGAAGGAAGCTGGAGCAGATGCAGTTAAGTTTTTATTGTATTATGATGTAGATGAAGATGAAAAAATTAATGACTATAAGCACGTTTATATGGAACGAGTTGGATCTGAGTGTGCGGTAGAAGACATTCCGTTCTTCCTTGAAATAGTGACTTACGATGCCAAAAATGATGATGTGAAAAGCATGGAGTATGCCAAAGTGAAGCCTCATAAGGTTATCGAGGCCATGAGGGAATTCTCTAAACCACAATACAAGGTGGACGTATTAAAGGTAGAAGTTCCAGTAGATATGCAGTTTGTAGAGGGTTACGCAGATGGTGAGACAGCCTACAGCAAGGAAAAAGCGGCTGCGTATTTCAAAGAGCAAAGTGAGGCAACAAATCTGCCGTTTATCTTCTTAAGTGCCGGCGTCAGTGCAGAATTGTTTCAAGAAACCCTGACATTTGCGAAAAAATCCGGCTCAACTTTCAATGGTGTTCTCTGTGGCCGAGCAACATGGAAAAATGGTGTCGCTCAATTTGCCGAAAATGGTGAACAAGCCGGACGTGCTTGGTTACAAGAAAACGGCAGGAAAAATATCCAAAGACTAAATATTGTCTTGAAAGAGACAGCATGCCCCTGGTTTGCAAAAATTTCAGGGTAAGAAAGTGTGGGGTAAGGTTCTCACTCTTCCTTATATTTGATTTATTTTTAAACGTTGTTTTGACTGGAACGTGGAAAATAGTCCAATTAAGAGTGGTGTGAATTTTTTACGAATCTAGTAATAACGATTTTGATAAGCTATCATTATTATAGTTTGGTAGAAACTATTTCGTTATAGAACCTGGTTGTTAGATTGACGCATTAAGTGTTAATGGTATAATTTAGGTTATTAAAAGAACGTTAGTATAGTTTGGAGGCTGGTTTAGTAAAATGAAACCATTGCAGCATGAAAGTCTAATTCCGCTTTATCATCAATTAATGGAAAGATTAAAGGATTCAATTGAAAAAGGTCATTGGGCACTTGGTGATAAAATCCCATCAGAAAACCAGCTAATGGATCAATTTGGAGTGAGTCGCAACACGGCAAAAAAAGCGATTGAGGAGCTTGTACAGGAAGGAATTCTATACCGAATCCAAGGAAAAGGTACCTTCGTGGCAAAACCAAAATTGCAGCAGTCATTGATGGGGTTTTATAGTTTTAGTAAAGTATTGAAAGAAAAAGGCTTGAACCCTAAGGATATCATTCTGAACATAGAGGAAATCAAGCCGAATGTCAAAATCAAAGAAGCGCTACAGCTAAGCGAAGATGTGAATGTCATTGAAATGAAACGCCTTCGCTGTGCTGAAGATGAGCCGTTTATATTGGAATCATCTTTTATTCCGAAACATGTTGTTACAGATATAGAGCAGCTAAAAAGGGTAGGCGAAATTTCTTTATATGATTTATTTTCACAACATTTTAATACCATAGTAACAAGAGCAAACGAGGCATTTGAACCTGTTCTCATCCGTGCTGACGAAAGTAAGTATCTGCAAACGGAGGAAGGTCGTCCGGCACTTCTGCTTGAAAGAACTGCCTATGATATCAATGGTGTGCCAGTTGAATTTTGTATATCTATTGTGCGGGGCGATCGCTGCCGCTTTTACACTGAATTAACCTAATCGTTGAATCACTCATAACATTTGTTTATGAGTGATTCAATTAATCTATTTTTACAATACGCCAATTCCTTTTCTAAAACCTGGATAAGGAATTGGCGGTGGTAAGATGTTTTATCCCGCTATTTGCTGGGAGCAAGGAAGCTAGGTAGGAGCCTTACTGCACAAACGTCCGGTTGGTGAAGGCTAATAATTAGTGGGGGATGAACAAAATCCCCACTGATTAAAGTTTTACTTTATGGTAAGGGAAGGATTGTTTGATGTCGTAGACGTAGCATTAAAATGGCATCTTGGAATATAGAATGAGTATGAAAATTTAGTACAGAAAGAGTGAAATATAAAATGGAAGAAAAAACGTTTAAAATTGTCGAAAAATTAGGAATTCACGCAAGGCCAGCAACACGTCTGGTCAATAAAGTAGGTCAGTATGGAGCAGAAATAACTCTCCAGTACAATGGGAAGTCTGTAAATTTAAAATCAATTATGGGTGTCATGTCACTTGGGATTCCAAGTGGGGCTGAAGTCACAATCGTAGCTGAAGGTAATGATGCAAAAGAAGCATTAGAAGCGCTCGAAGAGTTAATGAAGAGTGAGGGGATTGGCGAATAACGTCAGCATGAATGTTACAGGAATTGAAGTTTTTTAGGAATTTTGATGAGGAGGGCTTTTAGCCCTCCTCTGTCAAATAGAGAGTATTAACATTTAATCAGATGAAGTGTATATTGGCTTGATGGAAATCCGCTTGAACTAAAAATTAATATGAGAAAAGGGTTGTTAAAACAATGTCCATCATAATTAAAGGGATTGCAGCTTCTCCAGGCATTGCTATTGCCAAAGCTTTTCGCTTAGAAAATCCAGAGTTAATTGTAGAAAAAATAGCAGTAACGAATACAAATCAGGAAGTAGAACGCTTTGAACAAGCAATTGAAACATCAAAATTAGAGCTTGAAGGAATAAAAGAGCATGCTCGTAAAGAACTTGGCGAAGATAAAGCAGAAATCTTTGCTGCCCACCTTCTCGTGTTGACCGATCCGGAACTAATAAACCCAATTAAGGAAAAAATCAAAAACGAGCAAGTCAATGCGGAGTTTGCCTTAAATGAAGTGACCACTATGTTTGTGAACTTGTTTGAGGCAATGGACAACGAATATATGAGAGAGCGCGTTACGGATATTCGTGATGTGACAAAGCGTGTGTTATCGCATCTTTTAGGTGTGAACATTGCCAATCCAAGCATGATTTCAGAAGAAGTGGTGATTGTGGCAGAAGACTTAACACCATCTGATACCGCCCAATTAAACCGCAAGTATGTAAAAGGTTTTACAACGGATATAGGTGGGCGTACATCACATTCAGCGATTATGGCGTGTTCTATGGAAATTCCAGCGATCGTAGGTACGAAGGTGGTAACAAATGATATCGAAAACGGAGTATTAGTCATAGTCGACGGTTTAGATGGCAAAGTAATCGTCAATCCAACAGAAGATGTTGTGAAGATATACGAAGATAAAAAAGCTGTTTACGAAGCCCAAAAAGCAAAGTGGGCCAAGCTTGTGAATGAGCCTACATTATCATCTGATGGACATAAAGTGGAGATTTTTTCTAACATTGGTACTCCTGAAGATGTAAAAGGTGTCCTTGATAATGGTGGTGAAGGAGTAGGTTTATATCGTACTGAATTTTTATATATGGGGCGCGATACACTTCCGACAGAAGAAGAACAATTTGATGCTTACAAAACGGTATTAAAGCGAATGGAAGGTAAGCCAGTTGTTGTTCGGACGCTGGATATCGGGGGTGACAAAGAACTTCCCTATTTAAATCTTCCAAAAGAAATGAATCCATTCTTAGGGTTTCGTGCGATTCGTTTATGTTTGGAAATGCAGGACATGTTCCGCGCACAACTTCGTGCGCTATTGCGTGCAAGTGTATACGGTAATTTGAAAATTATGTTCCCGATGATTGCTACACTGGATGAATTTCGTCAAGCAAAAGCGATTTTAATAGAGGAAAAAGAAAAACTTCAAGCTGAAGGTACAATCATTGCTGAAAGTATTGAGGTAGGGATGATGGTGGAAATTCCATCTTCCGCTGTGATGGCTCACCAGTTTGCAAAAGAAGTGGACTTCTTTTCAATCGGAACAAATGATTTAATTCAATATACGCTGGCAGCAGACCGCATGAATGAGCGTGTTTCTTATTTGTACCAGCCATATAACCCGGCGATCCTTCGCTTAATCAAAAATGTCATTGATGCAGCACATAATGAAGGGAAATGGGCAGGTATATGTGGTGAAATGGCTGGGGATGAAATCGCGATTCCTATTCTTCTCGGTTTAGGATTAGACGAATTTTCTATGAGTGCCACTTCTATTTTACGAGCAAGAAACCAAATTCTTAAGTTATCAAAAACAGAAATAAACTTAGTTATTGAACAAATTTTAAATATGACAACATCTGAGGAAGTGGAGAGATTTGTGAAAGATATATTTATAAAACCCAAAAATGTTTCTGTTTGATGAAATCAATTTAGCCAATCGCTTTCCCTCCTATGCACTGGGATATACTCTGAGGAGGGAGTCTTCTTGACAAACAATGATAAAGAGGGCATATCTCCTTATGGTTTACATTGCTTATTTAAATTTCATCTGTAAAGGTGCCAAGTATCTCCTATATTCATTTCCCATACAAAAAGCCCCAAAAGCAAAGTACTTAATATAGAAACAGCCATTCTACTAACAAGAAGTTTCCAAACATTCTTCCCGATAATTGATGATTTTTCTCCCAAAATAAAGAATTATAAGTTCAATGATTACATTTGTTTTAGGATTTGCGATTGTATCGTATTTTAATAAGAAAAAGTGATTGAGATAGTTCTTAATCACTTTTTTGTTATTTCTATTCATATTTTTTATTTTATCCCGCTATTTGTGCGCGGTAAAACACTAATGATTAAAGTCTTACTTTATTACCAATAATATACAAATAAAGTTACTTGAGCTTACTTTACTGTATTTAGGGGTGCAAAATATGAAAGTATCAATTTTTATCACTTGTGTTGCAGATGTTTTTTATCCAGAAGTAGGAAGAGATGTTGTGGAAATTCTTGAAGATTTAGGTTGTGAAGTTGATTTTCCGAAAACGCAAACTTGCTGCGGACAACCTGCTTATAATAGCGGGTATGTGCAAGAAACAAAAACAGCTGCAAAACATATGATTGAAGCCTTTGCTAATTCAGAATATGTTGTGGCACCATCGGGATCTTGCGCTATGATGGTTCACGAGTTTTCTAGCTTATTTTCTGAAAGTGAAGCAGAGTGGAAGAAAAAAGCGACTGAACTTGCAAATAAAACATATGAATTCACGCAATTTCTCGTTGAAGTATTAGGGAAAGAAGATTTAGGTGCGGAGCTTCATAAAAAAGCAACGGTGCATACGTCTTGTCATATGAGCCGATTAATGGGAATTAAAGAACCACCGCAAAAGTTATTAAAATGTGTAAAGGGACTGGAAGTTGTTTCACTACCGCATAATTATGATTGCTGTGGATTTGGAGGGACGTTCTCGGTGAAGATGCCAGAGATCTCTGAAGAAATGGTTGAGGAAAAAGTAAAGCATATTATGGAAACCGGTGCGGAAGTGTTAATTGGAATGGATTGCAGTTGCTTAATGAATATAAAAGGACGTTTAACACGTAATGGTTATCCAATTGATGTAAAACATATTGCTCAAGTATTAAATGAAGATCGAAAATAAGAGGGGGATATAGAGATGGGAATGAAAATTGGGAATGATCCCTTTCATAAGCGTACGAAAACAGGTATTGGCGATCCATTTATGCGGCGAGCTGTTCGGAAAGCGCAAGATGGTCTTAGAGGTAAGAAGTTAAAAGCTACGGAGAGTCTTGGTAATTGGGAAGAGTGGCGAGCTTTAGGAGAAGAAATTCGAAAGCATACGTTAGAAAACCTAGACTATTATTTACATCAATTGAGTGAAAATATTGAGAAAAACGGTGGTTCTGTTTATTTTGCAAAGACTGCAGAAGATGCAAGGGAATATGTAAAAGAGATTGTAAAAAAGAAAAATGCGAAAAAAATTGTGAAATCAAAATCTATGGTAACGGAAGAGATTAGTTTAAATGAAGCGATTGAAGAAGCTGGAGCGGAAGTGTTAGAAACAGATCTAGCGGAATTTATTCTACAAGTAAACGACCACGATCCTCCGTCACACATTGTTGTTCCATGTCTTCATAAAGATAAAGAACACATTTGTGAAATATTTAAAACAAAGTTAAATTATAAGGGAACATCTGACCCTACGGAAATGGCGAGATTTGTAAGAGCATATTTACGTGATGATTTTTTTGCAGCGGATATAGGGGTGACGGGATGTAACTTTGCGGTTGCAGAGTCTGGTTCCATTTCTATCGTAGCAAACGAAGGAAATGCAAGACTTACGACGACACTTCCGAAAACGTTAATTACAGTTATGGGGATGGAACGTATTGTTCCGACATGGGAAGAGCTTGATGTGTTAGTAACACTTCTATGCCGAAGTTCTGTAGGACAAAAGTTAACAAGTTATATTACAGGGTTAACGGAGCCGGGCGGGACAGATGGACCGGAGGAATTTCATTTAGTCATTGTTGATAATGGACGTTCTGATATTGTAGGAACAGAATTCCAAAGTGTCCTTCAGTGCATTCGTTGCGCCGCATGTATTAATGTGTGTCCTGTATACCGGCATATTGGTGGACATGCATACGGCTCTATTTATCCAGGGCCAATTGGAGCTGTGTTGACACCACTTTTAGGGGGATACGATGAATATAAGGATTTACCTTATGCGTCTAGCCTTTGTGGTGCTTGTACAGAAGCATGCCCAGTGAAAATCCCGTTACACGACTTGTTAATTAAACATCGCAGCCGCATTGTACAAGAAAAATACTCACCTGTAGCTTGGAACGTTGCTATGAAAGGTTTTGAAAAAACGGTGAAGAGTCCTAGATTATTTTCTTTTGCAGCGAAGAGCGCTCCGTATGCATTAAAACCTCTTGCAAAAGGAGATAAAATCGAGCGCGGCATTGGGCCGTTAAAAGATTGGACGGATGCGAGAGATTTTCCAGTTCCGAAAAAACAACCGTTTCGAGAGTGGTTTAAAAAACACGAAAAGGAGAACAATGATGGCCATCCAAAATCGTGAGGAATTTTTACTCCAATTATCAGAAAAGCTTGGCAGGAAACGTCCAGAAGCAGTGGGAAAACCGAAATGGTCTGTTTCCCCGCAGTGGAATGTGTTTGACGGACTTTCGCAAGATGAACTTGTAGTACAGTTAATGGAGCACTGCGAAGTGATTCATACAGAAGTAAAGCGAACAACAAAGGAAAATCTTGTTGAAACATTGGAGTCTTTTATACAAGAATGGAATATCAAATCTGCGATGTGCGCGAATGATGAGCGCTTTAATGAATATGGTCTTACTCCATTTTTCAAAAATGAAGGCACAACACAATTTCGCACATGGGGATTAGACCATAAAGAAGAGGACATAGCATTTGCGAAAGCTGCTGATCTAGGCATTACGTTCAGTGATATGACTTTAGCAGAATCAGGAACCGTTGTACTATTTAATGACGGGTTAAAAGGAAGGCATGTTAGTCTTCTTCCAGAGTCATATATTGCAATCGTTCCTAAAAGTACAATCGTACCAAGATTAACCCAAGCTACAAAACTGATTCATGATCAAAATACATCAGGAAAAACCCTGCCAGCTTGTGTGAATTTCGTTTCTGGTCCTTCAAATAGCGCGGACATTGAAATGAATCTTGTCGTAGGTGTACACGGACCAATTAGAACAGCGTACATTATTGTGGATGATCAATAATGAAATACACATGATGTATAAGAATGCTGAAAATAGAAAGCACTGGCCATTCATACAGCCAGTGCTTTCTATTTTGCATACTACTGGTGAAAGTTAAAGGCCAAGTCCACTATAGCTGACTCCAGCTACGATTAATATGATAAAGAGCACAATGAGTAATATGTAGCCGCTACTAACGCTCTTACCATCTTGTCCAACTTCACCGCCGCCAGCGCCACCACTACCGCCTTTACCGCCAAGTCCCATATGAACATCCTCCTTATTGTTATATGTTGCTTTTACTTTATGTTTTCTGTATTTACCAATAAATCCCTTCTGAGGCGCGAACTAACTTGCAAATCATTCCGTTTCATTTTACAATTTATTTACCGACTGGTAAGTAAAAATAAGTGAGGTACAGTATGACAAAGAATTTACAAACATCGCAGCACATTGTAGAGGCGTCATTTAAACTGATGGCAGAGCACGGTATTGAGAAAATGAGCCTTTCCATGATTGCGAAAGAGGTAGGGATTTCAAAACCGGCTATTTATTATCATTTTCCTTCTAAAGAAGCGTTAGTAGACTTTTTATTTGAGGAGATTTTTTCTGGGTATCAATTTGTGAGTTACTTCGATAAAGACCAATATACGAAAGAAAACTTTGAAGAAAAGTTGATTGCAGATGGCTTACAAATGTTGTCTGAGTATAAAGGCCAAGAAGGTATATTACGCGTTATAAATGAATTTATCGTAAGTGCGACGCGAAACGAAAAGTATCAGAAACGCCTATTTGAAATACAAGAGGAGTTTTTAAATGGATTCCACGATTTATTGAAGAAAGGTGCGACACTTGACGTTGTGTCACAACATGCAACAGAAGAAAATGCTCATACGTTAGCGCTCGTTATTGATAACATGAGTAATTACATATTAATAGGATTCGATTTAAAATATAAAGAAATTTGGATTCAAAATGTGAAAAACGTAATGAAGGGGGAATAAAGTTGAAAATGAAGAAAAACTGGTGGCTCGGTTTTCTTGGGTTTGTCCCGCATTAACGGGCAGTAAGACTCCCACCTTAAAATTTGGCGAATGTGAGGAAGTTAGGTGGGAGATAACTGCCCGTAAAAGCCCGATTGGTGAGGGCTGATAATCAGTGGGAAATGGACAAAACCCCACTGATTAAAGTTTCACTGTATTCCTGAGAAAAAAGATAAAGAAGAATAAATATGAATTTTTTGTAAAGTTATGTAAAATATAACTTGAGAGTATTCATATATTAGATTACTAGATTTGGAGTGGTTACATGGATCCATTGAAAAATGAAATTCACCCTGACATGGTTAAGGTGTGGAAAGTTCGTGCTGTCATTGAAGAAGGAATTGGTATTCTCGTTATTTTAGCTTACCTTTTCCTCATGATAAAGTTTGATTGGTGGGCGTGGATTTTGTATGTAATGATTGGGCTAACAGTTGTGTTCGCACCATTTTCGTACTTCGTATTCCCGAAACTACGTCAGCGTTATTATAGCTACCAACTGAACGAAGAAGAACTTGAAATTCAGCACGGTCTATTCGTTGTAAAACGTGTATTAGTACCGATGATTCGTGTACAGCACGTAACGATTGCACAAGGACCAATTATGAGAAAACATGGATTAGCAGAATTACATATTTCAACAGCAGCAACGTCTCATAGCATTCCAGGGTTAACGATGTATGAAGCTGAAATGCTGAAAACGAAAATCGCAGAATTAGCGAAAGTGAGTGATGAGGATGTATAAGAGGCAGCATCCAATCACGATGTTATTAGAATTAAAAATAACAGATTTTATACCACTCATTATTTTCATGTTTAGCTTAAACGGAAAATTCCCGTTTTGGTATTTAATTCCCGCTGGATTTGGTTTACTTACCATTTTTTCAGCGTTTGAAAAATGGTATTACACAACATATTGGGTTGAAAATAACGTATTGCATGTGAAACAAGGGCTTTTTGTGAAGAAGGAGAGCTACTTAAATAAAGAGCGTGTTCAAACAATTCATACAAGTTCTAACGTACTATATCAAATGCTCGGTTTAAAGAAAATACAAATCGAAACAGCTGGCGGAGGCGATGATGCAGAAGTGAGCTTAGCTGGTATTACGGAAGATGAAGCGAAGGAGCTTATTTTCTTACTAAATGAGCCGACTCCAGAAGTGAAAGCAGAAGGAGCGTTAGACGAATCTACAGAACATGCAGTAGAAAAAGAAAGCATGACAGAGGAAAAACAAGCGACAGAATACAAGTTAACTTGGAAAGAAATTTTATTAGCGTCTATTACATCTGGTCAGTTTGGATTATTATTCTCTTTAATCTTTTTCGTTTATAACCAAGTAGATGAGTACATTCCGAAATGGATCAAAAATAGCGTAGAATCTTATGTAATGGAACACGATATATACGGCTGGATTTACATGGTAGCTATTTTACTAGTCGTTTCTTGGATTATATCCACAATCGGTTATGCGTTAAAACATGGGGATTTCACAGTGAATCGAAGACATGATGAAGTCCGCATTTCGCAAGGATTACTCGAAAAAAAAGAACTCGTACTAAAGTTACATCGTATGCAAGGTATTACGATAAAAGAAAGTATTTTACGCCAACCATTCGGTTATTGTGCTGTGCAAGTAGAAGTCATTCAAAGTGAGGGGAAAGAGGAAAAAGTTACACTGCATCCGATCCTTCGAAAAGATCGCGTGCAACAGTTACTCGCCCATTTACAATTACCATATGAACTGCATGCCAACATGATTCCATTACCAAAAGCAGCACTACGCCGTTACTTAATTGATAGTTTCATCTTTTTCGCCATGCTAGCAATCCCGCTTACGGGAATAAGCATATACTTTGAAAAGTATTTTATCATGTGGGCATTACTACCGCTCGCGATCCTCATCTTTACACTTGGATACGCAACGTTTAAAACAAATGGTTACAGTGTAAACGGAGAACAAATTACAATTGTACATCGTAGTATTGGAAAACATACAGGACTTGTAAGAAGAAGGCACGTCCAATCAATTGAAAAAACACAATCATATTTCCAGCGCCGCGCAAATTTATGTACGTATAAGTTTTCTAGTGCGTCATCGGAGTATAAATTAGAGCATACGAGAGTAGAAGATGCGGAGAGAATGCAGGATTGGTATAAGAAGAGAATAAGTGAGGAGTAATTTGAGAAGGCTTGCCTATTATAAAAGGCAGGCTTTTTTGTTATAGAAAAATCAGTGGTTTACATTTGAACTAGTTTTTTCTTGGTTTCATCTATATGTTAGTACAAATACAGCACACATGTATCAATACGTATTAAAAAGGTAGTCTGTTTCTATTCAAGGGAATTTTGTGGAATTTTTGATATAAATGGTATAATGATATAGAGCTATTTTTTAGGAGGTTATATATGATAAGTCAATTGAAAAGAGAAGCGCTGGATGCATTAAAAGGAAAATGGGGATTAGCGGTAGGGGCAACCTTATTACTTGGAATCCTCATTGGAGCTGCTAATATGCTATTCACAGGTATTTTCTCGATATTTTGGGGTTGGGAAGAAGCAAGGGAGTCGTTTACAGTAAGTATTATTGCAATGCTTATTATCGGTCCATTAACAGTAGGTGCCTATTATCTCGTTTTACATGTAATCCGTAGAGATAATGCTCGTATTGGTCATTTATTTAGATGGTTTAGCGATGGCAGTAAATTTATGAAGGCATTTTTAACATATTTACTAATGTACGTATACTTGATTTTATGGACATTACTTCTTATTATTCCGGGAATTATTAAATCATTTTCTTATGCTATGACGTACTTTATTTTGAATGATCATCCAGAATACACAGCGAATCAAGCAATTACTGAAAGTCGCCGTATGATGAATGGACATAAAATGGATTACTTTTTACTATGCTTAAGCTTCATTGGCTGGTTCATTTTAAGTATTCTTACTATAGGAATCGGTTTCTTATGGTTAGTACCTTATTTCTACTCGACATCGGCAGCATTTTATGAAGAGATTTCAAAAGAATATTATAAAAAAGAAGATACTACTTTCTAATAAAAACCTAAACCATCTACCCTAAAAAATATAGGGAGCAGATGGTTTAGGTTTTTTTATATAGAAATTCTTCCATCTATATTTTAGTATAGGTAGTTATTTTCTTATATGAAAATGATAGGAAATAATGAATAATATAGGTAAAAAAAAGGTGAGGTGAATGAGAGTGAGCAAATTTTTAATTCCGTACTCATTTTCTATATTAAGTTTCTTTATTTTAGCAATGGCACTTGATTTATATGATAGGATGGGAAAAAGTGATGAGATGACTTCGCCGAACATAATTGGAAAGGTAATTCAATCTACTTCGCAAATGGGAGTCCTTACATTGTATTTCGGAGTACCTATTATTTTAGGTGGATGTCTTCTTGGTGAGCTATTGTTTAGAGGTATCATTTTACGATTTAAATTAAGCTATATTATATCTTTATTATTATATCTACTTTTAGCTTTTAGTATTGTTTCCGTAACGGTAGGGCTTCCAACTATATATGAAGTTTCTAATATCTTTTTCATGGCGATAACTATGATTTGCGCTGTTACATTCTTTGTGGGCCGGAATATATGGGAGAAAAAAGAAGTTAACAAGGCGTTGGCAAAATGAAATACACTTGTTCATGCTGCGGGTATAGAACATTAGAAGAAGAACCAGGTACATATGAAATTTGCAGTATATGTTATTGGGAAGATGATGAGGTACAGTTTAACGATCCTGACTTCGAAGGCGGGGCAAATGAAGCTTCGTTAAGACAAGCGCAGAAAAATTTCATTGCGTTCGGTGCTTGCGAGGAATGTTGTGTTGGATCAGTTAGAAAACCGACTAGTGAAGATGTGAAGGATGCGAGTTGGAAGCAAATTTGTTAAGTAAAATGTTATTCCTCAGTTCAACAGGAGGAATAACATTTTTTATGCAATGATGAAAGAATTAGCGCCGTCTTATAAAGTAAAATAATAAAGATGATAACGTAATAGGAAGGCCGGTTTCCAAAAAGGCTTTTAAATGAAAGGATAGAAAATCTCTGTCGTTAAACCACATAAAGAATAAATGATTGTAGGAAATACCTAACAGTATAAATACAGGAATTCCGATTTTTAATTCGTGACTTCTTTTTATTTTTCTATAACAAAATTCACCTAATAAACAACCGATAAGAACAGGAATGCTTCCAAGAATTGAAAACATAATAATAGATACCCAAATGGGTCCCCATGAATCTGCATAATTTGGATCTCGTGCATACTGTAAAATATTTATAACAATAGAGAAAACTAGTAAACATGCTATATAGCTAACAGTAAATTTCTTCAATAGAATCCCCCGCACCTATGTAAAATAATATAAAAAAGACAGTTAGCAATCGTACTAGATACAAATTATAAGGAAAGATGAAGATATTCCTGTATGTGATTATATCAAAGGAATGATGAAATTTAGAAGATATATAGTGTGATTTTAAGTTTACTTTAATTAGTAGACTTTTTTATTTGCTTTTGTTTCGTGTACGATTGGGATACTTGTCAACTTGATGGAAATGAGACTGGATTCCCTACACGTTTTTTAATAAGGGTGCTTATTGATGCTAAAGATCGGACCTTATCGTACCTAAAAATGTAGATAGAGGAAAAATAATGTAAAAAAACTATTGTATGTTTAAAAACCTTATGTTACATTTGTGTTACAGAAAAGTTACGGACTGTGACTTATGTTACGGTTTGTTTTCTGTTGTTTTTCGGTATGTTACGAATTGTAGTTCGTATTCCAACTAAAAATGATTTTTTATGTGTATAAAAGTGTGTGTAGTAACGAGCCTGAGTGAGAGCTTTACGCGCATTATTAAAATTCCTTTCTGTCTGAAAAGAAGAAGACTGCCAACTATTTAGGAGTTTTACATAATGATAGCAAATGAAGTGTACTTCCTTTCCCACACACAAAGTACATATTTCCTTTCAGTCTAATTGCTACACAGACTTTTATACATATGAAGCTACCGTTTTAGGGGTATATAGGAGGAGAAAAAAATGAAAAAATTATTAGCAGTAATGGGACTTACATTTTTAATGTTAGCTGGATGTAGTAATGGGAATTATGAAAAAGCGATGGATGAGGGGAATACTGCACTAACGAATAAAGAATATAAAACAGCCTTATCATCATTTGAAAAGGCACTAGATGAGAAAAAAGATGATTCAGATGTAAAAGTGCTTGTAGAACAAACGAAAGCAATGATTGAAGCAGTGAAGCTAAAAGAAGAAAAAAAGGTAGAAGAATCTGTTAAATCATTTGAAAAAGTAGAAAGCGTGAAGAATGGAAGTACTACGCTTGTAAAACAAGCGAAGGAAGAACGTACGGCTTTACTAGCTATTGTAGAAACAAAAAAGAAATATAGTGAACAACTGGTGAAAAGCGAAGAGTTAATAAGTAAGAAAAATTATGCAGAAGCGAAAGAGTTATTAACGAAGCTAGTTTCAGAAACGAAAGATAACAAGAGCCTTGAAGAATATAATAAAAAAGCCGCAGGATTAATCACGAAAATTGGTGAAGAAGAAAAAAATGCAAAGAATGAAACAGTAGCAACGAAAACAGAAAAAACGAATACAGTACCGGCTCAAAAGGTAGCGACAGAAAAGCCACAAAAAGTAGCAACAGAGAATAATCAAAAGGCAGGGACAGACAAAAATCAAAAAGCAACGACAGAGAATAATCAAAAGGTAGAAGCAGATACGACTCAAAAAGTAACGACAGAAAATAATCAAAAGGTAGAAACAGATACGACTCAAAAAGTAGAGACAGGAAAAACGCAAGATGACTTTACTTTTGAGAAAGCGAAAGCATATATCAAAAATGAGTATAATGAAGAATATAATTACACGTTAGAGGATACGAAAGTAGAGAATGGAAAGAAATATTATCAAATTAGAGTGCGTACGACATATAAAATAGAAGGCGCAGCTGGATCAGGATTTACTGGCGTATTCAAAGTATTCGAAGACGGTACAATTATTGAAATGCACTAAATGGATGAAAAGGTATCCTCAAAGTATGTGAGGATACCTTTTTTGCATAAAAAAAAGCATCTAGCAAAAGAACTAGATGCAAATAAAAACACAAAGGAAGACAAAATTCTTCCCTTTTCCCGTAAGTAATTATATCAAAAAAATTATAAAAAACTAGCTTTATTTTTAATATAATTGATGTGTGAGGCTATGAAAGTATAAGATTACACTGTTTTCGTAGTGTTTTGTTAGAAAAAGGAGTTGTATAAATGATTAATTTCAAACCAGAAAATTTGAACCAACTATTCAAAGTGATGCTGATTAATGCAAATAAATCGTATGATACGATTAAAGATTATGAATGCACAGGAGAAGCGGTAGTATTCTGTGTAGGCTTTGAGCATGTTGATGTTTCTCTTATGATTATAGATATGTTAGGAAGATCGGCTTCTAGATTTAACATTTTGCCATATGCTCGTCCTAATACGAATGAGATAGATTATATTCAGTTTCAAGTGTATTCGATTAATGAAGGGAATTTCAAAGAAATGCTCGATACGATGTGAAGAAACTATAATTTTACAAAAATGTATATAACAACTAATATATAATTAATAAATTCATATAATTGGAGTGATGAGATGCAGCCGTTAGAAAGGGAGATTCATGCTAATATGCTGAAAGTGTGGAGGGTTCACGCTTTAATTGGGGCAGCAGTTATACTAGCAGTTGTAATTGCGTATTTCTTTTTTATGATCAACTTTAATTGGTGGGGATGGTTGTTTGGATTGTTAGTAACAGGTGCTATTACATTTATCCCACTTGATTATTTCGTATTTCCAAATTTACGTCAGTGCTATTATAGTTATAGATTAAATGAAGAAGAGATTGAGATTCAAAAGGGAATGTTTGTGGTTAAGCGTGTGCTCATTCCGATGATTCGTGTACAGCACGTAACGATTGAACAAGGACCGATTATGAGAAAGTATAATTTAGCAGAATTACACATTTCAACAGCGGCAACTTCTCATAGTATTCCAGGTTTAACGAAAGAAGAAGCAGAGCAGCTGAAAAGACAAATTGGAGAACTTGCGAAAGTGAGTGATGAGGGTGTATAAGAGGCAACATCCGATCACAATATTGTTAGGTATTCGAATTGCAGGTTTACTGCCTTTTATTTTTCTTGTTCTATTTCGTTCAGATGGTGAAGTAGAACCTGGGTATTTCTTACATCTTGTTCTTTTGGCGCTATTATGTATTATGGCTATTTTTTCAGCTGTAAAATGGTATTTTAAAGTGTACTGGGTTAAAGATAATGTTGTACATATAAAACATGGTGTGTTCGTGAAGAAAGAAAGCTATTTAAATAAAGATCGTGTGCAAAATATTAGTACGTCTTCTAATGTTATTTATCAAATACTTGGACTTACGAAGTTAAACATAGAAGTAGCTGGCGGTGGTACTGAGCCAGAAGTGATGTTAGCGGGTATTAAAGAGGATGAAGCGAAGGAACTAATTGCCTTATTACATAAAGAAAGAAGTGTTGTGACTGAAGAAGTGCCCGCAGCAGGAGAAAGTAAGACGGTGTATCAGTTAACAACGAAAGAAATTTTATTCGCAGCCATTACATCTGGTAAATTCGGATTAGTATTTTCTGGACTACTTCTTATTTACTCAGAGTTTAATCAATTTCTTCCAAAATGGCTCATCAGTAAAGTGGAAGCGTATGTGATGGATAACGGTGTATATGAATTAATCATTATGGCCGCGATTTTAATGGCAATTTCGTGGGTCATTTCTACAGCCGGCTATGCGTTAAAATATGCGAATTTTAAAATTGAGCGAAACAGAAAAGAAATTCGTATCGTTCAAGGTTTATTTGATAAGAAAGAGTTTGTGTTAAAACTACACCGCATTCAAGCAATTACTGTGAAAGAAGGAATTCTTCGGCAGCCTTTCGGTTATTGCTCTGTCGAAGTAGAAGTCATTCAAAGTATAGAATCCGCTGGGAATGAAGTGATGTTACATCCTTTTATGAAGAAAAAAGATGTACAGCAGTTACTTACGTATTTGCAGTTGCCGTATGAAATGGAGGAAGAAATCGTTCATTTACCAAAAGCAGCATTACGTCGTTACGTAATAATGGGCTGGATTACAAGTGCGGTGCTCGCACTGCCGATTACCGGTGCGAGTATATATTTTAAACAACATACCGCGTTGTTCACTTTAATACCACTATGTATCATATTTACGTTACTTGCGTACGCTCGGTATACAAGTAGTGGTTATATGATACGAGAAAATCAGTTAGTAATGGTATACCGAGGTCTTGCGAAATATACAGGAATCATGAGAAGAAGACATATTCAAGCAGTTGGATACAGTCAGTCGTATTTTCAAAAGAAAGACGAGTTATGTACAGCTGTCGTATCGGTAGCGGGGCATCCTTACAAAGTGAAGCATATGCAAAAAGAAGATGCACTTCGTATATATAATTGGTACAAAGAAAAAGGAAACACCAGTGTGTAATGGTGTTTCCTTTTTTATGTCGTGATTTGTCGATAAGTCGATATATTGGAAAAATCGCTGATATAATTTGAGTTGCGCTGATATATCCAGGAAATCGCCGATATATTCGAAGAATCGCCGATATAATTTCACATGCCGGGGTCTCCGAACTCCGAAACCTAAACTAACACATCAAAAGTAGTCACAAACGATGGACGAGAGAAAATGCTTTTTTGTCCTTCCGCATGTGGATGCGCTGGAGCTTGTCCTTCTGCTTGTGCAGGACGTTTTTTATGAGCATTTTCGAATGAACGTGATTCTGTCCAGTCTTTAAAGTTTTGCTCTGTTTCCCACATCGTTAAGATGACATATGTATCGTTACTTAATGGGCGAAGAACGCGGATTGCTTGGAAGCCTGGTTCGTTTTCGATAAGGCCTGCACGGTTTTTAAAGCGGTTTTCAAATACTGGACGCCCTTCGTCTGTTACAGAAATGTTGTTACAAACGATATAGCCAGGTTGTCCGTTAAATTCGCCAACAGCGTCTAGTACGTCATACTGAAGTGATCCTTCTACAGATTCTTCAGTATTTTCTTTATAAAACATGTTTTTCTCATCATTTTTTGCAGTGAAATGTGCTTGTTCTAGAGGTGTTTCGTATGAAATAATAGCCTTCATTTTAATGCCCCCTTAATAGTTTGTTTCTATTATATCAATTCTCTTGAAAAACTTCGAAGATTATATACATAAAGATACTTCTTTTTCAAATAATAAATGTACCATCATTTGGAAAGAAGGACGATGTATGAAGAAAGTAAAGTGGACTTTATTAGGCGGCGTCGCAACGGTGGTAGTAGCGATTGTACTGTATAAACTTATCGTGTTAGCTGGTGGCTATATGATGGATGAAAAGCAGCTCGTTTTCCACTCTTCATCACGTATCGTTGACCAGAAAGGAAAAGAAATTACGAAATTATACGTAGAAAATAGAGAACTCGTACCAGTCGAGCAAATTCCGAAATATGTGCAGCAGGCGTTTGTTGCGGTGGAAGATTCTCGTTTTTATGAGCATCAAGGAATTGATTATCCGTCTATATTTCGAGCTCTTTATAAAGATACGTTAGCTGGAGAAAAGGTAGAGGGCGGTAGTACCATTACGCAGCAACTTGCTAAAAACGTCTTTTTAAATCGTGAAAAAACAGTTACGCGCAAGTTGAAAGAAGTCGCAATTTCTCTTCAACTAGAGCAAAAATATACGAAGCAGCAAATTCTTGAAATGTATATGAATCATATTTATTTTGGACATGGAGCTTACGGTATTCAAGCTGCAGCAAAGTTGTATTTTAATAAAAATGTAGAAGATTTAACAGTAGAAGAAGGTGCAATGCTTGCAGGTCTTCCGAAATCACCGAATGGATATTCACCGTACTTATCTCCGGAGAAGAGTAAGAAGCGCCGTGATCTCGTATTGTCACTTATGCATAAACAAGGCTATTTAACTGCAGAAGAAAGCGTACGTTATCAAGGAAAGACAATCGCCCTTTATAAAAACTTAGATGAGAATGAACTCGCATATATGCCATATATTGATATGGTCATAGATGAAGCAGCTCGTTTGTACGGGTTGTCTCACCAAGAAGTGCTGCGCGGTGGATATACGTTTGTCGTACCGATGGATGAAAAAATTCAAAAGGTAGCGTATAACCAGTTTCAAGATGAGCGAAATTTCCCTGGTAAAGAAAATGGGGCGCAAGGTGCATTTTTATTAATGGATAATCGTACGGGCGGGATTAAAGCGGCGATTGGCGGAAGAAAGTATGTGCCGAGAGGGTTTAATCGCATCTTTGCAAAAAGGCAGCCCGGTTCTGTTTTAAAACCACTGATCGTCTATGCGCCAGCATTAGAAACGAAAAAGTATAATCCGTATTCTTTATTAACGAATGAGAGAAGTTCTTTCGAAGGCTATGAACCTCGAAATTATAATCATGAGTATTCAAAAGAAATGACGATGTACGATGCGATTTTAGAGTCAGCAAACGTACCGGCAGTTTCTTTATTAAATGAGTTAGGGGTGGAAGAAGGAAAGCAATATTTAGAGAAAGGAAATGTTCATATTGCGGACGCTGGTTTAAGTACAGCGCTTGGCGGATTGAAAAACGGTGTTTCACCATTTGATCTTGTGAAAATGTATCGTGCATTTTTAGCAAATGGCGATATTATTGAGCCACACGTGATTGATAAAGTGTTAAATAGACACGGTGCAGTCATTGGGGAATCGCCAAAAGTAGAAACAAATATATTCTCAAAACAAACGGCATGGTATATGACAAAAATGCTGGAAGGCGTCGTGAAAGAAGGGACGGCGAAAGCGGGTGTATATAACGGAGCGTTAGCTGGAAAAACGGGTACTACTTCTTTGCCAAATGACGACAATGGAGCGAGAGATATGTGGTTCGTTGGATATACACCAAATTTAGTCGGCGCTGTTTGGATTGGTTATGACCGCACAGATAAAGAGCATCAGTTGCAAGGGGAGAGTGCAACTGCGACGAAATTGTTTAAGAAAATTTTAACGAAGGCAAATGTAGAGCATAAAGAGAAGTTTATGAAACCAGAAGGTGTGGAAACAATCGGTGCTCCGATTCGGTTACATCGGATTGAAGATGTAAAAATGAAGCTATCGTTTAGTCCGTTCGGTTTATTTAAAACAAAATTAAGTTGGACACCTCTTCCAGATGAAAGAATTATGTATCGCATTTACAGAGTGGAAAAAGGAATTCATACGCATGTAGCCACTGTAACAGGTGCTGGAGAATATGAGGAAAAGTTTGTTAACATATTTTCAAAACCGAGCTTTTACGTTGTACCATATAACACACAAACGAATCGTGAAGGAGAAAAGTCAAAAGTAGCTAAACCATAGTTTTTCTCTGTGCTATAATAAGAATGTTGTGAAAATAGTAAGCGTTTTTAAGAATGTTTGTGTCAATTTCATGAACAACGTACATAATATTATGCATTTTGTTTTTACAAGTTGTATAGTAAAAAAAGATAAATATCGAACGTATTCGAAGCATTGGCAAGGAAGGGAGCAAGGGTCTTGGTAAGAACTATAAATGAGACATTTTTAAAAGCATGTAGGGGGGAACGTACAGAGTATGTACCAGCATGGTATATGCGTCAAGCAGGTCGTTCGCAGCCGGAATATAGAAAGATAAAAGAAAAATATTCTCTATTTGAAATTACACACAATCCAGAGTTATGTGCATACGTTACAAAACTACCAGTTGATCAATATAACGTAGACGCAGCAATTCTTTATAAAGATATTATGTCACCACTACCTGCAATTGGTGTGGATGTTGAAATTAAATCAGGTATTGGTCCAGTTATCGATAATCCAATCCGTTCTTTACAAGACGTAGAAAAACTAGGGGAAATCAATCCAGAAGATGACGTACCGTACATATTAGATACGATTCGTTTATTAACGACGGAAATGTTAGACGTACCGTTAATCGGTTTTTCAGGAGCACCCTTTACACTAGCGAGCTATATGATTGAAGGCGGTCCATCTCGTAATTACCATAATACGAAAGCGTTCATGTATGCAGAGCCGAAAGCTTGGTTCGCTTTAATGGATAAGCTAGCAGATATGGTTATTACATATTTAAAAGCGCAAATTAACGCAGGAGCAAAAGCAGTTCAAATTTTCGATTCTTGGGTTGGAACAGTAAATGTAGCAGATTACCGCGTATTTATTAAACCAGCAATGGAGCGTATTTTCGCAGAAGTTCGCACGATGGGTGTTCCTATGATTATGCACGGTGTTGGCGCTGCACACTTAGTAAATGAGTGGCACGACTTACCGCTTGATGTAGTCGGTTTAGACTGGCGCTTACCGATCGAAGAGGCACGCGCACGCGGCGTTCATAAGGCGGTCCAAGGAAATATGGATCCTTCATTCTTACTTGCGCCATGGTCTGTTATTGAAGAACATGTAAAAGGTATTTTAGATCAAGGAATGAAACAACCAGGTTATATCTTTAACTTAGGTCACGGTGTATTCCCAGAAGTAAATCCAGATACATTAAAACAATTAACTACATTTATTCATGAATACTCTAAAGGGCAGTTAGCGAAGTAAAGGAGAATTGCTGTATGAAAAAGAAAATTGGTTTGCTTGTAATGGCATACGGAACGCCATATAAAGAAGAAGATATTGAACGTTACTATACACATATTCGCAGAGGAAGAAAGCCAAGTCCTGAAATGCTAGAAGATTTAACAGAGCGCTACCGTGCAATTGGTGGTATTTCTCCTTTAGCTACTATTACATTAGAGCAAGCTAAAAAGTTAGAGACGCGTTTAAATGAAGTACAAGATGAAGTAGAGTACCATATGTATCTTGGCTTAAAACATATCGAACCGTTTATTGAAGATGCGGTGAAAGATATGTATAACGACGGCATACAAGATGCAATTGCACTTGTTCTTGCGCCTCACTATTCTACGTTTAGCGTGAAATCATACGTTGGACGAGCACAAGAAGAAGCTGAGAAACTTGGAAACTTAACAATTCATGGCATCGATAGCTGGTATAAAGAACCGAAATTCATCCAGTACTGGGTTGATGCAGTGAAAGGTATATATAACGGTATGTCAGAAGCAGAGCGTGAAAAAGCAGTATTAATCGTATCTGCACACAGCTTACCAGAAAAAATTATCGCAATGGGCGATCCATATCCAGATCAATTAAATGAAACAGCTGATTATATTGCACGCGGTGCAGAAGTAGCAAACTACGCAGTTGGTTGGCAAAGTGCCGGAAATACACCAGATCCTTGGATTGGTCCAGATGTACAAGATTTAACGAGAGAACTAAATGAAAAGTACGGATACAGTTCATTCGTATATGCACCAGTTGGATTTGTTGCGGAACATTTAGAAGTTTTATATGACAACGACTTTGAGTGTAAAGTTGTAACGGATGAAATTGGCGCGAAATATTATCGTCCAGAAATGCCAAATGCATCGGACGCATTCATTGACTGTTTAGCTGATGTTGTATTAAAGAAAAAAGAATCTGTAATGTAAGAAGAAAGGGGGAGCATGCTTGAGGAAAAAAGTTGTAATCATCGGCGGTGGTATCACTGGATTAACAACAATGTATCACTTACAAAAAGAAATTCATGACAAGAACTTGCCGATCGATACAGTACTTATAGAAGCATCGGGTAGACTTGGCGGGAAAATTCAAACCGTTCGAAAAGATGGATTTACAATTGAACGCGGACCAGATTCTTTCTTAGCGAGAAAAGAAAGCGCAGCTAAATTAGCGAGAGAATTAGGCCTTGGTGATGAAATTGTAGAGAATACGACCGGTCAATCATTCGTTCTTGTAAACAATCGGTTACATAAAATGCCGAGCGGATCAATGATGGGAATTCCAACGCAAATTACTCCGTTTCTATTTTCCGGCTTGTTCTCCCCAATTGGTAAATTAAGAGCTGGTTTTGATCTGTTAATGCCTAGATCAAAACCAGTATCTGATCAATCACTCGGGCAGTTTTTCAGACATCGCCTCGGAAACGAAGTAGTTGAAAATTTAATAGAACCATTATTATCTGGTGTGTATGCTGGGGATATTGATGAAATGAGTCTTATGTCTACATTCCCGCAGTTATATCAAATGGAGCAAAAACATCGTAGTATTTCACTTGGCATGCGTACGCTCGCTCCGAAAGAAGAGAAGGCTGCACCGAAAAAGGGAATCTTCCAAACGGTGAAAACAGGTTTAGAATCTATAGTAGAATCTCTTGAAGTGAAGATTCATGAAGGTACGGTAATGAAGGGAACACGTATTGAAAAAATCGCGAAGCTTGCTGACGTTTATACGATTACACTTAGTAACGGAAAAGAAATCGAAGCAGATGCGATTGTTATGGCAGCCTCGCATAAAGTATTGCCGTCTATGTTTGCCCAGTACAAGCAGTTCCGTTTCTTCCGCAACATTCCTTCTACATCCGTTGCAAATGTGGCACTTGCATTCCCGAAATCAGCTATTCAGCGTGATATTGCTGGTACGGGATTTGTCGTATCTCGAAATAGCGATTACACAATTACAGCATGTACGTGGACACATAAAAAATGGCCGCACACAACGCCAGAAGAGAAGGCGCTTCTTCGTTGCTACGTTGGACGCCCTGGTGATGAAGCGGTTGTAGAACAAACCGATGAGGAAATTGTACAGCTCGTCTTAGAGGACTTACAAAAGACGATGGACATTACAATGGATCCAGACTTCACAATGGTGAGTCGCTGGAAAGAAGCGATGCCTCAATATACAGTAGGTCATAACGAGCGAATGAAGAAACTCACAACATTTATGGAGAAAGAGTTGCCAGGTATATACTTGGCAGGTAGTTCTTACGCTGGTTCTGGTCTTCCGGACTGTATTGAGCAAGGTGAGAAAGCCGCAAAGCGTGCACTATCTCATTTGGGAAAAGTAATGGAGACTGAATTAATCGTACAATAAAATATAAGAAACGCCTTCAATTATATTGAAGGCGTTTCGTTTGTTATATAAAATATTTATTCGCCAATAAACATATATAAGTTATTTGGTTTTATCACAGCATCTCCTGCATAAATAATCCACTCTGTTAAGTTATCAAAATCTAAATGATAACTATTTCCTTCACTCATCTCTTCTATAAAATACGGTTCATTAATGAGTATTCCTTGAATGAGATCTTCCGTAAGGTCTTGCATTTCAAACCACATATGTTCACTTTTTCCTTCTTCGTAAGAGACACCAAACTTAGCGAGGAAACGGAAATCTTCATTTGATTGTTCAATTTGAAAAATGTTGCTGAAATACCCGAAAGTATTTTTTGCATTATAAGCCATACGAGCCGTTTCACTATTTGTTTTATAGAACATGAGCCCTGTAGCTTCTTCGTGTTCTTTGAAAAAGCTTTCTATATATTCTCCTGAAGTATTATATTGGAACAAGAGAACAGAGGGAGATTGATGGTATTCATCTCGGGCATCCATCCCGCCAAGAAATATGTTTTGTGCATCTATTGGTTGTAATTTCACTTCTTCATCTTCAATTGAAGATAATTGATCCATACTCGTTTTACGTCCGATATAAGATAAACCTTTTTCCCACGGAACAGCTACTGTATGTATGGAACCTTGCTGACTATGTGCAATAACGATAGGCTCATTCATTGGAACTTGGCCATTCTCAACGGCATTATTAGCAAATGTTTGAAAAAGATCGCCAATGCCGTAGTAGGAAGAAATGCGATTTGGAATAATTAATTCTATTTCAGTTACGCCTGCTCTTAAAAGGCCGTGTGTATGAAACCAATATTGCGTAGGCTCGCCTTCTTTATCGTCTTCATATACGGAATGAATAACGTATAAGTCAGGAATGTCAGGTAACAATTCATTTTCAACGTGATATTCAATATAGCTTCTAGATATCACTTTCATTGCTGCGCTTGAATCGATTACAAATAACAAATCTGGGGCAAGGTTCCATAAAAATTGTAACTGCTGGAAAAAGCAGTCCAGTACATCGCCTACAAATAGCGTACGAGTGAAAATTTCAGTGCCGAAAGCCGCATTTTCAAAAGTACGATCTACTATTGTGGAATCTTGTCTATTGTACATTTTATATTCTTCTGGATCATTCGTTTCATCAATATGCAGTTCATACGGTATGACTTTTTCATCCATATGTAACTCAACAATAAGGCTTGTCTCATCACTATAAACAATTTTTAATTCATCAACTTTAGTAGAGATAGTTTCTAGCCTCTGTTTTAGCTGATCAATTGTAATTCTAGTTGGTATAACAGCAATCATATCTGAAAAATGACGTTCTAATGTTCCATTCATAGCCGCGCGGTATGTTTCTGTTTGCATTTCCATCCAATCACTCCTATTCAAATGAATCCATTTTACATGCCAATGAAATTTCGGTATTTTCTGTTTTTTCATTCTTTCATATTATAAAATACATTCGTAGAAGGTGTAAAATTATTATTTTGTATTATAATTTGAAAACGAGTAAATTAGATTAATTTTTTGTAAAAGTTGTCGAAATATTGTTCTATATAACGAATCATTTGATATGATAGACATGTTGAGAAAATATGAAATAGGGAGAGGAAATGGCTGTGAAGAAATTGTTAAGTGTCTTTTTATCACTTTTGCTATTGCTTTCATTTACTGGAACTTTAGCGCAAGCAGAAGAAACTACTTCTATGTCAGTAGAAAAAGCAATTCAAGTATTTAAGCAGCAAGGGAAAACGAAGGGGATAGTGGAAGGATATATCGTTGGATATACGCAAGGTCCTTCTAAGTACACGAAGGATCCGGCTAAGTTTGACGACACAAACGTAGCAATTGCCGATTCGCCAAATGAAACGAATCCAGACAAAATCATGCCTGTTCAGTTGCCAAAAGGCGATGTAAGATCGGCAGTAAATGTGAAAGATCACCCTGAAAATATAGGGAAGAAAGTACAGTTAACAGGGACACTTGAATTATATTTTAGTAGCCCAGGTTTAAAATCAACAACAGCTTACAAGTTTCAAGGAGAAGGACAAAACCGTGTTAGCGATGTAGTAGCTTCACCGGGCGGCGGGGAAGTTGCGAAAGGAACAGCGGTAACATTAACAACAAACACAGAAGGAGCAACAATCTACTATACGCTAGATGGCTCTACTCCTACTAACAAGAGTGTTCTTTATAACGGACAAATTATAGTAAATGAAAATAGCGTAATTAAAGCAATCGCAGAAAAAGAAGGGCTTACTTCTTCGGCGGTTTCGACATTTTCATTTATTATCGTAAACAATGAACCAGTTCGTATTCATGATATTCAAGGGAAATCACATATTTCTCCTTACAAAGGTAAGAAAGTATACGGTGTGGAAGGCGTTGTAACAGCGCTCGATAAAAATGGTTTTTATATAGAAGATAATCAACCGGATAATGATCCAGCTACGTCAGAAGGTATGTACGTATACAAAAAAGATGCGAATGTAGCAGTAGGAGATCTTATTCAAGTTGATGGAGAAGTAGAAGAATATGTTGGACCTGGATATGCAGAAAGGTTTGAAACAGACTTAACAACGACTGAAATTAAGGCGAGCCGCGTTGCTGTAATCGCAAAGGATCAACCGTTACCAGCACCGATCGTACTTGGAGAAAATGGTGTAAAAATCCCGGATCAAATTATTGATAATGATGCATTCGGTTTATTTGATCCAAATGAAGATGGAATTGACTTTTATGAAAGTGTAGAAGGTATGCGCGTTACGATGCCAACGCCAAAAATTATTGCACCTCAGAAAAACGGGAATTTATATGTAACAGTAAAAAATGGCGGGGATAAAGTAGTAACGAAATATGGCACACCTCTTTTAGATGAAAATCAATTAAACCCAGAGCGTCTTTCTGTAAAAGTACCTCGTGATTATGTAGCAAAAGTAGGAGATACTTTCACAGGAGATATAACAGGCGTAGTCGGATATGATTACGGTGCGTTCCGTATTTCACCCGTAACGGAATTACCAGCTGTAGTAGACGGTGGATTTAAGCAAGTAGGGGCAAATATTCAGCCGCGTCTTGATAAATTAACAGTTGCTACATATAACATTGAAAACTTCTCGGCAAATAAAAAAGAAACAACAGATGAAAAAGTAAAAGCGTTAGCGTATTCTATTAAATACAATTTAAAAATGCCAGATATTATCGGTGTAGAGGAAATGCAAGATAATAACGGAACGATTAATGACGGTACAACAGATGCTTCGTTAAGTGCAAAACGTATCATTGATGCAGTGCTAGAAATTCGTGGTCCGAAGTATGAGTATGTAGAAATTGCTCCAAACAACAATCAAGACGGAGGAGCACCAGGAGCTAACATTCGCGTCGGTTTCTTCTACAACCCATCACGCGTGAAATTAGCGACAGTACCGAAGTTACTTGATAAAAACGTTGTCCGCATTGGAGACGAAAATCCATTATTTGGAAGTACGCGTAAACCGTTAGCGGCAGAATTTACGTTCCAAGGACAAAACGTTGTTGTCGTTGCAAATCACTTAAACTCAAAAATAGGAGATGCAACGCCATTTGGAAAAGTACAACCTCTTGTATTAGAAAGTGAAGAAAAACGAATTCAGTTAGCACAAGAAGTAAATCATTTCGTACAAGATATTCAGAAGAAGAATGCAAATGCACCAGTTGTTGTGGTAGGTGATATGAACGATTTCGAGTTCGCTAAACCACTAAAAACATTAGAAGGAACAAACTTAAAAAATATGTTAAACACAGTGCCGAAGGAGAACCGCTACACGTACATTCATGAAGGAAATGCACAAGTGTTAGATCATATTTTAGTAACAAACAACATCGCACCGCACACAATTGTAGACCCAGTACACTTAAACTCAAACATTATGAAAGAGCACGGACGTGTAAGTGACCACGACCCAGTACTTGCTCAAATTGATTTGAAGAAAGCTTCTTAAAGGAGGGAACGCTTAGGTGACTAAGCGTTCTTTTTTGTTTTTTCATCGGCATATAATTATGAAGAGGGAATTCCTTTTTTTGTAATATGATGATAAAATTAATTAAATATTCAGTTTTATAAGGAGGTTAACGATGCAAGCACAAATACATGGAAAATTAATGAACCAGCTAGCGATTTTTTTTAGTAGTATTGTCTTGCTTCAATTTGTTGCCGAGATAACAGGGCTTACACAGAATTTAGATATTACGTATAACTTAATCAATACAGCAGCGTCCTATATAACATTTAGTTTGGCTGTTATCTTCACTTTAATAGGAGCAAGAAGAGAATTAAGTAAATATGCAATTATTTCATTATGTTTAGTTGTAGGTATTAAAGCGATTTACTTTGCGGCGGTTGTTATTTTATGGGGATTGGCTGGTACGCCGTAAAAGAGGGGATGGTTATATGAGTAGTGAAAGTGTACGATTCGTAAATGTAAACGACAATAATCTTTATGTAAAAATGTTAGGGGTAGGTGAACCAATCATATTTCTTCATGGAGGACCTGGAAGTGAACACCGCTTTTTTCTTCCCTATATGGCTCCGCTAGCAGAAAAATTTCAACTAGTTTTTTATGATCAAACAGGTTGTGGGGAATCGGAAGAGCCAAAGGATAAACAATATTCTATGAGGAATGAGGTTGAAAACTTAGAAGCATTGCGTGTGCAATTGGGGTTTGAGAAAATAAATATATTTGGGGAATCATGGGGATCAATGCTTGCGTTACTGTATGCAACTACATATCCCGAACGAGTGAATAAATTACTTTTAACAGCTGCGATAGGAGTTAATGTGAAAGGGTTAGAAAGATTTGGAGAAGAACTGCAAAAGAGATTAACGGAAGAGGACAAAGTAATTATTTCTGAAATAAACAAGAAGATTAAAGTAGGAGAGGCTTCTATATACGAGATGTTACAAGTGTTAGATCCTTATTATGTGTTTGCTATAGAAACTTTAACTTATAAAAAGAAAACAACCTTTAGTAATGAAGTTAACACGATACTAGGTGCAGATATGGTGGGAAATTATGATGTGACTAAACATGTAGAAAGGCTCTCGAAAATTCCGATTCTAATTGCACAAGGGAGTCATGATATATTAACTCTTACTACTATAAAAGAACATTTTATAGAGTACATACCTCATATAGAGTTTTTAGAAATTACAAATTGTGGACATTGGACGGTAGTGGAGCAGCCAAAGCAAATGTGTAATATCGCGTATAACTTTTTTGAAAACTGATAATAAGAGCGTAATTCCGAATCGAACTTAGGGAATTACGCTCTTATTCGTTCAATCGTTTAGTCTGAAATGGCTTGAAACGCTTTTCTACACCGATCTCTTCTTTGCAGTCTTCTTTTGTACCTTTTTTTATCACGCTGTACGCCTTTTATGTACATGCATAGGCTAACGAAGAGGAAGAAAGCACATTGCAACATTAAAATATATGGTGACATGCCTTGCAATGGTTGTTTCGGATCATATAAATGAATAGGTGCCCCGCCGATTGTAGGGAATATTGTATTTAACAGGACGTAAGGAATGGAGGTAACTGCAAATGGAAATAGAATCGCCATATAGTCCTTTTGTGACCATACAGATGCAGCAAGTCCTAAAAGAGCCATTAAACCTGCAAATAAAAAATTAATGCCGATATATACAATAATGTAAGTGAGGGGAGAATCGTAATATAAGTTTGCGAACATCCCATTGTCGTTTATTATGCCAGTACCGAAGGCAGGTGCTCCGTTTGGAATGGTTAAAATGCAAAATAATAACGATAAGATGAATGGAAACGTATAAAGAATTCCTCCGCAAAAAAATGTAACGATATATTTCGTAACTGAATAAGGGAATAAAGAAATCCTTTTACTAATAAACGGTTTAAAATCATCTGATTTATCCGAGTTGTAACTCGTACTAAAGGGGAGACTGGCAATAACGGGCATTAATAATAAATAAACATCCATTTCATTATCCCGAAATCCAATCCATTTAAAAGCTGTTGTTACAAACACATCCGTTCCGTCTCCAATATAACGAATTACATAATAATAATGATAAATAGAAATAAGAGCTAATCCACTAAACATAATAATTAAAGAAACACGATTACAAAAAGCTTGCTTTATATTTAAACGAAGCGCACGCATCATGAATGAAAAAGCCTCCACTATTTTGATAAACTTGTCTATTTTCTATATTACTATTAATTGTAAAGATTTTCTTGTTTTTTCATTTGATTATTTAAAAAAGAGGAATTTTGTTGTTGATAAGTAAGGTTTATCTTTATTCTTAAGAACACCTTTTCCTTTTCTCTTTTCTTCTGATACACTATGGACAGTATCATATACACTGACTGGAATTTTTTTATACTGGGAATAATTAAAAAAGAGAACTTGTATAGAATGTAAGCGTGTGGTAATATCGAAAGTGTACTAATTGACTACATTATCCAATTGGTCATTTTTGGAGGTGACGATGTGGCGATAGATCGAAAACGTTCTATTATTGAAGCTGCAACAAAGTCTTTTTCAGCGTTCGGTTATAAAGCAACAACGATGGATCAAGTAGCGAAATTAGCGAATGTAGGAAAAGGAACAATTTATACTTTTTTCAAAAATAAAGAAGAGCTATTTGGCGAAATTATTTCTAATTTAATTACAGAAATGAGGCAAGTTGCAAAAGATGCAATTCGTCCAGATATTTCATTTTTTGAAAATGTACATAGAGCATTATATAGCATATTAGAATTTAGAAAAGAACATCAGCTCATGATTAAATTAATTCAAGAAGAGCGCGATATGGGAACGAAAGAAGTACAAGAAGTGATGCAACAAGTTGATGTGGAAATCGTTTCTGTTATTCAATCGTATTTAGAAATGGCGATTGAAAAAGGTGAAATTAGCAAATGCGATCCAGAAATTACAGCATTTATTATGCTTCGCCTATACGTATCGCTTATTTTTGATTGGGAAAAAAATCATGAACCGTTAGAAAAAGAAAAAATTGCAGAGTTATTTGAACTGTATTTATTAAAAGGATTGTCAAATTAAGATAATCCTTTTCTTCTGATGAAAAATGGGCATATGAACAAAGTGGTCATAGAGCAATTGCTTCATTAACTTGGATACACAAACGACAATTTAAAAATATTGCTGAAAATCAATCGGTTGAAGCGTAGAGAAAAGCACCTTTTTGGTGCTTTTTTTATTGCAGTGCAGGACATCTTTTCTGTAGTTCGTATACAAATACTTCCCAAATCTCTAGAAATAAAAGTAAAGGAATTACAACAATTTACAGAGAAACATAGAAGAGAGGAGTTGATATGATGAAAGAAAATCTTACTTACTATTTTTTCTTGTATCCACTCATTTTCTTCCTCATTTTTGCCCTTTCACCTATCTTGTTTCATAAAGAAGAATATACAAGTATGAAAGATACACTGGGAATCCTTTTATTCTACTATGTGTTAATTAGTGGATATTACGTTATTGATGTTGTAAGTGAAAGAATGAAGAAAAAAGTGGAATTTTATTATAGAAAAACCGATGGAGGGTAACAAAATGACCGAAAGTGAAATGAAATTCAGAGATACGACCATTCGTAACTTTTTCGATAAAGAAGACCGCCTAAAATCGATTCCAGGTCAAAAAAAGAAAAAACTAGTATTGCTAGAGCATTTAGTTAGCAAATTAAACGCTGAAAATCAGTATACGGAAAAAGAAATGAATACATTTATAAAACAATATCATGAGGATTTTTGTACAATTAGACGCGAATTTATTGTACATGGGTTTATGGACAGAGAGGATAATATGTACTACATAAACGGGAGAGAAGTTTGGACGAAGTGGGAGGAGTTAAAATAATGAATCAGTGGGGAGACCTTATGTTATCTATTCATCTTTGTAGTAAAAGGTACGAGGTGATTCAGTGATACGATTAGCAAAAGAGGTTGATGCGGAGTCCATTATGGATATTAGAAAAGAAATTATATTATCGGAGGCTACTACAAAGTTTTTCATAGTGTCTCCAAATCAATTACAAAATGATATTGATGCAGAAAGAGAAAAGATACGGAAAAGCAATGAAAAAGGTAATCTTTACATAGTTTATGAAGTAGATAGTAAAGTAGTTGGCTTTTTACTTTTCAATCGATATGAACTAGAACGTTTACGACATGCAGGCACAATGGGAATGGGGATTAGAGAGGTGTACTGTAATCAGGGCATTGGTACGAAGCTAATTGAATTTCTTATTAGTTGGGCTAAAGGGCAGAAAGGTTTAGAGAAAATTTGTTTAGGCGTAGTTTCTATTAATGACCGCGCGATTAAGGTGTATAAACGTATGGGATTTGTAGAAGAAGGAAGACAAAGAAAGCAAATTAAATATGAAGATGGATCGTATGGAGATGACGTATTGATGGGGTTTTATATTCAATAAAAAAGAGAGGTCTTCGGTTAGTAGCAAGGTAACATGCTTGGATACGGGATTTTATGAGTAGTCATATAGTAAGTGAATATTTTAGTGAAGAAACTGCCAATAGTGGCAGTTTCTTTTTAGTGGAAATGTTAACTCTTAGCAAACCTTCAGTTCCAGTCGATCTTTCTGACGAAGATGATGCGCAAAATGCATAGAAATAAGCTGGAACCATTCTGCAGCATTTAAGTAACCAAGCCCAGGATGCTCGACCTTACAGTCACTTGCAATAGAAGGGAGTGTTGGTTCTGTATGTTTTACAACTGTAATTAATTCTAGAAATTGTTTTTGTACGCCTTCTTTGTTAGCTGGGTTTTCGGGTGTATATCCAGGATGACCGGGTACTTTTATTTGTATATCTGGGAAAGTACCAAGTTTATATACTTTTTCACCCATATCCGTTTTCGTACTAGTTACTGATGGTGTTTCAGTTTTACATTTTGCAATCGCATCTAACTGCATGTATGTAGAGGCAATTAAATGATTATACATTTGACCGAGAGACCATTCTTCACTAGAAGGCTTCATTCTAAATTGTTCTATAGAGTATTTTTCTAATTCCTCTATGTAATATGTTGCTAACTCCTCGAATTTCTTCATATTGTTAACTCCTTTTTATGAAAATGTATTTGTTAATACCCACAATAAAGGAGGGCTACTGACAACATTATGTCAGTAGTAAAATAAAAATTTAAAGTTTTAACATTTTTTTTGCTTCATCACGAATTTTCTCAGAAAGAACGTTTGGCTCAAGTACTTGCACTTGGCTCCCCCAGCTCAATACCCATTGAAATATTTCATCTATGCTTCTTGATTTCAAAAAAACATGAAAACCATTATCTTTATGTTCGTATGAATCTATAAAAAAGTATCGTGATTCAATAATTTTATGTGCAATATGAGATGGGAACAATAAATGAATTGTAACAGTACGATTGCTTTCAGGTTGATAGTCTTGCAAAGAAAAGTCTTTCGGTTTTGTAAAGAATTTTTGCTCTTGCTGCAATGTATCCATACGATCTAAACGGAAATTACGTATTTGTTTTCGAAGTAAACAATGGGCAACGATGTACCAAATTCCTGAAATATTAACTAAACCGTAAGGATGAACGGTCCGCTTTATTTTTGCAGTTTCTCTTGGCTTACGATAAGAAAAAGAGATAGTTTGTTCTTTTTGAATAGACTCTTGTAAGAGGATAAGTTGATTTTCAAGTTTTTCTTGTCCAGATCCTTTGTGTGAAAATATAGGAGAAAGGAAACGGAAAGTTCCTTGTAATTCCCGAACCTTCTTTTTTTGATCAGCAGGGAGGACAATTTCAAGTTTTTCTTTTGCTGATTGGGCATGTGCAGAAAAAGAAGAAGTGAAAGTTTTTTCGATATAATCACCGCCTAATAAAAGAGTAACAGCTTCTTCAGGTGTAAGCTGAATAGGTGGTAAGAAATACCCATCCATTAATGAATAACCGTGGCCGGGCATTGCGAAAAGTGGGACGCCAGATTCACTAAGTGCATCCATGTCTCGATAAATAGTTCTTATACTTGTCTCAAATTTTTCAGCTAAGCTTTGTGCTGTAACAGTTTGTCTTCTTTGTAATTCAATTAATATAGCTAATAAACGATCTGTCCGATTCATGAAATATCATCCTTTATAATTATAAATAGGCCTACTATAAACTTCTAAAAGCAGAATAAATTCCCCTCCCATTAACAAGTTTTTCCCTATGTATAATATTAATATAGTAAAATCGTAAGAACCTATATTGCGGTTTCCAATAATATACTATATAATCAGAGTAAGAAAACGTTTTCATGCAAAGGGGGAGAATTTCGTGTCGACTATCGAGGACGTGGCGAAATTAGCGGGGTTATCAAGGACAACGGTTTCTAGGGTGATTAATAATCATCCATATGTTTCAGATGAGAAGAAAAAAAGGGTTCAATTAGCAATGAAGCATTTAGGATTCGTTCCTAATTCCGCGGCGAGAAGACTTCGTAAACAAAAAACGGAAACAATTGCGGTGCTAGTTCCAAGGATTACAAATCCTTTCTTCAGTCGATTTATTGAAGCAATCGAGATTGCTGCTTCTGAACATAAATATAAACTGATTATTTGTCAAACAAGATATTTACCGGAAAAAGAGATGGAGTATTTACAATTATTATCTACGAAACAAGTAGATGGGATTATTCTATGTTCACTAGAAAATCCGTGGGAAGATGTAGAGCCATACTTACAACACGGTCCAATCGTGTTATGTAATGAATATATTGAGGAAGCAAATGTTCCAACAGTGAAGTTTGATCATGCGCAAGGGGCATACATAGCTGCCAAGCATGTGTTAGAACAAGGGTATCGTAATCTTATTTTTTGCCGTGGTAACGAAACCAAAGTTGTTAGCCAACAGCGAAAAATGGGCTTTTTGCGTGCGATTACTGAAAAGAGTAGAGAAGTGGAAGCGATCGATTTTCTTGAAAACGCTTTCTCTTGGGATGATGGAAAGAGAATATTCCATGAAGTATTAAAGGACAAAAAAAATCCTACCGCGATTTTGGCAGGAGGCGACGAGGTAGCAGCTGGAATTATTTCAGAGGCGAAACGCCATGACTGGAGCATTCCAGATGATCTCGCTGTTATCGGTTTTGATAATCAAATTTTAGCGCAGATTACAGAGCCAGGTATTACGACAATTGAACAGCCAATCGATGAGATGGCTCGAAAAGTTGTCGACCTGATGATGGATAAAATCCATACGAAAAATTATAGAAAAAAAGAATTGTATGAGTTTGAACTGGAGCTCTTGGTGAAAGGTTCAACGATGAAGGATACGATGTTATTAGCCTAGTAGACTATGTCTGCTAGGTTTTTTCTGTTCACAAACTACTATTCTTCGTGAACGCAATCGTCACATTTGTTATGGTATGCTTCGTGCTGCTCATCAATTTCTTTCCCGCAATTCGCACAAGTTTTCGTCGGTAAATTTCTGAAAAACTCCATTGGTTGATCGATCATGTCAATCCCTCCATTTCCATTTCTTACTATCATTGTATTAGTACAAAAAACAAAAGTCAACAACTGTTTTATAACAAAATTGAAAATTAATGAAAAAGTTTAGGAAATGGATTATAGTTAACAATGTAGGATGTAAGTAAAAACTGCATTCCTACTCGGTTTTAGAAAGGATGGATACATATGAAAATGACTGTTGTCGGCTTTTGGGGCGGCTTTCCAGAAGCGGGAGAAGCAACGTCGGGGTATTTGTTTGAACACGATGGTTTTCGTTTACTTGTAGACTGTGGTAGTGGTGTACTAGCACAGCTTCAAAAATATATAACACCGTCTAATATAGATGCAGTTGTATTGTCGCACTATCATCACGATCATGTTGCAGATATTGGGGTATTGCAATATGCGAGATTAATTACGAGTGTAGCAAAAGGACAACTACCGGAGTTACCGATATACGGTCATACGTTTGATGAGAATGGGTTCCATTCTTTAACGCATGAACCACATACGAAAGGAATCGCGTACAACCCAGAAGAAACACTTCAAGTTGGACCGTTTTCTATTTCATTTTTAAAAACCGTTCATCCTGTTACATGCTTTGCGATGCGTATTACAGCTGGAGATAATACCGTAGTATACAGCGCTGATTCTAGTTATATTCCTGAATTTATTCCATTCACGAAAGATGCTGATCTTTTCATTTGTGAGTGTAATATGTATGCACATCAAGAGGCTGCAAAAGCGGGGCATATGAATAGTACAGAAGTAGCAAGTATTGCGAAAGAGGCGAATGTAAAAGAACTTTTATTAACGCACTTACCGCATACAGGTAATCCATCCGATTTAGTAACAGAAGCAAAACAAATTTTCAGTGGCCATATTACGTTAGCGCATAGTGGCTACGTATGGAACTCATGAGGTGATATGATGTTATTTATTGATAATAAAGGGTAATTAACTGTTACGATTTATTTAACCAATTATAACGAAAGTTAATTAAATATATCAGTAAGCCCTGCTAGTCAAGTGATTGGCTAGTAGTGAGGGTTA
>NZ_JBNNUI010000008.1:0-181793 GCF_050279585.1 Bacillus sp. NPDC094064
AAGTATGAAGTAAAAGAACAACCAGTGGATGGATATAAATCTGAAGTAAAAGGTTATGACATTACAAATACAAAGGTTGGTAAAACAACAGTAGAGGGAACGAAGACATGGAAGGACGACAATGCGAAAGATCGTCCGGAAATGATCAAGGTCGAGCTACTACAAAATGGCCAAATAGTTGCGACGCAAGAAGTAAGTGAAGCAACAGGTTGGAAATATGGATTCAAAGACTTAGCGGCATATGATGCCGAAGGTAAGGTATATAAGTATGAAGTAAAAGAACAACCAGTGGATGGATATAAATCTGAAGTAAAAGGTTATGACATTACAAATACAAAGGTTGGTAAAACAACAGTAGAAGGAACGAAGACATGGAAGGACGACAATGCGAAAGATCGTCCGGAAATGATCAAGGTCGAGCTACTACAAAATGGCCAAGTAGTTGCGACGCAAGAAGTAAGTGAAGCAACAGGTTGGAAATATGGATTCAAAGACTTAGCGGCATATGATGCCGAAGGTAAGGTATATAAGTATGAAGTAAAAGAACAACCAGTGGATGGATATAAATCCGAAGTAAAAGGTTATGACATTACAAATACAAAGGTAGGTCAAACAACAGTAGAAGGAACGAAGACATGGAAGGACGGAAATGCGAAAGATCGTCCGAAAATGATCAAGGTCGAGCTACTACAAAATGGCCAAGTAGTTGCGACGCAAGAAGTAAGTGAAGCAACAGGTTGGAAATATGGATTCAAAGACTTAGCGGCGTATGATGCCGAAGGTAAAGTATATAAGTATGAAGTAAAAGAACAACCAGTGGATGGATATAAATCCGAAGTAAAAGGTTATGACATTACAAATACAAAGGTCGGTAAAACAACAGTAGAAGGAACGAAGACATGGAAGGACGACAATGCGAAAGATCGTCCGGAAATGATCAAGGTCGATCTACTACAAAATGGCCAAGTAATTGCAACGCAAGAAGTAAGTGAAGCAACAGGTTGGAAATATGCGTTTACAGATTTAGCGGCAAATGATGCCGAAGGTAAGGTATATGAGTATGAAGTAAAAGAACAACCGGTGGATGGATATAAATCGGAAGTTCACGGCTATGACATTACGAATACAAAAATCAAAGAAGATCCAAAAAATCCGAGCGTAGATCCAAAAGATCCGAGCACAGATTCAAAAGTTCCATCAACTAAAGAAAATACTAAGACATCAGTATGGCTTCCTAATACAGGTGGAACATCAATGGAGATGATTTCATATATTGTAGGAATGTTGTTGGTGGCTTTAGGTGGATTCGTATTTGTTCGTCAACGAATGAGATAAAAAGACTGGTTATGTTGGTTTGAATTATAGCTTGATCAAAGTATTGCTACAAATATTGATTTATAAATAGAGGAAACCCACACATTTTGAAAAAAGTTTGATCAAAATGTGTGGGTTTTAATTTTGGATTCTTTAAGTTTCTATAAAAAAGAGTAATTATCTTATTAAGGTGATTACTCTTCGGTTTATTTCAAAATCAATTGTTTTTTTTTGTTTACTTTCATTTAATACACCATCAGCTAGAAATTTAATACTCGCTCATATAATTAAAGCAAATATTACTCCACCTATTTTAGTCTGATAGAAACTAAATATAAATAATACAACAGAAAGTACAATACTTAAGATAGCACTCATATAATATTTATTCACAGACTAGCTCCTTTTATTGTAATTTTGATAGAGTTGTATTATTGCATTGTTGGTTTTTAAATTTGTTTTACTCCTGCGGATTCACTTGTTTTTGCTGACTATTAGTTGCAGAAACAGGAATATCTTTGCTGTTTTTGATAACAAAAGTAGGGATATATAGAAATATCCACTTGTGGAAATAGGGAAATTTCTATATATCCCTACTTCAAACAGTTCGTAAAGCTGTTAAATGGCGAGATTACAATATGAGATTTTCTTAACATAAACAGATAACCCTTTAGATAATTAAATCTAAAGGGGAAAATTTAATAAATTGTATAACTGTACTTAATGGTTCTAGGATGTACCTAAAAAGATGAATAAGCGTTTTCTTTTTCGAGAGTAGATATAGGAAGATTTATATTAACTGTTGTTCCTTTTCCTACTTCACTTTCAATAAGTATCTTTCCTTGGTGCTTCTCAATAATTTTATAACAAATCATTAATCCTAAACCGATACCATTTTCTTTGAGACTATAAAATGGTTCTCCTAGGTAAGGTATACGTTCCTGTTCAATTCCACACCCATAATCGGTAAATCGAATGTTTACCTGGTTTTGATCAGGCACACATTCGATTTGAATCAAGATTTCCCCTCCCATTGGTGTTGCTTCAATCGCATTTTTTAAGATATTTATAAAAGCTTGCTTCAATTGACTCTCTTCACAAAGTATGAATGAAGTATCAGATGTAAACTCAGTTTTAATTTGTATGCAATTCATTATTGCTTGAGGCTCAAGTAACATTACAATTTGCTTCATTAATACATTCAGGTCATTAGTTTTAATTTCTAATGCCTCAGGTTTTGCTAATGTCATAAATTCATTAGTAATACTATCTATACGTTCAACCTCTGCTAACACGATATCTATATAATGCTCAGTGTTCTTATTTTCCATTGATTTTAATAACTGCATGAATCCTTTCATTGCTGTTAAAGGATTTTTAATTTCATGAGCAATTGCAGTGGATAATTGGCCTACTACAGCAAGTTTCTCTGATTTTCGTAATAATTCCTCTGTTTTTAGCCGTTCGGTGATATCTCGAGAGATACTCAAGAAAACTTTTTTGCCATTCAAGTTAAACACACGAACAGAAAATTCAATTGTCATGGTCTTTCCTTTAGGAAAAATAAATTCATCTTGTGATGTGAAAGCAGTTTGTCCTTCTCTAATTTTTTCTATGATTCCTTGGACCATTGGAGAATCTGGTGGAACGTCACTAGGAAATGGCATCGAAAGAAGCTCTTCTCTACTATATCCAAACCTTTTACACGCAACAGGATTTACTTCGATAAAGCGAGTTGGAAGTTGATCCTCATTCAGCTCCACTACATATACTGCATCAGTTGCTTGTTCGATGAGTGCACGGTATTTCATTTCACTGTCACTTAATTGCTGGTGTAATTGATGCAGTTCTCTTTCTGCTTGTTTCCTTTCAGAAATGTCTCTACAAATTCCTGATAAAGCAATTACATTACCCCTAAAATCTAGAATAGGTGAAACCGTCACGTTTACATCAATTAGAGTTTTATCTTTTCGTTGTCTAACTGTTTCTAACCTAGTAATAACAGGATCTTGTATATTGGTATTACTAATATTTTTGATTAACTCTAAAGTTTCATTCATTAAAAAATCAGGTACGCAAGGTAATTTTTTTCCTACTGATTCTTTTTCTGACCAACCAAATATCTTCTCATAAGCTTTATTCGCTTGCAACATATGTCCATCTAAATCAAATATAGTGATAGCATCTACGTTATGATTAATAAACGATTCCAGTCGTTCTTTCGTTACCTTTAGTTCATTTTCCGCATTTATTCTTTTCGTTATATCAACAGTAGAACCAACCACCTCAACCACTGTTCCCTCTCTTTTAACTGGCCTAAGAGAGAAAAGTATCATAGTCTCATCATTTGGCCATGGTAGTTCAAAAGTTACTTCTTCACCATCCCATGCCTGTTGATAATACTTTAGTACCCGAGGAACTAAATGGGATGGAATAATGGAAGAATCTATAGTAGGTAAAAGCTTCCCTACAACTTGTTCAGAGTGAAATCCTTGTTGATAAAATAATTGTCCATCACACAGAGTATGAATAAAATTCCCATTTACCTTTTTAAATTTAACAATACCTCCTTGTAGTTCATGTACGGTATCCCTTAATTCCCGCTTTGATTCTAGTAAAGTTTCATTCGCTTTAGCTAGGTCTTGTGTTAAGTAATATAAATTTTGATAGGATTCCATAAGAAAAACACCAATTAAGAGTCCGCAAGATATAAATAATGTACCTTGAATGTCAAGAAGTATAAGTGAGATAGAAGGAAAAAAGAATCCAAATACCCAATGAATTATGGCTAGATAAACAGCTAGATAAAGAAAAACGCTTTTAAAGGGATGGATATTTTTGAGATATGTTCTGAATATAGTATATATAGTAGCAATTCCTAAAGCAGCTATCAAAGCTGGTCCCCAATCACCACCAAGGTAGAAAATACGCATAAATAAAATAAACATTAACGTAATCCAACCAGCTGTACGACCAAAATAAATAAACGAAATAATAAGAGGAACGGCTCGCAAGTCATAAAACAATCCCATGTGTTTAAAATTAAAAATCATCAAAATAGCAGCTATGATACCTGCATATGTCCCCAAAAATAAATGGATAAATTTGTTATCCATTTTCCTTATAAATACTTGAATAAAAATAGCTGAACTAGCTAGGAAAGAAAAAATAGATAGATTAATGAAAAATCCTGTGAACAGCATGCCATATTCCCTCCTTTTTACATGTATTCGACAAAAAGTATAAAAATCCTACAAAATGCATCATAATTAGTTTCATTATTCTAAATCATAAGGCTATTTCCGGAGGAGAGATATGAGTAGTGATAAAAATTTAGCCCCTATTTACTAGGGTATCAATTGGGTGTGTTGGATAACAATATTTATATAGTTTTCAGCACAAAAAATTTCCATTTCAGAGAAAATCACATTCCAGATTTATTTGTAATCGATTTTTAATGAACTGTTAATATATTCGGTATCGAATGAGATTATGTTTGTTATTCGGGATTTTAAGTAGCTTAAATGAAATTTCGAAAAAAAAAGGGTTTGAGCATGATTTTTTTTAAGGTTGTTGCATATATTTTATTAAGTATTGGAATTTTTAAAGGTTATTTTGGCAGGGTTAGCGAGGATTGTAAAGAAACATAGTGTAATTGTAAAAATATACGAAAACAAAAAGCATGTAAGGATGAATTGTAAGCGTACTATTGGAAAGGAAGTGGGGAAATCATGATACATCGATATGAAATTGATTTTTCTGTGATGTATGATGGCAAGGTAACAGACTTACAATCAGCAATTATTCCAGCACATTCTTTAGAGGAAGCAAACAAGAAATTACAATCGGAAGTAAAGCGGAGGTTAGGGAAATGTGTTGTCAAAATTGATCATACAAGTTTACTTGTTTCAGAGGATAGTCGATACGTAATTGGATGAAATGAGGAGATTAGCCTTGCGATCAGCAAGGCTTTTCTATTGCTAGAGCTTGATGCAAAGCGAATAATTACAGAATTAGTATATCTATCCCGATAAGATTGATCAGAAAAAGGTCATGTTTTATAGAAATCCGGATAGAAAATGAGTAAATCTTCCTTACAAAAATGTCACATTCCTGTAAGGTTATTAGATAGTTTAGCTACTTTTTCCATGTCATAATCAAGATATAAGAAACGCCAATTAAAAATGATAAGTTATAGGAGAGTGTCAATCATGATTGTAACAACGACGCAGGGAATTCAAGGGAAAGAAATTAGTGAATATATTGATATTGTAAATGGTGAAGCTATTATGGGTGCAAATATTGTTCGCGATTTATTCGCTTCAGTTCGTGATGTTGTCGGTGGTCGTGCTGGTGCTTATGAAAGTAAATTAAAAGAAGCACGTGATATTGCAATGGATGAAATGAAAGAACTTGCAAGACAAAAAGGTGCTAATGCCATCGTTGGTGTTGACGTAGACTACGAAGTTGTTCGTGATGGTATGTTAATGGTTGCTGTAAGTGGTACGGCTGTACGTATATAATAAGATAGAAAACAGGCTCTCCCCGTAAAGTGTATATGCCTTACGGGGAGAGCCTGTTGGGAAAATTTTGGGGTATACCCACGAGGCCGCTTGTACACATGTAATCCCAAAATAATATGCCATAATTTCATTTAAGTCAGTATTTAAACATTTTGCAAAAGCGGTAAATAAATGTACACCGAGGTTCCTACTCCAACTTTACTTGTTATACAAATTCTTCCCTGATGACTTTCAATAATTTTGTAACTAATCATTAAACCGAGACCTGTTCCTTTTTCTTTCGTACTATAAAAAGGTTCAGCAAGTTTTGCAATTCTTTCTTCTGGAATACCAATCCCCTCATCTGAAATACAAATTTCCACCTCATTGTTACTTACTTTCTTAGTGGTAATGATTATGTCTCCCCCATGTGGCATTGCTTCAATCGAATTTTGTAAAACATTGATAAACACTTGTTTTAATTGTTTTTTACAACAATCAATATATACAACGTCAGGATCCGTTTGGAATGTGACATGAATATTTGTCATAATTGCCTTTGTGTTAATTAATGATACAACTTTTTTTAAAATTAAATCGATGCTCTCTTGTTCAAAAGAACATACCTCAGGCTTAGCAATCGATAAAAATTCATGAATAATAGATTCAATGTGCTCAATTTCAGAAAGTATGAGTTGAAAATATTTTGATTCATGTTTTATTTGTATCTCTAATAATTGTATAAATCCTTTAATAACAGTGAGTGGGTTTCGCACTTCATGTGCAACCCCTGCAGCGAGTTGACCGACAGTAGCTAATTTATCTGATTTATTTAATAGTTCCTCTGTCTTTTTACGCTCTGTAATATCGCGAACCATAACCATTACTTTATCTGTTAATAGTGGTAAACATCGTGCTTCAAAAAAGTAAATACTATTATGCATGAGCAAGGAGTATTCTACAATTTCTATGGAATTATTCTGCTGTACCCTTGCAATTGCTTCTTGTAGCTGCAGGGCAACATCTAAAGGTAACACATCCTGAAATTTTTTATACATAAATTGTTCGACAGGTACATAAAATCTTGATGGACAGCCGGCTTTATAATCAACGATTACTCCGTCAAGTCTTGTTAAAAAACATAAGTCTGGGAGTGCTTTAAAAATTAATTCTAACTCTGAAGATTTTTCTATAAGTTTTTCTTCTACCTGTTTCCGATGCGTAATATCAATACCAACTGCCCAGTGACTGTACCCAGGAACAGGGAATTCATCTGAAAGGTTTGACCACAGGATTGTTTTTTCATCACCGTTTTTACAAGTGAGTGTCATTTCCCAATCACGAAAGTTTTTACCAAGTTCAGAAAATCCTTGAAGTAACTTGTTCCGATACGTTTCATCTGGATAAAGTAGCTCTAACGCGCAAGGATTGTTAATAATCTCAGCGGCACTATAACCTGTTACAAGTTCACACTCTCGGTTCCATATGACAATATTCCCTTCTTCATCACAAGCATCAACCATAACGGGCATGTTGTGTAAAATCGTATATAATTTTTCAGCAGGGATAGATTGATCTTTCTGCACTTGCTGTAATGTATTCATTCCTTTATTCGTTATAATCATTGCAAGGGATTTAAAGTATATAGTGCAAGATTCAATACTATCTTTAGGCGACAAAATCACAAAATCACCAATCGTATTTTCATTGAATATAATAGGGACATGAATTTTTGTATGTAAATGTATATCAGAGGATGGTGTGCCATAATGAAATATGATTCCTCCGTTGCAATCAAGCAGTTGATGTGAAATCTGTGTTAAAAGATAAAAGTGTTCTGCCATAGTTTGTATTTCTTTTACGTCAATAATCTCGGTCAGTTTGTACATATTCTCTCACCCCTATTAATGTAAACATGCATATGTATTTATTTTTCAAATTTTCTTAGTTTTTATATTATACAAATTAAATGTGTCGAGGTACACAGAAAAGAGGGGGCATTTTAATTTTTAAATGATTCCTGCCAATTTTTCATAAAAATGCTTTCTAAAAACTCGCCTTAAAAGCTATGTCCCTGATAGGTACTTTTTTGAATTACTACCTAAACAATCATAAACAATAAATGCAATCTTTACAGAAAAAAAACAACTTGGACGAAGACAAGTTGTTTTTTTCTAAAGGGCACAGCAAAGAAAGAGTGGAGGAAAAAATGCATACACACATGTCAATGATGTAAAGCAAACTGACAAATAAAACTAAAAATTCAGATAATTATATCACTAAGGGTTTTTGTATACTCTTTCTTTGTAATTATAAGTCTAGCATGAAAGCAAAAATAAAACAACAAAAATATACAATTTTCTATTAAATTCGACATTTCTTTCGCGAGTTACCATTTCCACATCAAGCATCAGTTACTAGAATATTTATTTTTTAAAGGTATTTAGATATTAATAAAATTTACATAATACCTATTATCAATAACTATGTAAAACTAATAATATTCTTAAAGACTGCTTTTTTTCTGTCCCATCTTGAAAAGATTCTGGATTTACACGTATCTGGGCTGACCTCCATATCTATCGACTTAAGAGTTTTTAATAGACCATAAACCCAGATCCTCCTTTTTTTACAACTAGTTATTTATAAGGGCGCATCTTATATTTTAATGCAATTTTTCATATCTAAATAAAAGAAAACTGTATACAGAGTACAATTAAATTATATTAATAGTTTATTAAATTGTATTTAATCATTCTAATGAATCGAAATTATTATCTTTTTATTGGATATATCAAGTTGTAACTATTATTATTACTAAAATGAAATTAAATAGTAATTTTATTAGTATAATATTTAGAGTTGCATTAATTGGTTTATCGAAATTATTAAATTTAATTGGCGAAATTCTACTATTTACGCGTCGAAAACTTCGTGTTTCAATAAAACCACAAATGGTATTACTTCTGGTAAGAATAAGGAGAAGTTTTAGAAAGAGAGTGAACTATTCTTGACAATAAAAATAGAGGAAATATATCGAGAAATATTAGATGGAAAAAGAAAAAGTTTTCCTCCTGGTACGTGGAGCGAAGATGTGAACGGGGAATTAAAAAGAAGGGTAACGCGATATCTAATTGAGGATGTTTTAAAATGGAGCAATGATGATATTAAAGAAGAATGGAATCAGAGTCTCATTAAAAAATTCAAATTAACTAGTGTGATGCAGGTTTATCGAAGTAGTCCGTATGAGATGTTAAACGCAGCATATCCCAATCGATTTGAACCATGGGAGTTAAAGCATACTCCTAAGTGTTTTTGGACATACGAAAAAGGATTGGAAATATTAAGGGGAATAATTGAAGAAAAAGAAAGATTAACAGAGTATCAATTACTAAATAAGTATGATTTGAAGTGGTTAATAGAAAATAAACTAGGCGAGGTATGTTCGAGCTATTTTAATGGTAGCCCCTATCAAATGTTGAATGCAGCATATCCCGATCGATTTAAAGAGTGGGAATTGAAATGTGTTCCTAAGAATTTTTGGACTAAGGAAAAAGGGCTGCTGGCCTTGCGTTGGTGGATTGAGAAAAAAGAAAAATTAACAAAAGAAGACGTACTTGATTTATATAGTGGGGAGTGGTTAAGAGAAAGAAATTTAGGTACACCACTGTTGAAGCATTGGAATAGAAACGCTTATCAGATGTTAAATGCAGCATATCCGAATCAATATAGAGAATGGGAATTAAAAAAAGTTTCTAATAAATTTTGGAACGATAAAGAAAAGAGTTTAAAGATTTTTAAGCAGATTATCAAAGAAAAGGGCATGTCTCAGGAAGATATAAAGAAACATTACAGTTTGAAGTGGATTGTAAATAATGGATTGAGGACACCGCTCATGAGATTTTGGTCGGATAGCCCCTATAAGATGTTAAATGAGGCGTATCCAAATCAATTTAAAGAATGGGAATTAAAATCAGTACCTAATAGGTTTTGGGAAAAAGAGAAAGCGAAAAAAATAATTAAGGATGAGATAGATAAAGCAGGGATATCTGTTTCACAGTTATTAAAATTAGGAGGAAGAAAATGGATGGTGAAAAACAAATTAAGTACACCTTTTAATAAATATTGGGGGGGGAGTACCTCTACGATGTTAAAAGAAATATATCCGAAAGAATTTGAAGTGGAAAATAGTAAGAAAGTGAACTGATTGTATGAAAAGATTGTTATTCAGTGCCATATTATTTATTAAGAAAGAGATAAACGGTTCTTTTAAACGGATAGGGAAGGAATATATGTCATGGTGACATTTCAATTTCATTTTTCGTCTCAAAAACTAAGATTACTTTTTCTTTTGAGATGGAAGGTTTTTTCTGTATATCCATTTATTTTATTCATATCATAATATAAACCTTGTAATTTCCAAAAAATAGGACAGCTGAATAAATAAAAATCACAATGTAATGCAGATAAAAACTATCTTAGAAATTTTTAATCATATCTCAATAAGATAAGAATACTTTTGATTTTGAGACAGAATATTTTATGTTTTTACAACTACCGATAAGATTAATTATGTAAACTAGATGATTACGAGCTTTCTCGTTTTCTGGCAGTAGGCGTAAGCCTACGTTTTTTGTATACTATGCCGTATTCCATAATAGGGTACGGAAACGATTCTGGGTATGAAGGGCTACCCTGGAAAAATATTCAATAATGAAAATCGTAGGAATTGATAATTCCTACGATTTTTTGATTAGAATTCTCTAATATTAATTGCAAAATGTGGTTTGAACCTCACTTCAATTGCTTTTTTCTCTTCAGAGCACTGAATATGGAGTGTTTCATTGCGAGTATAGACTCGTTCTACAAATTCCATATTGACGTCAAATACACATCCTTCATTATAAGAAAGGCTTAATTTAATTGTATTCTCATAAACTGACATAATCATTATTACTTTAAATCCTAAGTGATCCATTTTACGATACAGATACACACCTGCACCCTCAATCAAAAAGTCTTCTGGTTCGCTTTCGAATAGCTCTAATAGTTCGTATCTATCATATTTAATATCCAATGTTTATAACCAACCTTATGCACCGTAAAATAATTTTTATTATTTTTTCTTTGCGGGAATAGTGGTAATAACATCCCCGTTATCATTAAGTATAACATAACCATCTGCTCTACTATATTTCCATGTACCAGGTTTATCAGCTGGAGATAGTTCCAACTATGATTAATAAGATAAAGAGCACAAACAGTAAGGAGAATCCGTCATCAAATCCACAATCTCCATAGCAACTATTACCATATCCCATATAAATTTTTCCTTTGAGTAAGAGGAAAAATTTATATTCATATTTAATCATTAAAATAAACCGCACCAAAGTTTTCATTAAATCTTTTACACCAAACAGAAACCGAACCATATACACTTACGTCTATCCCCTCAGGAATTTCGTAGTTTTGGTCTCCTTTATTTCCCTTTAATTTTCCTAATTCAATATACTGATAATTTTTCACATCTTCATTATTTTTTAAACGATTTGTAGGAACTAATACAACTCGTACATCTGGCCCATTAGATGTTTCAAAATCGGAAAGTCGTAAAACACGTTTTCCATCCGCTAATTGATGAATTTTTGCAGTTCCAGTTGTTTCATGGATACCATTTTGAAACTGACCTTCACTTATTACTCGATCACTTAGTTGCCTTGCTTCAGTTGATTGTACCTCTGTTTGTGGCAATGCTTCATTCACGTGCTTATCAATAAATATTTTCTCTGGTCGGAACAATGACCATAAAATCCCCAATACAATTATCAAACCACCTATAAACCATACATATTTTCTTTTCATAAAGTAAAAAACCTCCTGTAACATACTATGTAGTAGTATGTTAACAAGAAGGTCTTTCATTTTTCTTTCGTAAATGTTACAAAAGTCTTTCAGCCGTCTTATTTTCTTCTGATGTGATGGGAAGAGTAAACCAAAATTCACATCCCTGCTTACCATCTGCGCGATTCCTCACACCAATTTCCCTTTTGTGCATTTCAATCAATGATTTTGCAATAGCTAATCCAAGTCCGGATCCTCCAGATTGTGTACTTCTTACTCGATCTGTTTTAAAAAACGTTCAAATACGCGTAATTGATTATTTGGAGAAATTATCATCCCCTCATCCCGCAAAGTGAATTGGACCCGTTGAGTTTGTTTATTTTCCTCTACAGTCAATTCAACTGTCCCAGAGATAGGAGAATATCGAATTGCATTATGTAATAAATTACCTATGACCCTTTCTATTTTACAATGCATAATCAAAAGTCGAGGTAATGTATCAGGAACTTTCAATTAACAGAAATCAACGTTTATATTACCAACATACCATGGAACAGGTTCATGATCTCTATTCACTACGTTGGCAAATAGAGATTGTATTTAAAACATGGAAATCTCTTTTGGGTATCAGTCATTGTCACAATATTAAGCGAGAGCGTCTAGAATGTCATCTTTATGGACAGTTAATCGCTATTTTTCTTTGTTCTTCCACTATGTTCAAAATGCGACAGCTGTTACTACAGAAAAACAAAAAGAATTAAGTGAATATAAAGCAATTTATATGATTCAAGATCATCTGTACTTAGTATATGCAGCTATACAAAAAGACACCCAAGAAGTATCAAAAATTCTCCTTCGTCTGTTTGACTTCTTACAGAAAAACAGTCGAAAATCCCATCGATATGAGAAAAAAACAGTCTTTGATATTTTAGGTGTCGTTTATCAGTTTACTATATCCAATCTAAAGCAAAAAACTGCATAATCTTTAAAAATACACTGTATCAATGTTTATTTGGTATGCGTATTTTTAAAAACAAATAAACAAATTATCAGGTATGTAGGCAACAAGAAAGGAGGTTCATAAAAGATCCAACCTTAGCTTGATGGGCATGTGACGGTACCTCAATATTGAAATTTTCTTTGGCTATCTTGTTTTCTTTAATTGGCATCGCCCAGTGAACTACACCAGTATCTCTAGTTAACTGCTGCGCTTCTCCACAAGCTTCAAAATAATTATTATGCTCTGCCATTAACTCCCTTGCTAAAAAAGTCCGTATTTCATATCCCTCAGTCACCTTTTCTACTCAAATAATGTTTTCATTCAATTACCGTTTTCGCTTTTTCTCGTTCTACAATTCGATATGTAATATTGCATATTTTATTATTTCAATATCCTTTTATTAACTATAAATTTATATAAATGAGTTTCTATAACGCGCTAAATCAACATTTGTAATTAAATTCCTTATTAAAAATATCTAGAATATATTTTTAAACACTATATTCGGATAGTTATATTGGAATTTCCTGTTCTACACATCCATATAAGTTTTGTGTATTATGTAGTAGAAGGGTAATTAAAAGACTTACTCTTTGCTATTGAGGGAAGAGCCTGAGAGCCATATCAGGCTCTTCTTTGTTTATATACCATGTATTAAAATAAGGATTTCATTTAATTTCCATTAATCTTTCTATCCCCTTCGAATATAGTAATATCACCCAAGTAAATACCCAGGTCGCTCTAGACCAGCTTCCTGGTGCTTCTGTTACGAAGAATTCGCTTATAACCAGAGGGTTCTTTTATTTTTTCTACATATAATAACGATTTTGTTCAAAATGATGCCCTATCTATCCATTTGGACACATTTACCAGTATTTTTACCAAAAAATTCATGATATCGTTAATTAGTCGAGTACGTCATTACTTGACGATTACCCTTAGGAGCCCCGCAGACAATCGGGGTTTCTTTTATTTAAATAAGGATTTTGTTCAAATCGTTTGATAAAGGTGAAGCAACCACTCTAATGTATATAAAGTTCTTTTAATCCTTCCTATCTCACATAAAGTTGCAGATAAGCTATTCTGCCTTGGATAGGTCCCAATCTTTGCACCAGAATCAGAAAGATTACTAATTTTTATTTACAATTAATAGTTTCAAATCCAATAACATTTCGACAATGGAATTAATAGTTTTGTTTTGAGCACTATAGTAAATCTGTAATCCTTTTCTATCACTCATAATTAATTTTTGAGATTTCATCTTCGATAAATGCTGCGAAACAGTAGATTGTGGGATACCAAGAATATCTACAATTTGGGTTACATTACATGCCCCTCTTGTAATTAACTCTTTCAAAATTTTAATTCGTATTGGATGAGCTAATGCTTTTAAAACTTCTGCGTTTTTTTCATAATTCAACAAATTAAACATCTCCTTGTGAACCGATATATTTTTATTATATTAATAACTTGATAATAAAATTTTAATATTCTAGTTTTGCAGAATTTATGCTGCAGCATCTTTTCGATTTAGTTTGTGTTTTATTCCGTCAAGATGATTCGGTATGCTCCAGACCCCTTTATTCTCTTTTTTACTTGCATTTCTACTTCCTTTATTTCATCTGAACAATAATATTAAAATGCTTTCAATAGTAAAAATAGTTTTTGTAAGTTTTATAATTACTTTTGTAATTAAAAAAATATAAGCGACTTATAATAAGTCGCTTATACGTAAAAATCTATTTTACTTTGGTCAATACATCTCAATTTACTCACTGGTCTTCCCACATTTTGATACACTATTTCATTCTCTAATACTCCGATTTCAGTCAAAAACATTACATACTTTCGAATAGAAACTCTTGAAACTCCTACTAATTGTGCCATTTCATCTGTTGTAAACGCTCGTCCATTCAGCGACTCGATCTTCTGCCAAATTAATTGCAACGTTTGCTTCGTTAATCCTTTTGGAAGCTCTTTATCGTCAAAGGGCACTCTTTTTTCTTTTTGTAAAATTAGCGAATCTAATTCCGATTGACTAATTTCTGGTTGTTCTTTCATAAAAGTAAATTTTTCTCGATATACGGTTAATGCCTCTTTAAATCGTTCAAATGTAAATGGTTTAATTAAATAATCTACTACGCCATATTGTAATGCTTTTTTGATACTCCCCATATCATGTACAGCTGAAATCATCATAATATCGATTTCTTTCTCTTGATTGCGAATATGCATTAAAAGCTCAAACCCGGTCTCTTCAGGCATAAAAATATCAAGTAATACTAAATCTACTCGTGATTTCTCTAATACTTCTATCGCTTCTTTAACTGATTTAACTGCATGGACAAGTTCAAACCCTCCCACTTGCTCTAAATAATGCGTATTTAACATTGCGACCATCGGGTCATCTTCTAAAATCAAAACTTTGATCATCTTATCTCTCATCCCTACTTTTAGGTATTTCAATCGTTATTGTCGTTCCCGTTCCTAACAATGAATGAACATGAATGTCCCCATTTATTCGCTGTATGCTTTCCTTTACAAGATGCAAACCATACCCCCGATTATCACCCTTTGTGGAATAACCTTTTATAAATAACGTATCAATTTCATTTTCTTGTATGCCTTTGCCTGTATCTTGCACTGTAATGTTTAATGTATCCCCATATTGTATTCCAATTTCAACCTTCTTCTTCTCACAATCCACCACTGCGTCTAATGCATTATTAATTAAATTTCCGACAATGGTGATCAGTTCATGGATGATACGTTCATCATATATATCTGGTAAGTAAGAATCTTCTTTTATAATTAACTTTATATTTTTCTCTCTAGCATAACTAAGTTTACCTAGTAAAAATCCAGCAAATACTGGGCTTTGAATTTTTTTCATAATCCCCCCAATTTCATATTGATGCTCTGACACCATAATACTTACATATTTTTGAAGTTCTTCATACTGTTTCATATGTGTAAGTCCTAACACGACATGCATCTTATTCATAAATTCATGAGATTGTGCCCGTAATGCTTCCGCATATAGCCTGATACCGGTTAGTTCCTCTGCCAATTTTCTAATCTCTGTTTTATCACGAAATGTTGCAATCACACCAACTATTTCTCCTTTTACATATAAAGGAACCCGATTCGTAACAATCGTAACCCCATAAAAATTTAGTTCTTCGTTTAATTGTACCTCTCCTGTTTGCAACACTTCTTTCATACGTGAATTCTGCGTATACAATTCAATATCTTTACCGATAAAATCTTCTGTAATTCCATCTTTCTTTAATATTCGTTTTGCTTCATTATTAATTAACGTTACTTTTGCCTCTTTATCTACAGCAATAATACCTTCTTTTACAGATTGTAGCATCGTATTTCTTTCTTCAAGAATTTTCGCTATCCTATGCGGCTCAAGACCAAATAAACTTTTCTTTATATGTCTAGCTAGCAATATCGCTCCTATAATTCCAACTAATATTCCAACACCAACACCGATATAAATAATATGTCTACTTTCTTTCACCCTCTCTTTTATATTATCAGCTGAAATGCCAACAGCGACCGCACCAAGTTGCTCACCTGTGTCAGCAAAAATAGGTACGAATACTCGCATAGAAATCCCTAAAGTTCCTTTTGCTAACGAGACGTGTTCCTTTCCCTTCAATACAGGTCCTTCATCGCCTCCAAGAAAATGATGCCCTATTTTTTGAGGGTCTGGATGAGATTTTCGTATTCCATTCATATCCATAACTACAATAAATTGTACATCTGTATTCTTTAATAGCTTATTTGTATACACCTGAATCAAGGAGGGATCTACCTTCCCCGTCAACCCATCAATTACAATAGAATCATTCGCCACAATACGTGCAATCGTTTTTGCCTTCTCTGTTTGGTTATCTTCTGTCGCCTGTTCAACATTATGGCTAATTAAAACGTCTGTTACGAGTAAAGAAACAATTACAACGGTACAAACTAACAGTGTAATGGTTTTCCATAAATTCCATAGTTTATTTCTTTTTCTCATTCCTTCAATAGCTCCCCTAGTTATTAAGTAGAAAAATAAGTAAGGTGATATCATTTTCACCTTACTTATTTGATGTTATTATACTTTAAATTTACTCGTCATTTCTTGTAGTTTTTCTAGTGTCTCTTCTCTGCTAAGTTTTAATTAGCTAAACGAAATTATTCCATTATAAAAAATAAAATAAGAGGAATTCAATATAACAAGTATACTAAATTTCTCTTATTTTCATTTCGAAAATCTAATATTGTCATTACTTTTGTGACAAGAAGCATAAGATGGCCGTTTTGGTCAACTTATGCTTCTTTTAGTTTGCGGCCAACTTATGCTTCTAATATGTATACAACAAAAATAACAACTAGCCCCTCGTAAGAGGTACTAGTTGACGTAAAATCCGAAAGCGGAAGTAAATTATTTGTCCAAAAGGTTAACCACTCGCTTGGAATTAGCATTGTTTACTTTTCGAATATATAATTCATATTAAAGAACACTTCCACCAAATTATATTTAGACTTAGTTTTTTGGTGATTGCAGCTTATCAATTTTCCAGTGTGTTGTTCCTAGAGAGTCTAAAGAGCTTTCAATATAAAACATATATTCATCTGCGGTACCTGGTACTTCAAAAGCTATTTTCAATTCTACCGTTTCATTTGGTTTAACTTGTATATCAGAAGGGTTTTGGTCAAGCACCTTTCCTTCATACGTCTTACCATTTTTTTCATCTTTTAAGGTATATTTTAATTCTGATAGTCCAATCATTTGACCTCGTACATTTTTTACAGAGACATTAACAACGATAGAATCGTTGTTATCATTTAAATATGCACTTTGAACGGTGGTCAAGTAATAGCCTCCCTTAGCACTCTCACCAACTAATAAAATACCTTGTTCCAAGCGGCTTATATTTTCTTTTTCTTCAAAATTTATTAATTCTTCATTTTCATTTTTTGCGGTGGGTTCTTCTATTGAATCATTTTCAACTGCATTATCTTTTTTATCTTGTGTGCAAGCAGCCATAACACTGACAAATACTAGACTTAAAGTAAGTAATATGGATAATTTTCTCATAAATTTTATCAGTCTCCTTAAATTTCTCAATTTTGTGCAACTGTGAATAGATTTACCCCTAAACTGATCATTACGAATGATAGATTTTTATTCCTGTTTTTTGGTAATGCAACCATAATAAATAAAAATAATGCAGTACCAATTATAAGAAACGGTAATCCAAAATAAAATACAAAATATAAAATAAATTCCATAATATCCCTCCGCGATTTAAATTATATCATCAATAAGGGCAATTTTGGATGAATAGAATATAAATGCTGAGTTAACATAACGTAACATTATCAGAAGTTCTCCTTATCAATAATCCCCGACTTAACAACATTCTGTCAAACATCCTCTTTCCCTACGTATGCAGTTTCTTATTCATCCCATTATATCAGTGGTTAAAAGCAATCATTATCTTTATTTCCTTTATTCCATATGTATAAAATTCCGCATGAACTAACGGCCAGCTTATGGGTTAATAATTAACACACGGCCAACTTATGCTTCCGACTCCGTTGAATAATTAGATAATCATCTACAAAAAGAAGTGTTTTTTGGCCAATTTATGCTTTCAACTGTGGCCAACTTATGGATAAAGTGACAATGGCCTTTTTAGTGTTGTCTATGAGTATAGTTAATTTTCAAAACGAAAGAAAGCTGCATAATTTTTAAAAATAATACCTAACTAGGTGTATTTAGCGTGCTCACTTTTAAGGATAAGTAGTATTTTAAAAATTTTTTAGTTTATTTGAACAAAGGTTTATTTTGTTCCCATTCTTAAATTGATGGGCATGGGTCACACCATATCAAAAAAGAAAATTGTACGTTTAGACACAATTCTGACATGTTTTGAGGTGGATGCTGTACGTTAAGATCATCTTTCTTATTAGATTTATTTTTCTTAATAAAAAAGGCACCCTTTCGAGTGCCTGCCACTATAAGTCATGTTATTTTAAATAATATAGACTCAAGTTTATTGGATTAATAATTTTATAAATTTTGATAGTAGTTACAATAAAATGTATTAAGTTTTAAAACAGCTTGTAATACTTTTTTTGGATCATCTTTTTCAAGCATTTGTGTGATTGATAAATAATATAACTTGTCATTTAATTGGTTTAATTTTATGGTCATTCTTAATCCTTTAAGTTCGTTTAACATTAAATGATATCTTTTAGCATCGTCAGGATTACTAGGAATATTTTGTTTTATAATACGCTCACAATCTAGAGCTAAATTTATAAATTCATGATGATTTGTCATGTCATCCTCCTAATAATTTTTTATTGTAACCAGCTGTTATCTATCTTATTAATCCAGTATTGCATAGCTCCACCTTCTCTATATTCTTGAACTATACTTGTACCTTTAAGATATTGAGTTTGAGAAGCTGTAAATCCTTTAAGCATTCTCGTCCCTTTAGGTACCGTGATTTTATATTGTATATTGAGCGGATTCCCCCAAGCTTCTAATACGGCTAATTCATTTCTAGTTTCTTCAATATTTCTTTCTTTATCTCCCCACCAATAACCAAGACCATATTTAGATTCTGGTTCACCAGCCTTACTTCTCCTATATAATGTAAGTAGCGTATCAGTCTCTATAATTTTTATTTTTAATTCCTTAAATGCTAATACATCTGATTTTGTATCTTTAAAATCAAAATTAGAAAATCCTGAAGAACGTATTACCTCTCTTTTTAAACTTGCTCGTTCCATTATACTCAGATTTAAACTATCTATTTTATCTAGGGCCTGATTCATTTCTTTAACTGGCCAATTATTCAAATCACTATTTCTAATATAGCTGATTTTTTCTCCTAGATTAGTATTATCATTAAAAACACTAGTCATTTGCTCAATATTGCTTAAGTTGATGTTATTTTCCAGTGCATATGTAACGGATAAAGGAAAATAAACCATTAATAAAATCAACATGATTATACTAGAAAAATACTTTCTCATACTTAATTCTGTCCCCTTATATGAATCTATTTTTAACTATTTCAATTGGAAATAAAATCTAATTTTCTTAAAATAAATTTCCATACCGGTTCTTCTCCTGTAATAACAGAAGCTCTACCAACCATCCCTGTATGTAGTTCTTGTAATTCTTTTGTATCAATTGTGGCTTCTAGTTCATACATATACCCTTTCGTATTTTTATCAAAAGTAGGATATGCTGATACATATGTTATTTGTCCCATTTGTTTATCCGTTTTCTGTAACTTAAACGAATATTGTACTTTATCTCCTTTTTTTATTCCTTTTATCTCTTGAGCTGGTAATAAGATTCTTACTTTTTTTTGTTCTTCTTTTGGGATAATTGAAACAATCTCTTGGCCAAGATTAATTAAATCCCCTTGTTGTAAGAGGGAAGGAAATTGTACAATCCCGTCTTTTTGTGCTTTTATGATTGTCGTTTCATTTTGATGACGCAGTCCATCTAACTCTTGCTTTTTAATAAATAGTTCTTGTTCTAGGGATTGAATACGTTGATTCACTGAAATCATAGACTCTTCTTTATATTGATTTAAAGCATCTTTCTTTTGTTCTTGCTTTCCTTCTTTAGTAACATCAACTTTTGTTCTTTCATGCTCTAAAGTTTCTTTTCGTTGCTGGATACGCTTTTCTACACTGTTTTGTTGAGATTCTAAATTCCCTATTTTATCATTCATTACTTGTTTTTGATCTTCTAATATATTTTCTTTTGTTTTTTGTTTTTCAATTGTGTCTATTTCTCTTTGGATATTTTCCTTTTCTGCAATTAGCCCTTGTAAAACTTCATCTTGTTCGTTTGAAAATTTGCTATGCTCTATTTTTTTTATTTCATTGTCATTTTCATTTTGTATAGATTGATATCTTTGATCATAAGCCTGATATTCTTCTCTTATTTTTTTATCCACATCATCAGGAAAAGAGGATTTATGAGACCGGATACTCTCTTTCAACTGCTCTAGCATCCCTTTTTGTTTTTCTAAATGTTCTACAATTTGATTCACCTGATTTTGTTTAGCTGTTAATTCTTGATTTTTTAATTGAATTAAAATATCTCCTTTTTTTACTTCATCACCAGACTTAACAGCAACCATATCAACCACACCTACAATTTGAGTACGAGACACACTTGCATCTGATTTTCCTTGTATCATTGCCATTCCCTTACTTACAATATCTATCTTGCTGACATAAGCCCAAATTAAAAAAGTAAATAAACTCATCAAAAGAAAAACGAGTAATCCAGCAATAAAACGAGGAGGCTTTCTTTCCAATAATTCCACACTATCCGTTAATTGATCAAAAGAATAGATTTTACTCATATTGGTTATCTCCCATTACATATGATTGCGATTCTATATGTTCGACATGGACCGTTTGATTCTTCCAAAGACGATAATACTCACCCTTATAGAATAATAATTCCTCATGAGAGCCACGCTCTATAATATTTCCTTTTTCCATTACAAAAATTTGGCTTGCATGTTGAATTGTACTCAATCTATGAGCAATCATAATCACGGTTACTCCTTGTGAACCTAATTCTTTTAACATATCTGTAATATGTTTTTCAGTTGTAGAATCTAAATTACTTGTAGCTTCATCTAATATTAAAATGTCTGGTTTTTTTAATAACGCTCTTGCAATTGCTAAACGTTGTCTTTGGCCACCAGATAAATTTGATGCATTTTCTTCTAAAAAAGTTTCATAACGTAATGGCAACTCACTAATAAACTCATGTACACAAGCTTGCTTACATACTTGTATAACTTCTTCCAAAGTAACTTTTTGTTCTAAGCCAAAACATAAATTTTCATAAATAGAAGCACTAAAGAAAAATGATTCTTGAGAAACATATGCAATTCGATCTCGTAGTGCAGTACGATTTATCTCTTTAATATGGTAATCATCATAATATATATCCCCTTGTTGCGATTCATAATAATGCATTAATAATTTTGAAATTGTTGTTTTTCCAGAACCACTTTCCCCCACAAAAGCTGCTTGACTACCTGGTTCAATGGAAAAACTTATATTATTTAAAACACTCTTGCGTGTTCCATAACGAAATGTAACATTTGAGCATTCAATCTTACCTGATAATTGTTTAGGAGATACCTTATTATCCTCTTTTTCACTTTTTTCTTGATCTAAATCAAAAATTTCATTTAATCTTTCTCCAGCAACTAATGCAGATTGCATAGTAGGTTGAATTCCAATTAAATTTTCAATTGGATTTAAAAAATAAGCTAAGAGTGCATTATATGTAATTAATTCACCTATTGTCATATTTCCTTTTAATACTTGCATAGCACCAATCCAAAGAATAACCGTCCCTCCAATTAACTCAAGTCCAATCTTAATAGAAACTTGCAAATTAGATAGCATTCCTCTTTTAAATACATGCTTTAATAAATTAACAAAACGACTTTCAGTTTGAAAAAACACTTCTTTTTCAGCGTTATAAGACTTTATAGTTGCAATCCCATTTAAAGATTCTACTAAATAAGAATTCAACTTTGCATTACTCTCCATTTCTTCTCTATTAATAGATTGATATGGTTTATGAAAGGCAAAAATAATACCTATATAAAAAGGTATTAATAATAAAGTAAAACCAAATAAAACTGGACTATGTATATATAATAAAATAGCGCCTAATGTCACCATTACTGTATCAATCATTAATGTCACTGTTATTGTTGATAAAGCATCTCTTATTTTACTTGCATCCATAAATCGAGAAATAATTTCTCCTATTTTTCTTGTTTCAAAAAAATTTATCGGTAATCCCACAACATGGCGATAATACCCTAGCATTAATTGAATATCTATTCGTCTGCTTAAATATAAGATCAAATGCGTACGAAAATAAGAAAGAAGTACCTTAAAGATATACAATATAATAATTCCAATTGATACAATATGAAGCGTCTGTAACAACTGATTCGTAACAATATCATCAATTAAAAATTTAAAATAAAAAGCTCCCAATAATCCAAATAAATTAAAGAAAATAGAAGCAAAAAATAAAGGTACTAATAAATTAGTTTGTTGTTTCAGTAAAAATAAAAAACGAGAAAGTGTACTTTGTAATGCCTTACCTTTTTGGAAATTCTCAGTAGGTGTCATAAGAACTAGAATGCCAGTCCATATTTGGCCGAACTCTTCTAATAAATATGTGACAAATCCTTTCTCAGGATCTGCAATATAAATTTTATTATTTTTAACTTTATAAATTACTACATAATGAAGTAACCCTCCTCCCATCACTACATGTGCAATAGCAGGTAAGGTGATTTTTTCTAATGCTTCAAAATTTGTAGCTTTTACCCCTTTTACTCCAAAACCTAATTTCTCTCCAGCTTCTATTAAGCCTTTTATATTAGTTCCTTCTAAATCTGTACCTGCTATTTCTCTAATTTTTGATATAGACATAGTAAAACCATAATAACGAGAAATCATTGCAAGGCATGCTGGCCCACAATCTTTTAAATCCTGTTGTTTAATACAAGTGAACTTTTTTTTAAACACAATCACAGCCTCTTCTCTTTACATTCGTATATATAATTTAATTATATATAAAAATATAAAAAAAGGATGAAATATGCAATTTTACATATTAAACCCTTTTTTAGGGGATTTATGATATTTTAGATATAACGATTGTTATATTTTGATTCATATATAAAACGATTGAATCATATAAAACAATCTAAAATTATATATTAAAGGGGAATAACATTATGAAAATCAATGAAATGACAGAACAACTTACAGAAAAAGAGCTTCTAGAAATCTCAGCAGGTGGAAGCTGCCTTAATAAAATTGGAGCAGGCGTTGTTAAAGGTATCTTCGCAGGTGGTGCTGCTGGTGCTGCTGCAACAATGGGATTAGGTACAGCAGGTGGCGCATTTGTTGGAGCTCATATTGGAGCTGCTGCTGGAGCAATTACTTGTCTTGGAGAATAAAAAATAAAAGGACTGATATAAATGAAAGAAATTAATAACACACTTACAAAATTATCAGAAGAAGAATTAGAAAACATCAATGGTGGAGGCTGCACTTGGAAAAAAGCTGCTGCTGAAGCTGCTGGTGGAATTATCATCGGTTCTATGGGAGGTCCATGGGGCGCTCTAGGTGGCGGAGTAACAGGCGTTGCATTATGCTATTTAAATGATTAAGTAATATAAGTAAATCCCCCTAATTATTTTTAATTAGGGGGATTTACTTATATTACAGAAAATAAAATTTAATATGATTCAGCTAATAAAAATAAAATTCAATAACAATCATTTGACATTTATACAGGTAACAATGTAATATATAAATTACATTAAGACATATTTATATTCCATTAGGGGGAATCTTATATTGAATATAAAAATGAAATTAACACGTATTGAAAAAGGTTTAACACAAAAACAACTTGCTGACTTAGTTAATGTAAGTAGACAAACCATTGGATTAATTGAAAAAGAAGAATATAATCCATCATTAAAACTCTGTTTGTCTATTTGTGTAGCCTTAGACAAAACATTAAACGATTTATTTTGGGAAGGAGAAATAAAATGAAAACAATTATAGAAAAAATACTCTTAGGTCAAAAATCAAATGATGAGTATCAAGAAAAAGCATATACAAAATATATAGCAGAAGCAGGTATTTTAGTTATGTTAGTAAATTTTTTATACTTGACTACAAAGACTATATATCTGAAAGAAATTTCTACAGATATTATTGTTTGCTTAACATTATTTTTAATTTTTTGTGGATATATAACTATTAGAATTTTTAAAAGTAACATTGATTTCATTAATATTACTTCAGAGACAGACTTAGAAAAAAACAAAAAGAAGCTTTTAAAAAATACAATTTTACAAAGTATAATCTTTTTTATTGTTTTTAGTGGATCAGGTTATGTCATAGATAGTCCTTCTTCATGGACTTTAAATATAATTACTAGTATATTTTTCGGTATAGCAATCTACTTAATAAATAAGACAAATGCTAAAAAATCTTTAAAAATGAATAATGAATTAAATGATTAATCTATTTATCTAGCTATATAATTGAAAAAAAGGAGGGGTATTTATCATTAATAGTAAATCACCATTAAGAAAAAAATTCCTGTTCCTCTTTATATTTATCTTCCCAGCAGTTTTATTTAAATTCTTTGAGGATAGAGATTTAGTCACAGCTGTAAAAAATTTAATTTTACTATCATTAATAAGTTTTGTTATAATCTTTATTGTTGATACAATATCAAATTTAGTAAACAAGTATGATAAACACAAAAAGTGATTGAATCAGAGGTATTGTTTACACATTAGTGAAAATATAGGTGAATTAAAATTCGACATAAAAAGAGCTAGATTTCCTACTTTAAGGAATATTCGGCTCTTTTGTTGTATTTAGGTTATAATGTGTTTTTTTATTCTTTAATTATTCTATAAAAGGTTTTGGTGCAAAAACTTCAGGACAATTGCAATAAATCTTGGACATACTGATATTACTAATCTAAAGAAGGTGCGTGATTGGTATGGAAAAGGAAAATGTATTTAAATGGAAACATTATCAGCCTGATATTATTTTGTTAACGGTAAGATGGTACCTACGGTACAACCTCAGTTTTCGTGATTTAGTGGAAATGATGGCGGAACGGTTTTTATCCATTTCTCATACAACGATTATGCGTTGGGTTCATCAGTACGGTCCTGAATTGGACAAACGAATCCGACGTCACCTTAAACAAACAAATGACTCATGGAGAGTCGATGAAACATATATCAAAGTAAAAGGTCAATGGATGTACCTGTATCGTGCTGTTGATTCAAAAGGAAATACAATCGATTTTTACCTAAGCAAAACAAGAGACCAGAAGGCTGCAAAGCGCTTTTTCAAGAAGGCCTTGCAGTCTTTTCATGTTTCAAAACCTCGTGTTATAACAGTCGATAAAAATCCAGCTTATCCTATAGCAATTGAACAGTTAAAAAAGAAAAAAGCATACCTGGTGGTATGCGACTTAGACAACAAAAGTACTTGAATAACATAGTAGAACAAGATCATCGTTTTATAAAGAAGCGAATTCGCTCTATGCTAGGGTTCAAATGTTTTGACACAAATACATCCATTCTTTCTGGAGTAGAAGTCATGCATATGATTAAAAAAGAACAGGTTGATTTATGGGACCAGTCTGTCCAAAATCAGAAAGAATTCATCCATCAATTGTTTGGGCTTGCGGCATAAGATACGATTCCGTTAGGAGTCTATGCGCTTTATTATCTTTTATTCTATTTTTGCACCAGAACCGTTAAAAATATGCTTGTCCTCTTTATCTAGGACACTTTCCGAATATTTTTCTATACGGTATTTCTATTCGTAAATCGAAATGATTATGATTTACTATTGCTTTTCTTTTCTTCATCACTTAATATAAAACGTAATGATTACGATTTATACAGGAGGAATACACAATGAAGAAAGTCCCTATTACAGTTTTAAGTGGTTTTTTAGGTTCCGGAAAGACAACATTATTAAATCATATTTTGGAAAATAGAGACGGATTGAAAGTAGCCGTCATCGTAAATGATATGAGCGAAGTAAACATTGATGCTGCTCTTGTCAAGCAAGGAGGTTTTTCACGTACAGAAGAAAAATTGATAGAAATTCAAAACGGCTGCATTTGCTGCACGCTTCGAGAAGATTTAATTATTGAAGTAGACCGTCTTGTAGATGCTGGAGATATTGATTATATTGTCATTGAATCTTCAGGTATTAGCGAACCGATTCCCGTTGCCCAAACATTTACGTATATGGATGAGGAGCTAAAAATTGATTTAACTAGTAAGTGTCGACTTGATACGATGGTTACTGTTGTCGACGCCAACCGTTTCTGGGATGATTTTGCGGCAGGTGAAAGCTTACTAGATCGTCAGCAAGCGCTGGATGAAACGGATACACGTGAAGTCATCGATTTACTGATTGATCAAATTGAATTTGCAAATGTCATTCTGCTCAATAAAATTGATTTACTAGAAAAGGAAGAGATTCAGGAACTTCATGATTTATTAAAAACATTGAATCCTGAAGCAAAAATTATCGAAACTTCTTATGGAGCCATTCCACTGCAGCATGTTTTAAATACAAATTTATTTAACTACGATGCAGCAAGTCAAGCTGCGGGCTGGATTCAAGAACTAAATAGTGAGCATCATGCACCTGAAACAGAAGAATATGGCATTGGCTCATTCGTGTATCGCCGCAAACATCCGTTTCATCCAGTTCGTCTCATGAATTGGTTAAAAAAATGGCCACAGGATGTTGTAAGATCGAAAGGATTTTTCTGGCTCGCATCACGTAACAATATAATGGGTCTTCTCTCTCAAGCGGGCTCTTCTATCACAATTCAAGGAGCAGGAGAATGGATTGCCGCTTTACCCTTAGCAGAGCAAAAACACCTAATTGCTGAAGAACCTGAAATATTAAAAAATTGGGATGAACAATATGGTGACCGAATCACTGAACTTGTCTTTATCGGGATTGAAATGAATCAACGAGAAATTGAAAGTTCTTTAGATACATGTTTATTAACAGATGAAGAAATGAAACAAGATTGGAATAATTTTGTTGATCCCATTCCACCTTTTACTGTTGCACCATAATAACGAGTTTTAGAGTTTAATAATAATTCCTAAAAAAATCTGTTGTACTTTCCCAAAATACGATGATGTCCTTTTCTATGACATCATCGTATTTTAGGTTCTGTTGCAAAGTTTTTAAAACTAAGCTAAACTTTTGCAAAACAGAGTGAGGAGAATCATAAGTGGGATATTTTAAAGGAAAGCAATTTAAACAAGATATTATTTTGGTAGCCGTTGGCTACTATTGTCGTTTTTCTTTAAGCTATCGTGATGTCTCTGAAATTTTGAAAGAACGTGGTGTTTCAGTTCATCAAACAACTATTATGCGCTGGGTTCATGAATATGGCCACCTGATTTATCAAATTTGGAAGAAGAAAAATAAAAGAGTACAACTATCTTGGAAATTGGATGAGACCTATATAAAAGTCAAAGGGAAATGGCGTTACCTGTATCGTGCAATTGATAAAGAAGGGTACACATTGGATATTCAACTTCGTAAAAAACAGAATCATCAGGCTGCATATGCCTTTATGAAAAGGTTAGTGAAAAAGTTTGGAGAACCAACGGTTCTAACAACAGACAAAGCGCCGGCATTACTTTGTGCATTCAAAAAATTAAAGGAACAAGGCTTTTATAAACATACAACTCATTGTACAATCAAGCATTTGAATAATCTCATAGAACAGGACCATAGACATGTAAAACGCCGCTTTACCAAATCTGCAGGATTTCAAAGTCTTCGCTACGCTTCGCGCACCTTGAAAGGAATCGAAACGATTTATGCTATATATAAACGAAAACGAAGTTTGCAGCCAAACTTCGTTTTTTCAACGTACAATGAATCTTATGCAATTACTCGCAATTGCATAAGATTCAGCTGTACTCACACTAACTTTCTATCTATTAAAAAACTTTGCAAAAGAACCGAGATCGAAACGCAGCGCTCAATCTTAAAAACGAAGCAATTCGTCTCTTAACCGTAGGAACTACGGGGATAGCCTAATAAAATAGAAACCGTTAGGTGTCTGTACTTAGGAATCTCCCACTTCAAACAGTCCACGAGGATGTTAAGTGGTGAGTAGTTCAAAATTTAGTTGTCTGACGTTTGATAATCATAAATCTTTTCACGAATAGCGGATGCAATAAATTCTTCAATAGAACTGTTCGTTTCTTTTACAATATTTGTGATTGCATGGTATTCACTGCTTGTTATCGTTACTGCCTTAGTGACACTACTGCTATCTAAATATACGCTATTATTAACCCGTCTTGTTAATTTTCCTTCTATTATATATGGGGCTAAACATTCAATCCATTCTACCTGCATTTGCATTGGTAATTGAATAATGGATTGGCGAACATCAAAGTACCAAAAACCATCTTCCTCAGAAACCTTAATATTTCTTGGTGATACATACTGTAGTACTAAGTCAATTAAGTGAAAAATGTTACTTCGTAATTGATTTGATTTAGGAAAACGAAATTTTACAAACTTTTGATGATGACTTCTTGGTTTATTGGATAAAATATATGCAGGCTTATACCCCATTTTAATTGCATCTTCTAGTGTCATATTGTTTCCAAACTCATCCATAAGCACAATATCCCCACGCTTCGGAATGGATATAATGCGTGCTAATTTATTACCTTCCATAAATTTTTGGAACAATACTACATTATATTTTTGTGAGAATGTATACAGCGTATTAGCCTGATCCAATTGCTGTACCAATCCGTGTATTTCTTCCTCATTTACAAATTTAGTCTCACGATTACGATGTTTCTGTATAGTACAAGCCAAATCTCCTTCTGCTATCCACTTTTCAAGTTGATACATGCTCACATTATAATCTTTTGCTGCCTGATATAAGGTAATTCCTTCTGTTTCACGATCTGCTTTCAACTTTTCTATGTCTTCTCGCTTAAATAAAAAGCTACCATCTAAACGCCAGGTCTCTCGATTAATTGGATTTAATTGTCCTTGTTTCATAAGAGTACTAAAAATGAAGCTACTAATTCCTAAATAAGCTTTTACTTCATTCGTATTCATATTTATATCCTGTCTTTCAAACATATCTTTTCCTCCTATGTGTAAACTTCTGTTATGTGAAATCAATAATTTTATTATGTAAAGTTAAACTGATAAAAATATATAATTTAAATTAATTATAACACAATTATAACTTAATTTATTTTTAAAAATAAATGAAATGTAAATTCACTTTCTAATTAAATTATCTTTTGTGTAATTATAAATTATATAAAAGATAATTTATAAAAAGAATTTGATAATAACCATAGAAAATAGAACATTTTCTATACTTATTCATTAGTTTCATTTTTATAAAATTTAATCTTACTATGTAAGTAACTTTTAATGTAATTCAGTTATAATATTAGATATAAAGGGAATTAATATGGAGTTGATTAACAATGGAATTTAAATTAAATACAATTCATAGTGAAACTTATTTAGAAAATATAGAGAAACAGAAACAAAATTTCTCAAACATAATTGCGATATGGAATCAAGATTATATAAATGAAGCTGAATTTAAAAAGGAAAATAACGAAAGAGAAGATTCATATACATATGAGGGATTTTCAGATGAAGAAATATTGTATTACTATTTAAATCGGCAAACACATTTTGATCAAGAAAAACGTATAAAGGATGCATCCAGGACTCTATATGCACGTGACTTAAGCCAGTTCTATTTTTTCATCAAACAAAGTACAGAATTTCTGCAGCAAGATGTTAAAGATTATGTAGTCGGCCAAGTTTGGAGGAACTTAAGAAAGCGACATATACGTAACTATCAAAAATGGTTATCCCAAGAGGCAATATCCTATCAATCAAAAGAAAAATACAAAGCATCTACAATTAGTCGAAAACTTGGTGTAATCCGTTCGTATTTGAAATGGCTATATGAAATTCTATATATCCAGGAACCTCTTCATGTGGAAATTCTAAGCACAACCGTTAATAAACACCATAAACCAAAGCGCGAATTATCATATGAGGAAGTGAAGCAATTGCTTCATTACTATAAGGATAATGAAATCAATTATGCTTTATTATCGGTCCTAGCTACTACGGGATTACGTGTTGCAGAAGTTTCGCATGCAAAGTGGGAAGATCTTGAGTATGATTCAATGCGTGACCGTTATTACTTAACGGTGGCTACAAAAGGTGATGATGAGAGGATTGTTTCTATTAATAAAGAAATCTTTAATCGTATAGTCGCGTTTCGTATACGTAGGCGATTGCCTATTGATATTGGAAATAAAAAAGGTGGGACTATATTCCAAACAAAGAATCATACTTCCTACAGAGAGAATTATCTATCTCAGTATATTTCTAAGATCATCAAAGAGACTAAACTACAATTTACAGAGGATATACGCATCACACCTCATTTCTTTAGACACTTTTATGTACAGTATTTATATGATTATAAAAAACTACCACCACATCTTATCGCAGCTGCAGTTGGCCATAAAAATGATAGAACTACAAAAGAAAATTATTTGAAGCAAAGACTTACTAAAGATAATGATGCAGGAAATTTAATTGGAGATGATGAGTTTTAATATGTAATTAATACACAATAAATTGAAAGTAGGACAATAAGAAAACGATGTTTGGTTTCTTATTGTCCATTCGAATTATTTTAACGAATCTACCGAAAGAATTCTCCTTCCTCAAGCGTGTATAGATGCTAGACCAACGGTAGGTCGCAGATGAATGTCAAGCCTACGTTTTTTTGTATACCTATAACAAAGTAAGGTGCAACCTGTGTTAGTAAATACAACATATAAATTTCGTATCTACCCAAATAAGAAACAGGAAATAGTAATTGCTAAAATGATCGGTACTACCGCTTTGTATGTAACCATTTAAAAAATCAGTAATAGCTAAATTCAATACATCCGATTTATGTTTCTAGTGCAAAGATTTTTAGTTTTCACTTACAATTAATAGTTTCTAATCTAATAATATTTCGACAATGGAATTAATAGTTTTGTTTGGAGCACTATAGTAAATCTCTAATCCTTTTCTATCACTCATAATTAATTTCTGAGATTTCATCTTCGATAAATGCTGCGAAACAGTAGATTGTGGGATACCAAGAATATCTACAATTTGAGTTACATTACATGTCCCTCTTGTAATTAATTCTTTCAAAATATTAATCCGTACTGGATGAGCTAATGCTTTTAAAACTTCTGCGTTTTTTTCATAATTCAACAACCTAAACATCTCCTTGTGAACCGATATATTTTTATTATATTAATAACTTGATGAATAAAATTTTAATATTTTAGTTTTGCAGAATTTATGCTCCAGGCACTTTTATTCTTTTTTTTGCTTGCATTTTTACTTCCTTTAATTCATCTGAAAATGTTGTATTTGGCTTTTTTACAGAATTTACGATACGGGAAAGCTCACGCATGACTTTAGTCCGTCTTTAGACGTGGGATGAAAGCATCGTTTTTGTATAGCAAAACATGGCATACTTTATTTATAGTCATGCAAAAGACTCTAAAACGAATGTTCTTTGAAAACAGAATATATATGAGGTTGGAGTAGCAAATTCTTCTACTCTTTAAAATGTATTAAGTCGTCATGCAAAAGACGTAAAAACATTTGAGAACTAACAATCTGTACGGTATGGTCACAGTACCGTAGCCTACGAACCTATATGGTCTGTTGTGGGAGTGGTGATGGCGCACCGCAATCTTGCACGTCAGCGATACCAGAAATGGACTTCGCCTTTGGTAGCAAGAATCCCACTGACGTTAGTCAGCTGGCCCCTTTAGAGGTGGGAGTGTCAACATATGCTACTGGATAGCTTTGCTTAAACGAATCAGTGGTGTCTAGTATGAGAGCTCTGACATTTATTTGATACTTTTTTAAACTTTACACTAGAAACTCTATGCAACTAATTTCGTTTTCAAAGAATATTTTTCTATAAAAAACTGCAACTCTAATTGTTAGTTATGTCTAACAATTGGAATTGCAGTTCACCAATTAGGTTCTATTTTTCTATCTATTTATACACGTACAGCTGTACCGCTTATCGCAACCATTAACATTCCATCGCGAATCACTTCGTAGTCTACATCGATACCAACAATTGCATTTGCTCCTTTTTGCGTTGCAAGTTGTTTCATTTCTTCCATCGCAATGTCACGAGCTTCTTTTAATTTACTTTCATAAGCACCAGAACGGCCACCTACAACGTCACGAACAGAAGCGAAGATGTCTCGTACAATATTTGCACCCATAATTGCTTCACCGTTTACGATGTCTATATACTCAATAATTTCTTTATCCTGAATAGTATTAGTTGTTGTTACGATCATATTAATACACTCCTATAATCTTTAAAAATTCATTGTTGTTTCTTATAATCTTATTATTATTTTTAACAAATTCACCGAAAGGATTCTCCTTCCTCAAGTGTGTGAAGAGCGATAGCCCAGCGGTAGGTGGGAGATAAATTTCGGTTTAGTATAGCCAAAAATTTTTGATAAACTAGCTATATGAAGTTCTTTGATAACTTGATATATAAGGTGGCAGGAAGAAAATAGAGTGCGAAAACCAAGCCATTCGGTGCTGCGTAAAATATCAACCGTACCAAGAGAGCATCCAAGCGTTGGACATCTAGGAGTGGAACACCCCGAAGTAACGCTCAGGGAGACGAAAGGTTACTTTCGTCGTGGAACTGAGAAGCTTCCACTTCAAGCTTTGCTAAGTGGCGAGTAGTTCACAAGCTAAATAAACTATCTAATAACCTTACTTACATAAAGATGAAAGTTCTGTAAGGAGGAAAGAAATCAAGCTATCTACAAAAACCTTTGTATCTTGTTAGATTTATTTACCTAATAACTGTAAATCCACTAATCATATTTGCTGGTAATTTATTGTATACAGATTATCCATAATTAATAGCAGCCAATACTACATATAGCGGTAAAGGCATAACATCGATTTTAACATTCATAATTTCAGTAGCGAAATATTCAATTTTCAATTCATTCCCATCAGAAAATGATACTGCTTCCACATTCTTTTGAATTCCCATATGATCCACCCTTGTTTTCTTAATTACAATATTAAAATGTTTTCAATAATAAAGATAGTTTTTGTAAGTTTTGGAACTACTTTTGTAATTAAAAAAAGTATAAGCGACTTATAGTTAGTTTTTACTTTTGATAGCTAACGAATTAGTCCTAAGACAGCCGAACTAATTCCCGTGTTCTAAAGGTTATTTTATTGCTATTTATGCCAATGCTAATAGGCGGTGTATTGCTTCATTTTTGATATTGATAGCTGCATTATAATCTCTATCGAGATTTACACCGCATATAGGGTTCAGTCGCCCGTCAACTGAAGAATTTTTACTATCCCTAAGTACAAAAAAACGTTACTCTTTCATAATATTTAACCTCCTTACTTGGAGATAAAAAATAGGTATTCGTCACAGAACAACGAATACCCAACATGAATAATGGTTGAGAATAGATATGAGAATAGTTTTATAAAAATATCTTTATCTATTCGTTAATTAGTTTATTGCTTTTTTAGTAATCGTTATAATCATAGGCAATACTTTCAGCTAAAATGCACACCTGAGAAGATTGCTTGCTTATCTCAGGTGACTCTTTCTTATCAATCGTAATAACAGTTAATTAAGGTCAAAACGATCTGCATTCATTACTTTAACCCAAGCAGCTACAAAGTCACGTACAAACTTTTCTTTGTTATCATCTTGTGCATAAACTTCTGCAATCGCACGTAGAACGGAGTTTGACCCGAACACTAGGTCAACTCTAGTTGCTGTTCTTACTACTTCACCTGTGTTGCGGTCACGTCCTTCGTATACGCCTCCGTCTACAGGCTTCCATTCTACACCAATGTCAAGTAGGTTCACAAAGAAGTCGTTAGTAAGTGTGCCTACACAATCAGTGAATACACCGTGTTTTGTGCCGCCATGGTTTGTACCTAAAGCACGCATACCACCAATAAGGACAGTCATTTCTGGTGCAGTAAGGCCTAGTAGTTGTGCTTTGTCTACAAGAAGCTCTTCTGTACTAATACTGTACTCTTTCTTTTGATAGTTACGGAAACCATCAGCAACAGGCTCTAGCACGTCAAAGCTTTCTGCATCAGTTTGCTCTTCAGTTGCATCACCACGTCCTGGGGCGAAAGGAACAGTCACATCAAAACCTGCTTCTTTAGCCGCTTTTTCTACCGCAGCAGTTCCGCCTAGTACAATTAAGTCAGCAAGACTTACATTTTTCTCAAGATGACTTTGAATGTCTTCTAGTACTGAAAGGACTTTTGAAAGCTGTTCCGGTTGGTTCACTTCCCAATCTTTTTGTGGAGCAAGACGAATACGTGCACCATTTGCGCCACCACGATTATCTGAACCACGGAATGTGCTTGCTGAAGCCCAAGCAGTTGTAACTAGTTCGCTGATTGTAAGTTCTGAGTCAAGAATTAGTACTTTAATTTTTTCTACTTCTTCTTCTGTTAACTCATAATCAACAGTTGGAACAGGATCTTGCCATATAAGATCTTCTTGTGGAACCTCTGGACCGAGATATCTTGCTTTAGGACCCATATCACGGTGTAAAAGTTTAAACCATGCGCGAACAAATGCATCAGCAAACTCATCTGGATTTGCATGGAAACGACGTGAAATCTTCTCATAGATTGGGTCATGACGGAGTGCTAAATCAGATGTAAACATAACTGTCGGAACTTTCTTGGATGAATCTGCTGCATCTGGTGCAAGGTCTTTTTCATCAGGGTCTACAGCCATCCACTGATATGCTCCTGCAGGACTCTTAGTCAACCACCATTCATATCCGAATAATAAATCAAAGTATCCGTTATCCCATTGCGTTGGGTTAGCAGTCCAAGCACCTTCAAGACCACTAGTGATGGTGTCGCCACCTTTCCCACTTCCATATGAACTTAACCAACCTAATCCTTGTGCTTCAATTGGAGCTGCCTCTGGCTCTGGACCAATTTGTGCAGCATCTCCTGCACCATGTGCTTTACCAAAAGTATGTCCGCCTGCAATTAATGCAACTGTGTCTTCATCATTCATACCCATACGTCCAAAAGTTTCGCGAATGTCGTGAGCACTTGCAATTGGATCTGGCTTACCGTCTGGACCTTCTGGGTTAACGTAAATTAGACCCATCTGAACGGCAGCAAGTGGATTTTCAAGCTCTCTGTCACCAGAGTAACGGTTAGTCCCTAGCATTTCTGTTTCAGTACCCCAGTAGATGTCTTCTTCCGGATGCCAAATATCTGCACGTCCACCTCCGAAACCAAAAGGCTTAATGCCCATTGATTCAAGAGCAACGTTACCTGTTAGAAGCAATAAGTCAGCCCAAGAGATCTTGTTACCGTATTTTTGCTTGATTGGCCATAGTAATCTACGTGCTTTATCAACGTTCGCGTTATCGGCCCAGCTGTTTAGTGGAGCAAAACGTTGGTTACCAGTTCCGCCGCCTCCACGTCCATCGCCAGTACGGTATGTTCCAGCAGCATGCCAAGACATACGGATAAACATTGGACCATAGTGTCCATAGTCAGCAGGCCACCAATCTTGGCTGTCTGTCATTAGATCGTGAAGATCTTTTTTAAGAGCTTCATAATCTAGCTTTTTAAATTCATCAGCATAATTAAATTCTTTTCCCATAGGATTAGATTTTTGGTCATGCTGGTGAAGAATGTTCAAGTTCAACTGGTTTGGCCACCAGTCTCTATTAGTCGTAGCACTAAATTTGTTACTAGTAACACCACCTTGACTAAATGGGCATCCTCCAGTATTAGCATTGCTATTAGTGTCCATATTTGTTTCCCCTCTCCATTTTTAATTAAGCAGCAAATAATTTGATTAACTTATTGAAACAAATTAACATATTTGATTTTTGCTTTCTTCTCATCACCTTATAGGAGTGAAAGTTAAGCACAACTAAATGATAACACCTTTCATTTGGAAGTCAATATTAATTTGTAATTATTATTAATAAGTAAACTATATCAATAAATTCACTTGTAAGTACTTTGAAAATAAAGAGAAAAAAATAAAATCCCTTACAAACTCGATAAAAGTGGTAATGTGAAAATCATGGAAAAAGATACAAACAGAGTAACTCTTCGTTGTACCTAACCCATGATAATATCCACATAAAAAAAGTAATACTCATTTAAAATATTTCATGTCTGGTTCTCCTAGATCCTGTTTTCTAGAGTATAGATTCATGTAGAAAACTTTACAATAGAACCAAAAAATTATATATACTCCCCCTTAAATCAAAGTGGAAAACACAAGATTTCTTCAGATTACGCAATATACTCTTTTAAATCTTCTTTGTTAACTTTTTGTTACCTTCAGATAAGCTATCTATATGTTAAAATTAATCCGTATCCCACTAACTAATTTAGTTAGTTAGGAAGTTCTCTCTCAACCAGCCCCTAGGGAATAGGGGCACTTTTCATTTTATAAACCTATTATTCTACTCCAGTCCTTTTATCGTTTTGGGGCAACCCGTTCTGGTAAGTTGATAGGCATGTATAGTGACCCCATATAGGGTGACTCCTAATAACCCCAAATATCTACTTCAGCCGCAGAAGCAAATCCATTTTTCCCATCCGTCACTTCTATTTTTACATATTTCGCAGTAACAGGATTAAATGTTGCCGTTTTCTTATCTTTATTATTTTCCCATGTTCCAGAAGATACTTTGTCATACCTAACGCCATCTACACTCGTATAAATATTGTAGGTTAAAATACGACCATTTTCCGACCAATCTTGTCTTGGCAGATAGTCTACTTTTGAAATCGTTTGATTTTTATCAAGCTCCAATGTTAGATTGTATGAATATTGATTTGCCGTCCAACTGCTATGCCAAAATGTATCTGTTTTTCCATCAATCGCCTTGCTAGCTGAACCAGTTGATTCCTCACTATTTGCACTTGCTTTCATCGTATTTTTAGGTAATACGTATGGTTTAACAGATGTAGAATCAGTTAGAACATCTACTTCGGCCGCAGAAGCAAATCCATTCTTTCCATCTGTTACTTCCATTTTTACATATTTCGTAGTGATAGGATTAAATGTTGCCGTTTTCTTATCTTTATTATTTTCCCATGTTCCAGAAGATACTTTGTCATACTTAACGCCATCTACACTCGTATAAATATTGTAGGATAAAATACGGCCATTTTCCGACCAATCTTGCCTTGGTAGATATGTTATTTGCGAAATGGTTTGCGTTTCACCAAGCTCTAGCGTCAAATTGTATGGATATTGATTTTGTGTATCCCATTTACTATGCCACATTGTATCTGTTTTTCCATCAATCGCTTTACTAGCTGAACCTGGTGATTCTTCACTATTTGCACTTGCTTTCATTATTTTTTTCGACAATGCAGCTAGTGGTTTTACAGGTTTAGAGTCAGTTGCTTCCCAGATAGGAGCAACTAATGTCGGATTATTCAAAGCTTCTACTTTTTGTCTTGTTTCTGGCGTTGCCTTCAGTCCCCATTGATCAAAGAACGGAAGTAAATTTTGTTTCGCTACTTTTGATGTATTGTATATAAACGCTTGGATTTTCTCTTCGTCTGTTTGAGGAAGTTGTTCATTTGGTAATTCTCTATATAGTTTGTGAAGATTTGGATAAAAATCTTCCCCATACGCTAAATGAAGCTGCCAAATCATAACAAGTTTAACAAATAAGTCGTCAATATTTTTGTAATCTTTATCAGTTTGTTTTAAATACGCAAAGGCTCTATCATAATCTCCCTCTTTTTCTAAACGTGTTTGTTGATCAGGGAATAATTGCTTTTGTGCAGCCAAAGAATATAGATTAACAGTTACTTCAGTCATTCCTCTCAAATCATGATTCCACGTCCATGGGTATTGTTGTCTTGCGTGTCCCGCTTCGTGCATTTGTCCCCATCCAAATTTATTTACATTTAAAGCACTTTCGCTTGCATTACCAGCAGTGGTAAATGTAGCTCCATCCAAACTTGCATACATACCCCAGTCTGGTTTGTTAGGATTTTCTACAAAAGCCCAAATGCGATGAGTCGAACGATGTAAAGGATTAGGGTCTTTTTCAGATAACCCTGATATCTTATCTTGTGCTCGAATCATTTCATCATATTTTTTTAATAGAGGAATAGGATCTTGATCCACAATATATTTATTGGCACTATCCTGCGTAACAGTAAGTACTGCTTTTTCTGATTTCAATTGTACCGCATGTGCATCTGGATACTTGTTCATCATCGCAATCCAGTCTTCTTTCGTATGCTTCCCTAGTTCAAAGAATGGCACAGGGCTTCCGCCTTGTGTTACTTTCACCTTAACTGTTCCTGTATCTTGAGGATTATCAAATCCTATTAAACCACCGTTTGGAGAGGAGATGGTATTAGAACCCGGAGAAAGGTCAACTTCTTTTCCCCATTCTTTATCATATTGATGCGTCCCAATAATTGCTCGAATTTTTTTCGTGCCTGATACTTCAACTGTAACTTCTTCATTTGGTTTTACATAGATTCCTGTTGGCATATAGGTTTTTTGATTACTTCTTCTTTCTCTTTTTGCTTCATCTCCATAACTCCCTGTAGCTGGAAGATCAAACTCCCTCTGTACATACTGATTTACAGTTTGTGAGGCACCTGTTTCAGCATGTACATTTAAACTATTCGTCATAATAGGTGTGAATAATGTAGTTGCCAAAATAGCGGATGTTGCAAGCATCTCTATTGGTTTTTGTAATCTACGATTCTTTCTTTTGTTCATATCGACCATCCTTTCTTCTTAAATTTTTTAAATAAAACGCTTTCGATAAATTGATGAAATCGCATATGACTTCTGATATATTCCCAGTATTTTTTAGTCGGCAGTTCCATGTACACAATACAAAATCTGTCCCAGCCTGTATAAAAAGCATATCAGTCATCTTCTGTTTTTCTGAAGAAGTCATACCTATTGTTGGTTACTAAAATAAGTAAATTAATACTGTGTGAAAATGTAATAATTTGCTGATTCTAGATTTCTTTTAAGAATATACTGATTATTCAGATAATTAATTCGGTATAATGTTACTTGCAACTTTACTCTACTTTTATTAGTACTTTTCTCACTCCTTAGTGGATAATCAATTACACCTTTATTAAAACATTAGATTATCAATGCGTAAATAGTAGAATTTTGTCGATTTATATTCAATAATCCACTAGTGCATATTGGTATGAGAGGAAATATTATACTTATAAAATTGTTATTCAATTTCACTTAAGTAATCATGATAGTTATAACTTGATATGTATATTTTTTTTGAAAAAACTATTTAAATTCATTCGAGATTTAATAAGTCCTGAATATTATCAATATAATTTATTCATACTCTGCATATTGATATTCTTTATTTAGATATGCAAAATTGCATAGGTCTCCCTTATGAATATCTAGCTGACGAGAAAGAAATTTGTAAAGGGGGTCTATGAAATCATTAACTTGATGGTGATGGGATATACTCCTGAAAAGATAAAATAGTTATAATTAAATGAGTTATACTTGAAAAAAAAGCGTGTACTTGTTTCCGCATGTAATTCTATATCGCGAACTATTACATTGTAATAATAACGATAAATGGAAATCAAAAAACTACTACCAATAGAATAAAGTATTAAAACTATGATATTCATAAAGTACAAACTAATTTTGCCTCATCGTTTACTTCCTTGCCATTGATATCCTTTTCCCCATACCGTAAGGAGAAACTGAGGATCAGAAGGACTAGGTTCGATCTTCTGACGAAGACGATTTATATTCACATCTATTACTTTTGTGTTACCTACACAACTTATACCCCATATTTTATTTAAGAGTTCATCACGTGAAATTGGTTTTATGGAATTTTTCATTAAATATTGTAAAATAATATGCTCTGTTGGAGTTAAATCAATTACTTTCTCATCCCTATATAATTTTTCTTGCAAAAGATCTAACTGAAATGGTCCCGAATGAATCAATTCCATTTCCCTTTTATTTTCTTTTACCCTTCTTAGCAATGCTTGAACACGTGCTACTAATTCAATTATACTAAATGGTTTTTTAATATAATCATCTGCTCCAATTGTCAAACCATGTACCTGATCTTTCTCTTGAACACGTGCCGTTAATATAATAATACCAATCTCTTCATTGTTTTTTCGTATTCTTTTGCATACTTGAAAACCATCTATTCCTGGTAACATAACATCAAGTATTACAATATCAACATTATGATTTTCTAAAAGCTCAAGAGCTTTTTCACCTGTATCGGTTTCTAAAACATTGAAACCAGCACGCTTCATATTTAATGTAATAAAACTACGAGTTGTAATCTCATTTTCTAATACTAAAATTGTTGTCATACTCACCACTCCTTCCCCCTTGTCGATAATCGGCTATGTGTTTGATATAAGATTTAAGCTTCTGGTAGTTTAATTTTTTTGAAATTGCATATACATGAGCTCTTGTTTTCCATATGTATTAACTCCTAGGAGGCACCATATATGTTGTTCTAGCTTTGCATACATTTAAGAAATAAATTCTTGTGTTGCCATTTCTACAAACTGAATATCAGACTCTACAAGATAACGAATATATGCAGTTTTCGCTTTCATATATTCATCTTCATTTTTCCATCTATGATGGCTGCTATCACAAAGTACAACAAAGGAAACGTTTCTCAACTGACTTACCAATGTATTTGTTTGACCCTTCGGATTAAATATTTCTTTCGCTTTTTTATGTGCCTGTAACACTTTGTCTTTCGAACATCCGCCTACAAGTAAATAATGTGGAATGATTAAACTCATTCTGTTATCTCACCTCTCTATTGCTCTCATACACAATCCCAAAAGGATAAGAACAAAGAGCACGCGTCGATTCTTTACACACTAACATTATTTGAAAAGCATGATAAGAAGGATGATCCTTTTCCATATTGCTAGTAATATATTCTAAAAAGCCGTCCTTCTTCTCACCTTGTACAACAAACGCCTTCAAATCGGATAAATGAGCCTGTTCCTTATCCTTAATATAAAGGATTACTCCACTTAAAAATGAATGTGTAGTTCTCACCCACGTTAATCCAGCGCCTTCATGAAGCATTTGTTTTGTCATTTCCATTGCGAGTTCCTGTGCTTGCTTTTTCGCTTGAATATTAGCAATTCCATTCGAAACAATCATCTCTTTCACCCTTTCGTAGTTATATAGTTTTCATATAGCTAAATACAATACAACTAACCAAAATGGCATTACCATTAGAAATCCATTTCTAATTCCTTTTGCAATAGCCAATGGATCATCATTACAGTATGGCATTTCCTTCTCTTCAACCCGCTGCAATATCTTTTTTTGGAGTGAAAGGCTCATATTGAATCTCCTTTCCTTTCAATCTGTTTTTATTTTCCATAACAAACTACCACCAAAACAGCCTATACAATAAATCATAATAAATTTTATGCAAATTTCTATAATTGCTTCCATCATTTCCTAGTATCCTCTCCCAAAGCCTGTAATACACAAGCTATGATTAGCATAAACTCCCTATATCTCGGCATTTCCCAAACGCCGACATTCTCTCCTCGCAATTAACATTTATTTCAGAAAAACCCCACGGTAAGAAAAGAGCCAGATTTTAGCCCGTTAAGACTAAATCGGCTCTCTAATATTCAAAGTGTATTTAAAAGTATATTTTAATAAATATCTTCTTTTTTACATCCTTCATTAGTTTGTGAATAGTACATACTATCCTCGAAAGATATTAATATAATCTCAATCCAATATCAATTCTTTTTTTGTAATTTTTACAAAAAAAGAATTGATATTATGTTTTTAATGACATTTTTCGACAAAATATTTACTTTTAGCAATTATCAGTTTACAATGAATATAACTTAATAGACATACTACATAATGTGTAATAATTACTTAGTTGAACATATAGTTATCAAAAGAGGGATTTTTAAAATTACTGCAGTAGAAGCAATGCAAAGAGCAGGAATGAAGAGTAATATATTTTATAAAAGAGTCAAAGAATACGAATATAACTTAAAAAAAGCAAGCTTTCTTAAAAGAGAAGCTTGCTTTTTTATTCTCCCTTTTCGAGGGAGCAAAAACACCCATATTACAATATTAAAAAGCCTAATTTCTCAGTAAACTCAATCGTTTCTTACACAAAATGACGAACAAATTAATTATCCATCCACGATGCCCTTTTACCAAAACTCCTTCCCCATACGTTTAATAAGTTTTGCGACAATAATCGCTGTGAAAGTACGTCGCAATTTTGTAGGTCTTGCAAATTGTACAGCAGTACTGCCGAGATTTTGCTTGAGGCAACTTATAACTTAACTTCACGTGCCTGCAGTAACACCTCTTTGATACCATCAAACAAAATAATGATAATTTAAAGTCTTCTTTTTTTGTTGCAATGGAATATAAATTTATTGTTTTTCGATATATTTTTGTTGCGATATAATTTATTTTGTATTAAGATAAAAACGTCAAAAGGAGTGAGTGACAGATGGGAAAAACCGTATTGAAATTAACCGACGTGCAAAAAAGCATCGGTGATAAAAAAATTGTACATGGCTTAACTTTCGAGGTAAAAGAGGGCGAAATTTATGGCTTCTTAGGACCGAATGGTAGCGGTAAAACAACAACAATCCGAATGATTACAGGGTTGATTAGTATGACGCAGGGAGATATTCAAATTTGCGGGCATAGCATTGCTATAGAGCGAGAAAAAGCGCTCATGAATATTGGTGCAATTGTAGAGAACCCTGAATTATATGAATATATGACAGGCAGACAAAACCTAGTGCACTTTGCCAATATGGCGAATCACAAAGTTTCAAAGACGCGCATTGATGAAATAGTTCAGCTCGTCGATTTAGCAGAATCTATTCATGCGCCTGTGAAAACCTACTCGCTTGGGATGAAGCAACGCTTAGGGATTGCACAAGCCTTATTACATCAACCGAAAGTATTAATTTTAGATGAGCCAACGAATGGCTTAGATCCCGCTGGTATTCGCAAAATTCGGGAGTATTTACGCGAACTTGCACAAAAGGAAAAAATTGCGGTCATTGTATCAAGCCACCTATTAAGTGAGATTGAGCTAATGTGTGACCGTGTGCTCATTATTAATAAGGGCACCTTTATTAAAGAGCACAACCTACACGAAAAGCAGGCGGGTGAGCATCGTGTGCAAATTAAAACGAAGCAAACGGAGGGCGTTGACGAGCTAATAGACTGCCGCATTATAAATGATACTTTATTTGAGGTGACGGCAGATGAGGTGAAAATTGCCGCCATTATTGCGAAACTCGTAGTGCATAATATTGCGATTTATGAGGTTATTCCCAAGCGGAAAACGCTAGAAGATGAATTTTTAGCAATTACGAAGGGGGCAACTTCATGATAAATTTACTCAAAAATGAGTTAATGAAAATTTTCGTAAAAAAGAATGTGTATGTTTTTTTAACGGTACTACTTACGCTGCAGGTGGCGACCGCCTTTATTATTAAGTCTTGGCTACCAGCAGTGGAGAGGTTTTCAAGCTATGTGACTTTTACACAGTTCAACTTTACGATTATAGCGATGCTTGTCACGATATTTAGCATTTCACTCATGGTAAAGTCGATTGCTGATGAGTTTCAGCAAGGTACGATAAAGCAGTTATTAATTCGTCCCAAGACGCGTGTAGCTATTTTGCTATCCAAGTATTTTGCAATGCTGATTACCGCTGTACTGTTTATTGTTGCGGCACTACTTGTTTCGATGCTTGCCGGGGGCATTCGCTTCGGTTGGACGGCAGATGATTTTACACTCGCCATTTTACTCAAAATTGTCATGTACGAGTTTGTGCCCATCGTCTTTTATATTACTTTAGCGCTTATGCTTGCGAGTATAATTACAACAACGATATTACCTGTCACGATTACATTGTTCATATTTTTATTACAGAACAATATAGTTAACATTGCGACAAGTATGTTGAAGAAATATTCGGATGTTGTTGTGTTTAAGCATTTAAGTTTAAGAAATTTAGATGCAAATCCGCTAATTGGAGACGGTATGAATCTGCTGTCGGAACACTTTACGTTAACTATGTCATTTCTTTATGTAGTTGTACATCTGCTTGTAATGTTAGTCATAGCGAGTGGGGTGTTTAAGAAGCGCGACATACTGTAAAAGGAGTTGGCAATATGGCGAGGTTAGCAATGTGGTTAAAGTTTCTGATTATAATGGTTGCACTTTCGGGTATATTATTTTGTTTCTTAGTTGTACCTCAAATGGCAGCTACAATTGAAGGCATGCCGATTACCCTATTTATGTGGGTTACTGCCCTCCCGTTTTATGTAGCATTATTGTTTGCTTGGAAAATTTGCACAGGCATTACCGAACAGCTCTTTAGCGAACAGCATATTAAACATCTTAAAAACATGAGTTACTTAGCAACGAGTGAGGTTGTGCTGTATGCGATTGGCATTGTTTACATCATCATTAGTGAGCAAGCGACGATGATTTTCTGCGCATTTTGTTTATTATTTTTCGGCATGGCAGTAACATTAACCTTATTTTTACGTGTATTAGCCAATGTATTTCAAGAGGCTATACGGCTAGAGGAAGAAGCAAAATTAACGATTTGAGGTGGGGGTTATAGCAATCATCGTCAATCTCGATGTGATGTTGGCCAAACGAAAAATGTCGGTGACAGCATTATCGGAATCACTTGGCATTACGATGGCTAATGTGTCGATTTTAAAAACTAGAAAAGCAAAAGCAGTAAAATTTTCAACGTTAAATAAAGTTTGTGAAGTGTTGAACTGTCAGCCTGGTGATATTTTAGCTTATGAAAAAGAGGAGGAATGATGTTATATGAAAAAAATAATAGTCGCATCTGTTCCGCTAATACTAGGCGTTATATTAATGATTGCGTCAGCGTTCGCCCCTTCCACTGTACAGGAGGATGGCATGCTGTATGATCCGTACTTCTTTCTAGTGCCGGTAAGTGTGCTATTCATCTTTATCGGTGTCATTGCATTGATGATTACCGCTATTACAATGATTAAAAAAATAACAAAAAAATGACAATAGTCGAGGAGAGATTATTTATGAAAAAAATGTTTTTTGCTGCCGTACCACTCGTATTAGGGATTATTTTATTAATCGCATCAAAGTTTGCACCTGTCACTGTACAGGAAAATGGTGTAGTAGACGAGCCGTACTTCTTCTTAACGCCAGTAGGTGGGCTACTTATTTTCGTCAGTGTCGTGGCATTAATTATCACGGTTGTTTCAAACGCAAAACAAAGTATCACAAAAAAATAAACGCTAATAGACAGGCTGGTTTTTCATCGCGCTTGTCTATTTTTCATTCGTACAAGTGCTAAATTTATGTAGATTTGTAAAAAAATATCTTCTGATGAAGCATTTAAACTATATTCTGATTATCATTGAAGTGTTATTAAAGTTAGATGGTTACTTTTTGATATGGGAAACCCTTTATTTTTTAATTGAACTGAGTGGTATTGCTGATACCACTGTTGCTTATAAAACCCTACCAATGATATTTTATACAACGTTTGCGTTTTTCTTAGCAAATTTTTTTAGAAAATCAGTATTACCATTAATTATTACGCTAGTTATCTTCCTCACACAAGGATTAATAAATAATCTATTATTTAAGATGTTTAAAGAAGTAGCACATTTTTCCGTATTCTCTCATTCAATTTTACAACATCATTAATTTTTGTAATTATACACTTGGTAGTATTACTCATTGTATCAAGTGCGATATTCCAAAAAAGTGATGTACTTTAAGTCAACATAGAACAGGACGTTTCTTAATGGGAAGGTGAAAACATGAAATATATACTAGATCTTTTATATTTTGGTTATTATCAAGCCTTATCTTGCATTTTTCCAGTGGTTATTTTTGTAACACTTGCTGTTTCAAAGATAATTACCATTCCTGGATTGCATCGATACGATTTTATTCTACTTATTTGTTTGATTACGCAACATCTCATGTTCAAATATAATTTAGAAACAAAAGACGAATTAAAAGTAATCAGTGCGTTCCATGTTATCGGACTTCTATTAGAAGTATTTAAGGTTCATGTAGGTTCATGGTCATATCCAGAAGAAGCGTGGACAAAATTTTTTGGAGTACCACTATATAGTGGTTTTATGTATGCAAGTGTTGCGAGTTATATTTGCCAAGCGTGGCATCGATTTCATTTAAGGATGAATAACTGGCCAAAGTATATATGGACAATACCACTTGGAGTGATGATCTACTTAAACTTTTTCACACATCATTTTATTTTAGATTTCCGTTGGATTTTGACAATCCTTTTATTTATTGTCTTTGTTAAAACTTATGTGCAATTTACTGTGCAAAACAACTCATATAAAATGCCACTTCCTTTTTCATTTTTCCTAATTGGCTTCTTTATATGGATTGCAGAAAATATTGCCACTTTTTTTGGAGCATGGCAATATCCGAATCAGCAAGACTCTTGGAGTCTTGTGCATATTGGTAAAATTAGTTCTTGGTTCTTACTTGTTGTTATCAGCATAATGATTGTCGCTCAAATTAAAGAAATTTGTTACAAAGATTCCACAATATCTAAAGAAGTAGGAGTACTAAAATAAAGACTTTTTTAATGAATTTAAAATATCTAATGAGACCATTTTATTTGAATATAAAATGGTCTTTTTTCAGTACAATTGACTCTATCCAAAATGTTAGTCGTCTCCCTCTTAACGTAGAAAAATAAGAGATTCATTTCCTAAAAAATTCCTTAAAGTAGGTTTTATGTCATTTAGTGGTTGGATCTCGATATTGCTGTCTATAGCAAAAATGTTTATTTTGACTACAACCTAAATAGCTATATTACTATGACCTATTTTTACACATATCTCGGCTGAACCTCAAATGAATTCCAGGATATGTCCCATTTTTAGTTTTAAATGACTCTAAAAAGAAGGAATGGTTGCCGGACCCCTACTTGGCTAGAGGATAAGAGGATGGATTGTTAGAATATGTCTTGTTTCTTAATAGTGTTATTGGGTGAACTACTCGCCACTTAGCTAAGCTTGAAGTAACGCTTGGATGCTCTTTTGGTACGGTTGATATTTTACGCAGGAACCGAATGGCTTGGTTTTCGCACTCTATTTTCTTCCTGCAACCTCATATATCAAGTTATCAAAGAACTTCATATAGCTAGTTTATCAAAAGTTTTTGGCCATGCCAAACCGAAATTCATCTCCCACCTACCGTTGGGCTATTGTCCTTCACACGCTTGAGGAAGGAGAATTCTTTCGGTAAATTCGTTAAAATGTAGAACAAAAAGAACGATATATTTCTATTATGCTGTTGTTCTTGTTGTTAGTGTACTTTTTTTTATATTTGTTTTATGTGCTTCTTTTTAATATGTTACTGGTTATTGGACATACGATGGGATTTATGTAGAAGGACCTATGCGTAGTAATCCAGATGGAATTAAGTCAAACAATTTAAATTCATATTCTCCTATTTTAGGGGGTTTTTATTTTGGTGGGGGATGGTTAGAATAGGTCTTATTGTGGAATTTGTTTTTATATATTAGACTCAGTACGTGAAATTTTCAATAATAAAAAGGTATTCAACTCTGAATACCTTTTTAAATCATACGTAAATAGGTGGGGTTTTTAATGTATAAAGAAAAGACACTTTAAGGTGCCTTCCTCCTACTTCATTCTTTTTTGAGCAGTATTAGTATCTTTTGATACTGGTATGTGTTCAGTAGCTCTAGATAAACCTGTTTTTGGCATATTAACATAGATTGCTTCAGAAGCACCTTTTTCTATTTGATAGGTTTCGTGAAAAACATCGACACTCCCATTATCTTTAATCTTATTATTGTACGATTTCCAAGCATTTGAATGGTTTTTTCCATGAGCATAGTTTACTAATTCGTCGAATCCCTTCCAGTATTGAATTAAGATTACTTTTCTCCAACTAAATAAGAATTCTGGAAAGTGTTGCAGGAATGAAGGCTGAAATTTCTTTAGTAGAAAATATGATTTACGTTGTGAAAGATGGAAAAATTTACGCGATTGAACCACCAACAACTGGACATGGTGAACAGTCGTTTATATATAGCTGGTAAAGTAGCACGCATGGAAGAACGAAAAACGTTGTTAATTTAATTCAATTTGAACCAATATATAAGAATTAAAAAAGGAGGCCCCTATGTGTGATGAAACATAATACTACAACTTATGATTCACTTAGATAAAAATCAATGGTATTCCCTTCTAAATCAACGGTACGATACAGATACAGCCATTGACCTTTGACTTTCACATAGGTTTCATCGACTCTCTTACAAATAACAGGAAATGACATTACACCTTGATGGAGTAGATCCTCCTTCACTTCCTTTATTTAATTCTTTGGGAAGGATATATTTTCCTGATGATAATCATAACCTATATCAGAATTTTATTTATTATAGGAAAATTCCAAAAGGAGTGAATGTGATGGGTTTCCCACCTCTGCAACAAAGTAAACCCGGCATTGAATCATTAATGATACCTAGACCTATATTTGATAACCCCAACTACAAGCCAGCCGGTAAACTTATAAATAAGGTAGCGCTTATAACTGGTGGGGATAGTGGAATTGGAAGGGCTGTCGCTGTAGCCTTCGCGAAAGAGGGTGCAGACATAGCAATCTCATACCTAAATGAGCAGAGTGATGCAAAAGAAACAGAGTTCTATGTTAAAAGGTATGGCCGTAGTTGCATTACCATTCCAGGTGATATTGGGCATGAGCAGCATTGCCAACAAGCAGTAATGCAGACAATTCACCAATTTGGTCGTATTGACATTTTGGTGAATAATGCCGGTGTACTATACATAAGGAACAGTCTACTTGATGTAGATTCTAACCAACGAACAAGTACCTTTCACACAAATGTTTTTTCTCAGTTTATTTTGACGAAAGCTGCTCTTCCATACATGAATTCAGGGAGCTCCATAATAAATACAACATCCCTTAGTGCCTATCATGGAGATCAAGATGCAATTGACTACGCGGCATCCAAAGGAGCCATTGTTTCCTTTACACGTTCGCTGTCATCGTCACTGGCACCCCAAGGGATTCGAGTTAATGCCCTGTGGCCCCAGGACCAATTTGGACCCCATTAATTCCATCTTCCTTGCCTCCAGAATGGCTTGCCACATTTGGAGACCATGTTCCTATGAAGCGAGCCGGTCAACCGTTTGAAGTGGCACCTACTTATGTATTCTTGGCATCCGAAGATGCATCTTACATATCAGGACAAATTCTGCACGTGAATGGTGGGGAAATTATAAATGGTTAACTATTTAACAAAAAATTACTTATAAATGAATTTGTATTGTATTGGTTTAAGTATTATGGAATTAAAATTACAAAAAATAAAATACCGTTTAACCACCCTGTAACCACTCATATAAGATTTAATTCACATCGATACCTTATGGCGTTGATGTGAATTTTCAAAGTGCTTACAAAGAAATCTAAGAGGTCATTTTTTATATTCACAATCATTATTTTGAAATTTATAAAAAAAAAAGAAAAAGAATCCATTTTTTTTAATGGATTCTTTTTTATTACTTCTTTAACTTAGTGTAATCTATATTCTCCTGTTAATTGTTCCTCGGCCATTCGAACTAAGCGTTTTGTAATTTCTCCACCGACAGAACCATTTGCACGCGATGATGTATCAGGTCCAAGTGTGACTCCTAATTCGCGAGCAATTTCATACTTCAGTTGCTCAATAGCATTTGCAGCAACTGAAATATGAACTTCATTTGCATTATTTTCGTGTCTTTGAATATTCATTGTTGCACCTCCATTATATTTGTATATAACATATGCTTAATTATGATATTTATACATGAGTTAACTATTTTCTTCTACTTTATTCATTGCAACATATCCGCAAAGGAAGTACCCACATTATTCTTCCTTTTCATATGCTTCTCTAAATAGATTTTTGTTGTTTGGATATTTTCATGCCCCAGCGTTTGCATTAAATGATATAGATCCGCATTTCCTTGTTGAACAGCCATGATTGCAAAAGCATGACGGAATGTATGCGCCGTTACTGGTTTCTCACGATACTGCAGAAACTCTAAATTTGTCTTTTTTATCATATCTGTTATCTGATTTGATAACGTTTTTGAATTATAAAAGTCACCCCTTTGATTTACAAATAAAGGACTTTCATCTCCTTGCTCCAATATAGTTTGGAAACCTCTTCTTCGTCTCGTTTCACAAATACTTTGTTATAAATATTCCGAAATGAAAAGTTCACACTATTGCTCACAAACTTCCCCTATAGTCTTGATTACTGTTTGTTCTTTCTACTGTCATATAATGACTTCCCTACCAGTATAAGAAAAATAATAAATATAGTTATATAAGGGTTATCGAAAATTAAGAAATATAATCCAACTGCAAACAAAAATATTAGAATTAAATACGCCAATTCCTACCAACCTCCCTAGTCTGGAACCCCTACATAAGCTAAAAACGACATCATAAGTATAAGCCCCAATACCATTAACGAAATACCCTCAGTAGTCCATTAAAAAATATGGCTGCTAATTTTATTCCGATCTTCTTTGCACCCAATCAGCAATATCATTTATAACATACTCAGGGATATTAGCAGGACTATAATATTCATCCGGTTTACTTAACTCCCCATCTCCTTCTGTAAAGAAGTGATTTAACTTTGGATATAGTCGATAATCAACGTTATCTCGCTCTTTTAATTGTTCTTTCCAAAGAGGAATTTCAATTTTTGATTGAACTTGATAGTCTCTTTCTCCTTGAATAATAAGAAGCGGTGTCTCTTGTTCTTTTGACATTTCTGCTGCTTTAATTTTACGGATAGAATCCCAAAATAATGGTGATCCTAAATAAAAATCTTTTGGAGGATTCTGACTAGAGAAATTGGGATCATTTAATAATTCAAATTGCGATTTGTAAAATTTATATTCTTCAGGTTTCATTGCTCCAATAGAAAAAAGATACTCAAATTGATCTAAAACAACATCTTGAATCGTACGGGCCGGACCCCCCATCACAATTGCCCCTGCAATATTTTGATTTTGGTCTTTTTCAATCATTTTCGGAAGCATCAGTCCGCCTTGACTATGACCAAGAATAAATATTTGATTTTTATCTATCATAGGTTCATTTTGAAGAAAATGAGTCACAAGAAGAGCATCATCTGTTGTCTCTTTATCAACTGTATAAAAAGGGCTCAATTGTGTTTTCAATCCATGTTCATAGGTTCGTTTATTATAGCGAAGGACAGCAATTCCTTTAGAGGCAAGACCTTCAGCTAAATCGCGAAATGGTTTTAAAGCAAACGCTGTTTCATCCTGATCTGTTGCTCCAGATCCTTGAACAAGAATAACCGCTGGGAAAGGACCCTTTCCCTTCGGAACAGACAATGTTCCTGGTAATGGAAACGCACCACTTCCAACTACTACTTCTTTATCAACAAATGATTCAGGCTTACTATATGATGGACGCTCTGCAACAGGACTAAACGACATACTGAGTTGAAAATCATCTATTTTTCCAGATGGATCTAGTTTTATTAGTAAAGGTACAGTAAATTGTTCAAAAACTAATTTAATCTCTACATTTGTATGAACGGAATTTATCTCTTTTTGTGTAACCTCTCCAATTCCTATAAAAGAACCTGCTTGTAATTGCGTAGGGAGTCCCTCCCAATAGCTCTTCAGCCATTTTTCTGATATTATTTTCTGTAGTGATCGAGAAGTTAAATTAAATGCAGATTTATAATCTTCAGTATGCATATAACGGATAAATGAAAGGGTAGTAGATATAACAGGATTTTCATTGTCAATATTGTCTATTTTTTGTATATTTGTGTTTGTTTCCTTTAATGTCGATTTAAATTGGTGGTTGAACGGATTATTATATGTATCGGGATATAAATTTGTTTTCAATACATCCTTACTCCGTCCCTCAAATAGGCTTGAAGAACTCTCGAAATTTTTAGGTGAAATTACTTCCTCCGCATAGGAAACCGAAGGAAAAGTTAGCGCACAAATTGCACTGACAAGTAATAACTTATTTCCTATTCTTTTTTTTGTGCTCATATTTATTGATTCTCCTTTCAAAATTAAAATTTTTTAATACAGCATTTCAAGTACTATAAGGAAAATAAGAATTTTCAAAGAGGTTAATAATCTACTTTACGATCCCCCCTAACAGGTTAAAAAGCTATTATTAACAAACTTCAATACAAAATGCCTTCTCCCTCTTTTTTATCGTTTTCTGATAGAAGACTCCTTCCTCAAAAATGTGAAGGTATGAAACACCAATTTTAGGTGGGAGATGAATGTCAGTAGGCGTAAGCCTATGTTTTTTGTATACTGTAGATATACTATAAAAAAGTGAGGTGCAACCTATGTTAGTAAATAAAGCATATAAATTTCGTATCTATCCAAATAAGAAACAAGAAATATTAATTGCTAAAACAATTGGTTGCAGTCGCTTTGTATTTAACCATTTTCTTGCTCTTTGGAATAATACGTATAAAGAAGTGGGAAAAGGATTAACCTATCCTTCTTGCTCTGCCGAGCTTATGTAAATCGATAATATAGTTGTTTAATTTTATTATGAAAATATAAGAGCCTTGCTACAATCTAGTGAGTGGTAAGGCTCTTTAAAGTTGTTTAATTTCAATACATTTAAAGGTATTGGTACTCAAAAATCATTAATAAAGTTGTTTAATCCTTATTGTACTAAAGCACCTGTTTGTTTAAGTGAATCACATTTATAATGTCTCTCAAATATAATATCAGTTTATATATTCGCCATTCTTCTCTAACAGGTTCAAGATAAATTGTAATTTGTTAATCGATATGTTTGTGTAACCACTGTTCAAATATCTTTAACTGTTCTTTAGTATGAAAGTAATGTTCACCTGTTTCTATAACTTCTAATTCACAACGATGTTTTTTTGTAAAATAGTTAATAGTTTCAAATTCGCACAGTTCATCCTTGGCTCCATACATAATATATGTATCTGTATTCCATGTATTAATAGGATGTTCTTTTACATAGCATAAATAATCCCAATATAACTTTTGACCAATAGGTGTCTCTATAGTCATTTCTTTTTGCAAAAGCTCTGGTGTTACATTAAACCATTTCATCATATTTTCGATAATCCGTTCCATGTTAACTACTGGTGATAAAAATAATGCCTTTTCTAACACATCATTTTGATAGGCTAACAGGCTAAAATAAGCTCCCATACTACATGCAAACACGCTTACTTCTTTCCAATGTTCTTTTGCGTAATTCATAATTATAGATAATTCACTAACACAAAACTGTACTTTGCAAGGAGTATTATCATTTTTTCTTTCTCCATGCTCAGGTAAATCAAAACTTAATACTTGATAACCTTTTTGATTGGCTTCTTCAGCTAATATTTGAATAACTGCATCTTCCTTATTTGACATATTTCCATGTACTGCAATAAAAATTTTTTCACTCTTACCTCCCCATAAAACCGCGGGAATATTACTAATTTTAAAATTATCTTTAAGCATATTTCCTCCGTATAATAAGACATATAGGACTTGGTAAAAAAACGCACACGCTTTATAATCCTCTGCTCAGTTTTAAACAATTCAAACTATTCCTAATTTATCACAAATGAATTATAATATCTTTCTGCCTCTGTATAACAGAGTCAACTTTGTATTTAAAATCTTTCTTTTTTCCATTTCTTCAGAAGCTACAAGTTCTTATTTTGATTCCTTATTGAGCTATTCTACTCCGTTAGTGGAAGAACGATTTTCAAACAATTATATTATTTTTTAAATGACTTTATTGTAAATTAAACAACTTTATTATCTCCGCACAGCTTACGCAATTAAAAAAACGACAAGATACGCTTTGGTTAAAAGAAGTAGATAGTACCGCTCTTCAATCATCATTGAAAAACCTCGCAGATGCTTTTTCACGTTTTTTCAAGAAACAAAATGATATGCCACAATTCAAGTTTTAAAAAAATAAAGTACAATCCTATACAACAAAATATGCGAATACAAAGAGTTCCCTGATAGAATTAGCGGTCGTTGCGATAATTGCGGCAATAGCTTATTCAAAAGTTCCGTAAAAGATTTCGTCTTCTTAAGAAAATGTAGTCAAAAATATGCGATTGAATATTTCATCAGATACTATCCGATTAGAAATTAAACCTTTCGTATTACAAGTAGAGCCATTGCAATTTCAAGAAGAGATTAAATACTTACATTCTCATATGAAATCCAGCACGATACTTCCACATGTAGAAGGTATTTACTTTAAAAGTAATGTAGATTCATTAACTTTTCATGTAGAACATGAATTTAAGCAAAAAATAGTGCAAATGGCAGTAAATGCAGGTATGGGACAGGAAGAATTCTTATTGCAAGCTGTAAAATCTTATATAAGAGATTTAGAACAACGATAAATATTTATTAAGAAGAAAAAATATGATTAAATCCTTTTAAATTTGGTGTCAAAATTTGATAGGTGGAACACCGGAGAATAAATCTGATGGAAGCTGTATATCTCGTACAATTCGGAGCTTTTCTATTTCTTGTAACAAACTATCTAATCCAATTCTTCCAGGATCAGATACAAGTTCGCGAAAACTAAGGATAGTTTGATCCTCTTCAAGTTGTTTTATCTGGGACCAAGATGGAAGATTATAAATATGATCGTTATCAATGGACACTCAAAAAGATGGCTCCGGTACATTACTCGGAACCATCTTTTAAGTGTCTAATTTTTAAAGGTCTTTTTATTAAACTGTCCCTTTTATAGGGTACATTTTCACTTTAACATCTTGTTTTTTGTTTTACCTTATTTTTTATCGATTTCATGTTTTAAAATCCCTGTTGCAGCTGATGTAATTAACGCACCACCATCTACAGGGATTTGTTGTCCAGTAATAAAGCGTGCCCGATCAGAAGCTAAGAAAGTAACCATATTGGCAATATCATCTGGTTCACCAACAAATGGTGTAAGATGACCTTCTTCAAGTAAGCCTAACATTTCTGGCGTAAATGCACCCTTTGAAGCCGGGGTTAACACTAACCCCGGAAGAATAGCATTACAACGGATTCCCTGTTTACCGTATTGCGTTGCAACAGAACGCGTTAAAGCTAATATACCAGCTTTTGATGCTGCATAAGCCGTTCTTCCGTATTCACCTGACAAAGCGGAACCAGAAGAAGTATTGATAATTGCCCCGTCACCGGCTTTAATCATTTCCGGGATAGCATATTTGCAACCGAGCATAACGCCACGCAAATTCACTGCCATGATGTAGTCCCAATTTTTTGTTTTTACATGCACAACATCACCATCAATATCATTATTTCCAGTTGCAGCTGCATTATTGTGAAGAATGTTTAGTTTACCAAATTCATTAATAGCACGTTCAACCATTGCTTTTATTTCTACTTCGTTGGAAACATCAACTTTTTGGGCAACTGCTTTCCCACCTTCAGCACGAATTTCTTCTGCTACTTTTTCACCAGCTTCAGCATTGTAATCTGCAACAACAACTGCTGCTCCTTCTTTTGCTAGTCTTTTTGCAGTAGCTTTACCAATACCAGAAGCTGCACCAGTTACAATTGCTACTTTTCCATCTAAATTTATCAAAATAATCATTCCTTTTATTAAATTATTTTCACTCATCATTTATTTTATATATGTAATTTCCAATAGAATAAAGATTCAATTTCTATTTGTTGTATATTTAAACTACAATAAATAGAAATTGTATATGGGATACTGACGCATCGCCATCAAGTTGAACAATTAATTATTCCCAAAAACAAATAATGAACTTAATTCTTATAAATAAATACAGAGAGAAAAATTTTCATCTTGGGGATACCTCAAAATCTTAGGTTTATGGACATGCGCCAGTCCCCCATAAAGGTAAGCGTCAAATACTCCCCACCTACTATTTGTAAATAACCCATGAGATAATCTCCTTACATACTATATGTGGAGTTTTTTTTATGGAAAGAAACCGATTAAAGAAAGAATGGGAAACTTATATTCAAGACTATAAAAACAGTGGATTATCAAAAGTTGCCTGGTGTCAAAAACAGAACCTACCGGTTCATCGCCTATATTACTGGCTGCAAAAATTATCGCCTGAAACGGAAGAGCAAAATGTAAATGGGCGTGTGAATTGGCTTTCTATGAATGTCCCTAGCGTAGAAGAAAACATACATGCTACGATTCGAATTCACATGCAAGAAGCAACCATTGAATTAGATGTGCCTTTTACTCCGCAAGTGCTCTTACAAGTGATGCAGGCGGTGAAACAACAATGATGTCAGAAATCGCAATTGAAAAAGTATATCTTGCACAAGGGGCAACAGATTTACGTAAATCAATTGATGGACTAGCGGCTATTATAAACGAAGAATTTGAGTTAGATCTCTTTTCTTCCTGTTTATTTGTTTTTTGCAATCGCTCACGCGATAAGCTAAAAATTCTGGTTTGGGAACATAATGGTTTCTGGTTGCACTATCGCAGATTGGAAAAGGGAACGTTTTACTGGCCAACTGAGCATAGGGCTGTGCCACTTACTATATCAAGACGACAATTGAGATGGCTTCTTGATGGATTTTCTTTTCAACAAAAACAAGGGCATCAAGCCGTACATGCGAGATCCATTCTATAAAAATCATATATGTAAAAGGAATTTGGATAATTTTGTCGAATGGATTTATCTATGAAAACAACACTCTCACATTCAAACCAACCCACAATTGAATCACTTCAAGCTCAAGTAGAGGAACTCACGGCAAAAGTGAGATGGTATGAAGAACAATTTCGTCTGAGTCAACAAAAACAGTTTGGTACGTCTAGCGAAAAAACACCTAATAATCAAATCGCTTTAGAACTGTTTAATGAGGCTGAGAAAGAAAGTGATTCTGAAACCCCTGAACCAGCTGTTGAAACGATTACATATCGTCGCAAAAAGAAACGCGGTCATAGGGCTGAGTCTGTCCAAAACCTTCCGATTGAAACGGTTGAATATCGTTTACTTGATGAGAAACAGGTTTGTTCGTGTTGTGGTGGTACTTTGCATGAGATGAGTGTAGAAGTCCGAAAGGAACTGACGATTGTTCCTGCGGAAGTAAAAGTAACAGAACATAAGAGATATGTATACGCTTGTCGTAAGTGTGAATTAGACGAGGTATCCACACCAATTGTAACGGCCAAGATGCCAGCTCCCGCCTTTCCTAAAAATATCGCTTCTCCATCGATTATCGCCTACATTATGACACAAAAATATGTAGAGGGATTACCTCTTTATCGTCAGGAAAAACATTTTGAACGAATGGGGATCTTCTTATCACGACAAACGATGGGAAATTGGTTATTATATGGGGCTGATCGATGGTTAATGACTTTGTATGAAAGGATGCATGAACACCTACTTACTCGAACCATTCTTCATGCGGACGAAACAACCTTCCAAGTTTTACGCGAACCTGGGCGGGCCGCAACAACGAAGTCCTATCTGTGGCTATATCGTACAGGACGAGAGGATATCCCTATTGTTCTCTATGACTATCAACCTACAAGAGCAGGCGAACATTCGAAACGTTTTTTAACTGGTTTTGAAGGATATTTACAGGTAGATGGATATAGTGGGTATCATCAAGTACCGGATGTCACCCTTGTCGGATGTTGGGCGCATGCGAGACGAAAGTTTGATGAAGCCTTAAAAGCTTTACCTGAATCACAGAAGGGGAAAAAAGTGAAGGCGAGCGAAGGCTTACACTTCTGTAATCAACTCTATTCGATTGAAAGAAAGCTCAAACACGTCAATCCTACCGAGCGATATAGGCAGAGACTTGAAAAAAGCAGGCCCATTCTGGACCTTTTTTCTGCATGGCTTCATGAACAGAAAGATCGTGTTTTACCAAAAAGTGCGCTAGGAAAAGCCATCACTTATTGTTTGAATCAATGGAAGCATCTTAAAGCCTTTTTATTAGACGGTCATTTAGAAATTGATAACAATAGAAGTGAACGTTCTATTAAACCGTTTGTAATCGGGAGAAAAAATTGGATGTTCTCAAATACACCGCGAGGTGCTAGAGGAAGTGCGATCATGTATAGTGTGGTGGAAACCGCAAAAGAGAACAATCTAAGTCCCTATCATTATCTTCGTTATTTGTTTGAAACACTTCCCAACATCAATTTAAACAATAAAGAAGAAATTGATAAAGTCTTGCCGTGGTCAAAGGATTTACCATCTAGCTGTAGAGTGCCGAAAAAAAGTGAAGCAAACAAAAAATAACTCCAAAATCAACTTTTATTGTATATTTTGGAGTTACTTGACGTTTACTATTTAAACAACTTTAATTGGACACTTTCATTTAATTATGTTTGGGGAAGTTCCGGATAACTTTTTTTTCATTAAGCGCCTTCCGTACCATACTCTTCAATGGTTAGTTTTACATTGTATTCGATTGGAAGCTTACTAAATACTTTATCCCAATCCTTTTCAACTTTCTTCCATACTTCTGGATATTCGATTTTCAAACTAGTGCTGAAGCCAGCAACGTCAGTTTTATATTCCTTTTGAATTTTGTGTAATGTATGCTTCACTAACTGCCTAACTTCTTGCTGGGCAGATTGCTCCGCTCTTTTGAGAAATGTATTTTTAAATGCTTCCTCTGACTCAGACCAGTTTTCGGATAACCGTCCTACAGACTGTACATTGACATCGAAAGAGATTTTACCCCTTTTAACATGGGGCGTGATTTTACTTTTCATAGTTTTTACTTCATACATAACTAATTTTCCCGTCTTTTTATTATAGCTTTTCACCAAGCCACTTTTCCCTTTTCCAGTTATCCACATTAACCCTTCCAATTCATTCTCATTTAAAAAGCCACGAAGTTTTTTTGTACTCCCTTTAATGACAGCAGCACCTACATATTTCACTTCTCCATTTATAGAAATCACGTTCGGTAAAAGAAAACTCGCCCCAGATTTCACTTTTCCTGGTAGTTTAGCAAGTGGCATTGGTGGTAATATTCGTGAAGATCTATATTGATTATCTTCAATTTCAATTAAGCGAAATGCCGGAATTTCCCCTGATTCTTTTGATTTTAACGTATCGCTAGCCAGTCCTCTACTAACCATTACAAAGCAACTAGGTCTCATCTCATTATCACGAACGTAGATGTCCAATAACTGCGTTAAATTATATGTTCGGGCGATACTTTCACTAACAACTATTACTTTCGTATGATGAAAAATGATAGGCCTTTGCCTTCTTAATGCAACTTCACGTATTGATTGATGAAGAGAATCTCCTGTTTCTGCAACATTCATATAAGCTTTTTGTTGTGATACTCCACCTTTGCCTCCGTCTGATGATGATTGTGCTTTAACAAATTGATAGGTGGTTGTTATCAAATTTTTCTTCTTATACCCTCCGCCCTTTTCTTCGATTTCTTTCTCAATCTTTGTTTCTTTTTCTTTATCTATTGCTAAACCTACGGCGAAACCTAGTTCCTCGATTTCATGACTACTCCAGCATCCTGTAAGTATTAGGAGAAAAACAATTGACGTTAATCTTATGAAATTTTTCCTATTTTTAATACTTTGGCTCATTCCTATTTTTCCTCCCCTTCGAAATCATAAGGAGAAGAAACGGAAATATACCAAATAAAATTATTGCTGAGTTACTAATCATATTTCCAAATTCAAATAACTCGTTGATATTTTTCGGAATTTCAGCAACGATATATATTACCGGAAGTAATCCATACAAAAAGGAATGAATATTTTTATTAAAGAGCTGCGCTAACCCTAAAGCAGCTGCATAATAGCATATTGTATATGTTGCAAAGATTTGCATAATCCATATCACTAGTAACAAAGATTCAAACCGTTCAAAAATTAAGCCTTGAATTTCAAAACTTCTCATAAGGTCAATTGTCGGCCATGTTCTCATCAATACACCATCGATAGAAAACGCTCCTATAACCATTACAACTGTAATGACATAAAAAAGTAAAGGAATCGTAGTGCCAATTATAACAACTTTTACAGCTTGAGACGGTTTCTTCATAAATGCTAAAAGTAACAACATAATTTCCGCTCCTGAATATGCCATAGTTGTTGTTTTTAGACCTTTTAGTACAGGAGCAATCCCTAATCCTAATACAGGACGAAGATTATCGAGTTCAAATATTCCAATGCTCATAAAAGATGTCACTAAAAATATAAAAACTGTAATCGGAAAAATAATTTCAAATAAACGTGCTATCGCATTTATTCCGCCTAGATTTAAATAAAGACTTATCCACATGAATGGCATAAGAATAGCCCAGTCAGGCGTACCTTCTAGTAGAAAAAAACTTGTTATACCTTCCAACGTTCTAAGTTCAAATGAAGAAAGTGTAAAAAAGTAACTGATAATCAATAAACTAAGTAACACCCCAAACCATTTTCCTACAATTTCTTGACTATACTGATAAAATGTTTTTTCAGGAAATTGTTGACTTAACTTTACGATAATTACACCCGCAACCATCGCAATTAATCCACCTAAAATAACAGTTATCCAAATATCAGGTGTTTGCACTTTCTCAGCCGCGGTTCTAGGCAGGGTGAGAATTCCGATAGCAAGTATATAATTGATAAGAATAACAGCTGCTTGGGAAGTGGGAATTTTGTCCTTTGAGTTCGTAATCATTCCTCTTCACTTCCTTTCCGTACATAGTCTTTTAAATTCAACATTTTCGGACGTCGCTTCATCATCTGAATTGGCATACGAACCATAAAATCCTTCCAATCAGTAAATTGATATAAGACAACCGGGCTAGCATAAGGTACACCAAAACTTTTAAGCCTTGCAATATGACTGCATATAAATAGGAAAAATAGAATTACTCCATATAATCCGAATATGGCAGCGAAAAACATAGCTACAAAGCGAAGAATGCGTAAAGGGATTGCTGTACTATAATGAGAAAGTGCAAAAGAAGAAATAGCTGTGGCTGCCACAACGATTACCATGATTGGACTCACTATTCCTGCTGACACAGCTGCTTGCCCAATAATTAACCCTCCTACAATTCCCATCGCTGAACCAATTGGCTTAGGTAGTCGTAATCCTGCTTCTCGTAAAATTTCAATCGCAATTTCCATAAATAACCCTTCTATAATCGCAGGGAACGGAACACCTTCCCGCCCTCCAATAATTGAAATGGCTAACTTTGTCGGAATCAACCCAGGATGAAATGATATAAATGAAATATATAGCGCGGGAGCAAAAAGAGAAATAAAAGCTGTTCCAAAGCGCAATAAACGAATCAGTGTACCTGGTATCCAACGCTCATAATAATCTTCAGGCGATTGCATCATCATGCTAAATGTAACTGGAACAATTAATGCAAAAGGTGTTCCATCTAATAAAATTGCAACCCTTCCTTCCATTAATGCAGCGATAACTTTATCAGGACGTTCCGTACTCTGTACTTGCGGGAAAGGACTAAGATAATTATCTTCAATAAGTTGTTCTATATAACCTGACTCTGGCACATTATCAATATTAATTTTCTGAATTCTCTTCTTAACTTCTTCTACTAATTCTGGATCAGCAATTTCTTTCATAAAAGCCACAACTAATTCTTTCTTGGCCCGTTCTCCTACATGAAATTTTATTAAAGATAATCCTTCATTTTCACCATGTAACCGTAATAAAGCAGTATTGTCCGACAAAACTTCTGTAAAACCTACCCTTGGTCCTCTGACTGATCCCTCTGATATAGGCTCTTCAACATTACGTGTTTTCCCTTTTTTTGTATTAAGAATAAATACATCCAATAAACCATCAATTAATAATGCTGTGGAACCAATTAAAACTTTTGACATCATCTTTTGGACAGTTTGCACCTCGTCAACTCCACTAATCGGAAGAACTTGGTTTTTAATAAAATCTTTGGAAACTCTCTCGTCTTTATAAGATGATTCATCTTTATACTCACTAAAAAAATTACCCATTAATGCTTTCATAATGTGCGTATCAATAAGATCTTTATCTGACAGCCCTTCTACAAAAACTAGCACTGCCCGGATGCTAGTCCCGCCAATGTTAAACTCTCGGCAATAAACGTCCGAGTTATCAAGAGCTTCTTTTTTTATGACCTCTAAATCTAAGTTGAAATCACCAGTAAAATAGTCTTCAGGAACTTTTGTCGCGTTATTCCCGTATGTATTTCCTTGTTCTTGGTTTTGATTAACTATTGAATCCTGTGCTTTCACTTTCATCACTCTTTCTCTAAAAAGCTTCTCGTACATTAAATTAAACTAAATTACCATACTTTTCCTAACGTCACTCCTCTTTGCTTATGTATGTTTTTCTGATTAAATCTCACACTCTCCCTCATATAGTTCGTTGTATTATTCTTTTTCTAAGTTGCGAATCCAACTAAAAAATCTTGAAATCATATATGGTATAACAAGTAAGATAAAAGCTTGTATAAAAACTTTCCACGTTGGAAAATAAAAAGCTATCATTTCCCACATTTTAATCATCCTTTAACAACGCATAATATAGAAATTTTCCTATTAAATGGAATTTCTTGTGAGTTATTATGTCTAATAAGAAGAATTTCAATTCACTTGAAGGTCTGTCATACATACCTTTCGTGTATTTTAGTAAATATTCAGACGAAACAAATCGAACTTCCTGCACCCTTAACCTACTCAATAGATAGTTAAAAGAATTGCCACAAAATCAGTTTCACTGAATTTATTGGCAACCTTCTTTTATACAGTATCTTTTTTGAAATACAAATAAGGTCAGTTCCATTGTCATAATGATATTATCCCCTTAAGGTAGACAGTGTAAAAAGACCATGGATAGACATGGATGCTACACTTTTACTTGGAGGGGATTTTATCATGGTCAAAAAAGGGGATACATTTCAAACGTATTCAAATGAATTAAAGTTGCAAAAAAGTTAATGCCATCTATATTAAACTATTTAGACAATGAGAAACCATATATACATTGTGATTTTGTTGTAGGGAACACAGCACTTTTATCACAACTATTAGAACAAAATAAAATTGATTTTGCTGTTTGCGGAAACAACAAAAATAGTTCCAATATGAACTTCACCCCACTTTACAATGAACAAATTGAATTTATTGTCAATAACCCTCATCATCCAATATTGGGTGTTTTTGCCCATCCCCCCGAAAAGGGGGAATAAGAAAAGTACCCATTTTCAAGAATGGGTACTTTTTTGTAAGGTATATTCATATTCCTTAACTCGTCTATAAAACGTATTACTGTTCATTCCTACTTTTTCCATCGCTTCTACAGCTGTAATTTTATTGTTTTTCCATTCTTGGTAAGTCACTATAAAATTATCATCAATCTCAATTTTTCTACGACCAAATTTAATCCCTTTTTGAAAAGCAATTGTAATTCCTTCTTTTTGACGTTCACCCATAAAGAAAAGACACCCTAAGGTGCCTTCTTCCGACTTGATTTACAAAATAAGAAAAAACAATCAAAGTGAATATATGTAAATATCCCCTTAATAATCTCAATCGCTACTATCTTCTAGAATTTCAACCCATGATGAATACACTATTTTAAAATCTTCTACTAATTCAGGATCAAATTGATTACCGGCTCCTTCAATAATTTGCTTATAAGCCTCTTCTGGAGATAATGTAACTCGATAAGGTCTTGTGGATGTCATAGCATCAAAAGCATCTGCAATGGAAATAATTCTAGCACATAAAGGAATATCATTATTTTTTAATCCATCGGGGTAACCACTCCCATCCCATTTCTCATGATGAGAACGAATTACAGCCTCATATCCTTCAATTAAAGAATAGTTTTCAATTAAATTTATACCTACTGTTGGATGAGTTTTCATAACTTTATATTCATCATTTGTCAGGCAAGAGGTTTTATTTAAGATTTCGTTCGATATTCCTATCTTACCGATGTCGTGTAATAAACATGAAAAATAAAATTTAATCAGGTCCTCTTCACTATATTTATTAATTTTTTTAGCAAGGATCAGTGTATACTTAGCTACTCTTTCACTGTGTCCTTTTGTATAAGAATCTTTTAGCTCTAAAATATTCATTATTGATTGCATGGTTCCTTCAGGCGTTCTCTTAGATTTTCCTAATAGCCTGGTAAGTGATGCGAGGAAATCTTTTGTAGTTAGTTTAGTCGATTTCATAAAATTGATATTTCTCTCCTATTTTTTAGTTTATACATTCAAAAAAATATTTTTATTAATATTCGGTTCTGGTGCAAAGATAAAATAAAAGAGAATATAGCGCATATATTTCTAGCGGAATTGTATTTTATGCTGTTAGACCAAACAAGTAATGGATGAAGCCTTTCTAATTTTTGACAGACTGATACCGTAAATCAAGCTGTTCTTTTTAGGACGCACACGTTTCTTAATAAAGCGCTGATCTTGTTCCACTATATTATTAAGATATCTAACTTACCTTAGTTATATGCCTTCTCTCTTCGCTCAACTCTTGCTTCACTACAGGGTAGGCAGGATTCTTATCTGCTGTTATCACACCAGGTTTAGAAATATACGAAAAGGCCAAGGATTTCTTGATTTACTTAGATAAAAATCAATAGTATTCTCTTCGGAATCTAAAGCACGATATAAATATATACCATAAAAACTATTCATTTTTAGAAAAGGAATAATTACATAAATTAGAATTATCAAAAGTTATTCTGTTATATAAAATAGTTGATGAATCCCCCCTGCTCAACTAAGTGTGGAGCATTTTTTTCTGCAACAGCAAATGCCTCACTAGGGTAAGTGCGTATAATAGAAAGCATATCGATTTTATCGCCAGCGTCTTCATATAAACGAAATAATATCGCTTTTGTGTGTCTTGTTTCCCTCAATACTTTATATTCTATCCGTGCCTTTTCTATTGAAGATTGAGTTACTTTTATCATTGGAAAACCTCTCTTTAACATAAAATACGCTTTCAAGCCAATTATGAATTACTTATAATGAGTCATCATGGTCCTTATAATTCACAAATCTTCTATTCTATTTTCAAATTATTTTTGGCAAGCATGCATAGAACGAAATGTATCATCATTAATACAGTTAAAGCATTACCAAGTAAAGTTTCGTTTAAAAATGCGAATATTACGCTTAAAGTTAATGCAATTAAACTTGGTGTATGTCTAATATTAGACATATCGATTTTGCTATTTGTAGTATTCGTGGGCATAATATTCATTTATTGATTTTCCATCTACTTTTGTCTCTCCACTTGATACTTTTGTATACAAAAGTATCATACGTAATATAATATACATGTGTAGATAAAAAAAGGGAGAATCATTTTAGAGTAGTTGTATACTTAATCTACAGAAAAGGAGAAGTGTAGATGAAAAGTACTGAGGGGCAGCTGGATTTACGTATTAGACGTACACATAAATTATTGTGGGAGTCTTTATTTGAATTAATGACGCAATCAAAACAGAGATATAGTTCCATTACTATCAACCAAATCTGTGATCTTGCGATGGTGCATCGAACAACATTTTATAAACATTTTGAAGATAAAGATGCGTTATTGGCATTTGGGCTTAAAAAATATCAAGAGGAAGCTTTTAAAATACCACTTTTAGAACGATTAACTAAGCCATTTCAAGTGATAGAACAATTCTTACATCACAAAGAAATCGGTAAAATAGTAGAGTCGCAAATGAATGATAAACAATTTTTAAATTTAATACATTATCAAACTTTTGAAATAAAGAAACAGGAAAATCAAGAATTTCATCGAATTTGTAAAAATCATACGATACCAATTGAGTTAATTATCGAATTCCATTCGGGTATAATTACAACGTTAAGTACATGGTGGTTACAAAATAGAAACAATGTTTCAGCAAAAGAAATGGATAGATACTTCCGTCAAATGATTAATCAAGATATTTTTCAATTTGAAAGGGAATGTATGGAGACGTTTTTGGTGTAACCTGTTCCGTTAGCTTGATAGCGATGTGATGCTACCCCACATCCATCAACTTAAGGTATATTTTTATACAAAATACGGTCCTTCCATATAGTTTTTTATTATCTTTTATAGATTTTATAAAAGTGGGCATATCAAATAAACCCTGACGGGTTTCAATTTTTTTACTATGCTACCTGATGAGTAGAAGTGGTATACTCATAAACAACACCCAAAATATCAAAGACTGTCTTTTTCTCATATCGATGAGATTTTCGTCCGTTGTGCTGTAGGAGGTTAAACAGACGAAGGAGAACCTTTGATAATTCTTGGGTGTTTTTGTGTAATGCTTGATGAAAAAGTAAGAAATAATCTTTAATCATGTACATCGCTTTATATTCATTTAGTTCCTTCTGTTTCTTACGTAACAGAAGTTCCCTCATTTTAAACATAGTAGAAGAACATAATAGAATACTAATGAGTTGACCATAAAGATGACATTCTAACCGCTCTTGTTTAATAGATTTACAACGATGAATTTGAAACCAAGATTTCCATACTTTAAATAACAGCTCAATTTTCCAGCGTAGTGAATATAAATCATAGATTTTCTCTTTTGGTACCCATTCCGTAGGAATATTTGTCATATATACCGTAATTCCTTGTAAAAGTTTCGTACGCTCTGTATATTTAATCCCTTTTTTCTTTTCGCGAATCGCTCGATCGCGTAGGCGTTTCTGTTTTTGTTCCTCGGTACATCTATAAACCACAATGCGAGTAGGCAGTTTGTCTTTACTCCCTACATATACATCATGTAATTCATATACTTGGCCAGGTTGTAATTGTTTCATGATGTCTTCCAAATGAATTTGTATATATACCGGTTTCAATTGAGCGGGTTTTGTTTTAAATACCACTGTTTCAAATTCTTTTTTATATATTTTAGTTGGTAACTTAAGACGTGATAAATAATATCCCTGCTTATCTTGAATAGACTTAAAGTCTTGGAAACGAAAATATCCTAAGTCACGAATATATAGTTCATTCTTTTGTGCCATGCCCGTTCGAGTTGCACTATATGCCTGATCACTTCGTTTTCCTGGTTCAATTTCCACATCAGAAAATTTTCCACTCAACAAGTCATACTCTAATTGAATTTTCACACCAGCTGTATGACTACATCCTCCGGCACCAGGATAAGTAGTTGCGGAATCGATCTGGAATTTGGAAGGTTGTAGAATCAAGGACGAGAATCCGCTCAAAATAAGAAGAAAGAGAATGAGAAATTTTAGATGCTCCTCCAATTTTAGCTTGTAGAAGTGTAGTAAATACAGTTCGAAAAAAGGCTACAGAAGACGAGTTAAATCGTCGATCGAGTCCCTATGGACTTAATAAAATTCCTGTTGAAGTTTCTAATTGACTACAAAGTTGAGTAAGAGAGGTAGTAGCGATTTGTTGATTTAACCATACACACAAAGATAAGAGGTGGTACCCGTGGCACTTACGTTTTCGTTTCATTCCACCTGCTTCTATAGCTAATTGATTAAGTGTGGTGGGAGACATATATCGATATAACTCTTCGGCAAATAAAGACAACTCTTGTTTTTGATGCATATTCATAAAAAACACGTCACCCTTTCTCATTAATATAAGAAAATAGTAACGCGCTTTTAATTTCAAGAATAGTCAAAATTTTTAAGTTGATGGATGTGTGGTGCTATCCCAACAAGCTTGAATTGTAATTAGGGGCTAGTACAATGTTTGTGTATGTACCTACACCTGAAAGGTACTTGTATTTATGTTTGAAACCTGATGGAATAAAAACAGATGCAGGGCTCTCAATGGTTTGCACGTCTCCCTCGATTTCCACTTTACATATAAGCCCTGTACCATCTATGTTATTACCCCAAAATATAAAAGCACTATCACAATGATGTGCATGATAATCCACATGACCTTCCAAGTTTTCGTCCATATGCTGATTACAGAATATACGTTGTATTACATAGAATGAAGCACGCTCATCTATTCTATAATCCATCTGCACCCATCGTTCTCCTGGCCCATCCCTATGATACAAAAGTTCAGATGCCCCTTTTACAAATGGTTTACTGACGCGTAAATTCTTTGAAAGACGAGGGCCTTTTCGTTCTACCCGTTTTTGTTGTATCTTCCTCACTCTTCCTATCATTTCAGGTTGAACTCCTTCATATGCTAAAACATTATGATTCACAGCTTTTACGTGATAAGGTGCTGTATGTGTAAAAATATTTTTTCCAATAATAGGTCTCCAATGATCGACTTTACAACCTGTAGCCAATTGAAGAGATTGTGTTAATTCTGGAATCATTTTTAATTGAAAGTGTTGATTATATTTTTGTGATAACAGAACAGATAAATTTAGTAAATCAACAATCCCAGCCCGTTCACCAATCCCGCATAAAGTTGCATCAATGACAGAAGCCCCAGCATTAATAGCTGCAAGAGCATTCGCTAGTGCTAGTCCTAAATCATTATGTAGGTGTACTTCAATTTCACAAGGGAATGTTTCAACCGCTTTCTTGACTATGGTTGCACACTCATTAGGTTCCCAAATTCCCACCGTATCAGCTAAACTAATTCGATCTGCTCCCGCTTGATATGCAATTTTTCCAAGGTAAGAAATATCTTCCCAAGTAGTTCTGGAAGCATCTTCAATTGTGAATCGGATTTTCATGCCTAAGTAACGAGCTTCTTCAATCGCTTGTTTCACTTGATTCATCACATAATCTTTTGATCGATTTGTATACTTGGTTTGTAAAGAAATCGGATTAATAGATGCCCAAATCCCTACCCAATCAGCTCCTGCTCGATATGCAGCATGAACTTCTTCTTTTCTCGCTCGAGCGTGCATTAAAATATCAGCTTGTTCTGCAGCAGCCGCAACTTCTCGGCAAACCGCTTCTTCTTCACGAGAAATTCCAGGATGTCCAACTTCAATTAACCGGATTCCAAAATCCTCAAGCATATGAACCAGCGTAATTTTATCTTTCTTTGAAAAACGAACACCACATTGTTGTTCCCCTTCTCGTAAAGTAGCATCTAAGATTGTTATATCTCTGTTCATCCCTTTTTTCCTTCTTTCATTTCTATAAAATTCAATACTTCTTTAAATAGAACATCATGATTTTTTTCATATACTGCCCAGTGTGTTGCATTAGGAATCACAACTTCCTTTTTTTGCTTAGTCCCAGTTAATTTCGATAGCATATCTCTATCGGCAAATAAATCATCTTCTCCATAAATAACCAGCACAGGAGAAGTAATCTGAGATGCATCATATAAAGGACGGTTATTCCAAATAGAATATAAATCTTCTAGAGGCCCCATCGGTCGACGAATGATGCCATTATTTTTCTCGCTAATTGGATCTGAGTGAAGAAATACATCTTTTACAGAATCCATAGCTTCATTTGTGACAATTTTTTTCTCGCCCATCATCATATGCCAGTGATGCATTCCTTTATCAAAGTCTACAGTTTGATAAGAGGGTGCATGAGGATTGAATTCCCCCTGCTGTAACGGATTGTCAAAGGGCTCTGTCATCATTGGAAGCGTAAACCCATGCATGTACCCATATAAAACAAGTGTATTAACATCATCAAAATGTGATATTGCATAATTTCCAGCTACCACTCCCCCGTATGACCAGCCAACAAGATGAATTTTTTTTACATTCCTTTTATTTTTAATCCAATTCACAACCGTTTCTAAATCTTTTGTTGCATCATCTAAATGAACGACTGGTTTATTTAAGTTAGGCGCTTCTGACATTTCTTTTGGCCTTGAAGATTGCCCAAACCCTCTAAAATCCATTGCCCACGTATCATATCCTTTTTTTGCATACTCATCCATCCATGAATATTTTGATACATCAAAAGCTGCTGCAGTAGGAACACTGAATGGTTCTAAAAACAAAATGATTTCGTCTGATGTATATTGTTTTTTTGTATTTACACTTTTATGAAGTAAAAATAATGTTTCGTCTTCTAGTGGAATTTTATATTCTTCTTTTATTATTTTAGAAGTTTTTGTCCCCTTTGAAACTTCTTGATGATTTGAACAGCTAGACAGTAAAAGAACGAAAAAAATACCCATTAAACTTATAGATTTCCAATTCTTTTTCATTTTTAAAATCCCTTTCATTTCATAGAAATGATGGCTATTATTCCAGCTGCAATAATTAACCCCGCTGGTAATCCCTTTGTAAACAATACAGCCATCAAAGTACCTATTAAAACACCCAATAATATAGTTGGATTCATCGGTAGTACCCCTACTCCTTTTCCTCCTATAAACGACACTATAAACCCCGCTAAAATCGATCCCCACCCAATTGGAGAAGTAATTAACTTCATTATGTTATCACTCGAAATCTTCCCTGATGTAATGGGAACTAAAAGAAATAACATGAGAAAGAAAATGCCAATTGGAAAAGCATATTGCTGAATAGCATGCAAGATAGCTTTTTGTCCCATAGCAAATAACACACCTAATAAGCTTGCTGCAATAGCCAGTGCATAATCTTTAACAATCAAAGCAAGTATAAAAATAATTCCTAACAATAGAAAAGAAACCATATATTTTACCTCTTCTATAAAGTTGTATAATCCCAACTGCCGTTTTCAGGTTCACATACCTGTACCATATTTGGATGTGAGAGGTTAATCTGTATAAGGTTTGGACTAATAATAGGTTGTAAATCTTCTCGATTTACAATGAACTTAAATGCTTCAAAGCTTGCTAGAATCCCTATAATGTTTGCAACAGGAGATAGTACAGCCCATGGTCGCTCTTTATTTATATAGCTATTCGCCCACTGTTCATCTGCACCATGTTTAATAGAATTCAGAGCACGTCCATCTTTTAAACCATGAATTTTGTTTTGCATCTCAAGCGTTAGTTCTTGCTGATAAGATGGATATCCTAACGCAATTTCATAAGGTACAGATTCAGGGGTTAATGACATGACTCCACCTCTAAAGGGTGGTGTAACAGCAATCCAAATAGAAGGAATCTCTAAAGTTTGAGCCATACGGTGAATAATAACCCTTGCTACCAAATTATCAGTTGCATCTATAATAAGATCTGTATTTGCTAACAGATCTTTTGCGTTATCTTCTGTAACAAACTCTTGTGTTATTTTCACCTGTAGTAGGGGATTAATGTCTTTTAAGGTTTCTAGAGCCACAAGTGCCTTTGGCTTTCCTAACTTACTTATAGAACTAAGCATTTGTCGATTAATATTACTCGCTTCAAAAACATCTTGATCAATCACATGAAGATTCCCTATCCCCATTCGTGCCAACTGGATAAGCGTAATCCCCCCTACTCCCCCAGCACCAACTACAGTAACACGAGCATTCTTTAATTTTTTCTGTTCTTCTATTGAAATTACACCAATATTTCGTGTAAAGCTTTCTTCATATATATTTTGTGTATTTAAATTTTCAGTTAACAATTTTGCTTCCCCCTTATAATGTTGCATAATCCCAACCGTTTTCTGGTGCGTCTTTTATCTGGACAGGTGTGAGACTATCTACATCTATAACAATGCCCTTTGGTGCTCTAGCCAAAGGTTCACGACCAGTTAAAACTTGTATCGCTTCATGAAAGCTAAATAACGATAAAAGATGTGCTCGCATAGGAGTAATAATCCAGCCTACTTTTCCCTCACAAAAATCTTTCGCCCACTCTTCAGGCGCTCCTTTATCAACCGAATACCATGCTCTTTTTTTCTTAATATCAGCAATTTGCTGCCTTAACTTTGAATCTGTTAATATGGATCCTACAACAGAAACATTCAACGCCTCTTCATATGGAATCCCAGTTGGAAAGAATGTAGAAACAAATCCTCTTGTAGGAGGACTCCCTGACATACCTACACTTGGTATCCCTAATTCTCTAGCTGTTCTATGTATAATGACTCTAGAAGGCATATCATCCACTGCTTCTACCACAATATCATGACCCTTCATTAATTCCACCACGTTGTCTTCATCTACTTTTGTTTGTATAAAGTTTGTTGAGATATAAGGATAAATATCTTTTACAACTTGTTCAGCAACTTTTGCTTTTGGTTTTCCTACCACACTAGAAAGCGCTAACATTTGTCTGTTTATATTAGATATTTCAAATTCATCTGGATCGATTCCTGTAATATGTCCAACCCCCATTCTAGAAAAAAGGATGGCTTCATAACCTCCTACTCCCCCTAATCCAAAGATAATTACTCTTTTATCCCTAAGACATTCTTGTTCTGCTTTTGAATAGACACCAATGTTCTTTTTTACCATTTCCCAATAGTAAGTATCCATATCCATTTAAAAACCTCCTGTCATGTAATAATTATAAAAAAACTATCCATATAAAATAATCAACATATATAACAATAAATCTAAAATATGTTAATTTTGTGAGTTATTTGTAAAAAGAATTAAAATTTTCAAGTTATTTATCTTTTGTTAACAGAAGATATCTTCTATTAATAAAAAACAGATCCAATTCAAAATGATATTTGATCTGTTTTTTGTGAGTGGTGTAGATTGACAGAATTATACCCACTTAATACTCAGGTTTTTATTTATTTAAAAGTAGATTTTCATACGGTTAACAAAGTAAAATCTAATTTTTTATATGTGTAGCTAACTAATTTACCATTAGAAATTATACATGCATACTCATATTTATTTTGATTGTTTAGCAAGATTGGTAAGTATGCTAGTATCATCTCGCCAACTCATAACTTCTTATTATCTATAGTCGGGTTAGAACCACATCACAATCAAGCTAAGACAAACAAATACCCCAAAACGAGAAAATTGACATCTTCAGGCGAAAATGGGCAATTTTTTTATTTTGGGGGCATTATAAAATTCTTAAGTTGATGGGCATGGGGTATCTCCAGCATTTTGGAACCCCCCCCACGCTAAGCAAAAAATACAGTTTGTTGTTGGATGAACGGAAACTTCACATTCTTTCAGTATTTCAGGTACATTACGATAACTTAAAGAAAAACGGCAATAATAGCCGATGACTACCCAAATAACATCTTTCTTGAACTGTATTCCTTTAAAATATCTCATGCAACATGCTACAAAAATCATTTTTCTTACATTTTAATTTCGCATAGAAAACTTTGCAACAGAACCAGTAAGTTATAACATGACCATCTTAAGGTTAATTTAAGGTTTTCTTTATTTTAATGAAAGATTGCAGAGTTACTATGTACATGTACAAAACAACGTTTATTGAGAGTCTATTTAAAAATGAAAAGAGGGGATTAAATATATCATTATTTAATATAGTTTAAAGTTTTCGAATTGAAACTAATAATATAGAGAAAATCAGAGGGATTTTATCAGGGCTTATTTGGCTGTAGTTTTAAACAGCTTGGTGATCAAGAATATGCGATTCTCGAATGTGACCAAACAGTTCTGATGATATATGAATGTTCAACTTGTAAAACTAGATTATCTATTCTGGTAACTAGGATGGAAGAAAAAAATTAAACAAGTAAACTGGGGGCTACGATGATAAAGCAAGTTACTATTGATCTATCTACAGATGTGAGTCACGCTCATTTACTTGAACCACAAGAAAATATGATTGAGCTTGTTAGTAAAGAAGTTAAAGAATAGGAAAAAGAGGGCCTTAATGATAATGAATGGATATACTCATCCATCTGGTTTGAACTAGGAGAAAAAGATGGTGATGTTTAAAATTTGAAATAGACCGCTTCTGTATGCAACAGCATCCCTTTCCTCACCATCATTTGAGGCCATACTATGTGAAAGTTATTTTGGAGGTAGTATAGTGAAACTATTAAAAGAGCTTTTGAATTTCGTTGTTGGATTTTTCTTTACAACTATAATCGTACTGTTGGCAATAGTTAGTTTTGGTTTACTCGTTTATCCATTGGAAGTTTATTCGAGTGTGTTGATTACCGTTACACTAACATTTGTATCATCCTACTATTCTAACGTTTTAAGAAGAAAAATATTTAGACTTGGTCGTGGACGGAAACCAGTTTATGCAATCGTATTAACTTCATTAATTGCTATAGCCATGGTATCCGTTTTTTGGATCCCATCAAATACGTTCGAGAGTACACATTCTTCTGTAAAGCCGTACGGAATAAAGCCTGAATATATCAAGAATCATGATGGTGATAAAATTGCAGTTTATATTCACAGGCCAGATAAGCCAAACAATTTAGCACCTATATTATTTATAAATGGTGGTCCAGGTGGTAGTCCAAGCAATAAGGTGAAAAATTACTTGGATGGTTATATGAAGCTAGGATATGTCGTATATACTTTTGATCCAATTGGAACTGGCTCTTCTCCAATGCCAAAGAGTAACAGTAGTTTTACAATTGCTGATGAAGTAGAGAATGTGAATGCTATTTTAAAACACTACAACATATCACAAGTAAATTTGATTGCCCATTCATATGGTGGAAACGTAGCAACAAGGTTTATTGAGAAATATACAGAGAAAGTACATGCTTATTTGGCTGTTGATACTGCCCCAATTTATTCAATGCAAGTAAATTATCCAAATGAAGATCAGGATAGTAAGTTTGCAAAGACTGTTGAACCTACTCGTAAGGATAAGAAAGATGTAAAAGTAGACCCATTCCAATTGCTTACAGACTATTCCTCCCTTCGAGAAATGGCACGTATGTTTTATGGTGTGGGGCTGATGCAAAAATTAGAGAAAAATGACATTCCTTATGGGGATAACAGTGAATATGATTACTTCGTCTCACTGCTTATTTCCTTAGGTTCTGGTTATAAACCGACAGATGGAAAACTTGAGAACCGTCTTTATTCCACTTCGAACCTATTAATCACAAAGTCTTTATCGGAATCCCCTGATTTCACGAAGGAACTAAGAAGCAAGAATACACCACCAGTATTAGTTATTCATCCGGAATTTGGAGTTGTCCCATGGCAAATACATTACAAATATAAAGAGTTTTTCAATAATACAAAGTTTGTAACTGTATCCGGAGCGGATCATGGTGTTTGGAATAGTAAACTAGGTAGTAAAATTCTGGTTGAAGATGGTAATCTATTTTTTAAAGGTGAACCGTTGTCCGATGAATATACTTCAAAAGAGAACCCCTTTCCGCCTATTAAATAAAGTAGATCCTTCTTAGATTTGGGACAAAAAAGGTATTTGTTTACTTAAACAAATACCTTTTTATTCTTTAATTGTAGTTATCTGTGATTTGAATAATCGTATGGGATAGGTAATAAAATGGTGAATGTTGTACCTTCATTCAATTTACTTTTTACAGTAATATGTCCATTGTGTAATTCAATAATACGTTTAGAAATCGCCAATCCTAATCCGCTACCTCCGTCATTACTACGAGCTGCATCACCTCGAACAAACTCATGAAAGATTCCGTTTGTTACATCTTCATTCATCCCTACTCCATTATCAGTAATTTGAATAATAATCATTTCGTTTTCTTTTCTTAAAATGATCGAGAGAATTGTTTGAACAGGATTATATTTTAAAGCGTTAGCAATAATGTTTCCAATAGCTCGTTGCATCTGTCTTGCATCTATATTCAAGTAAATCGGTTCATCTGGTATAAGTAAATCTAACTCAAAATCTTTTTCTTCTATTTCCCCGTAGTATATTACAATAGTTTCTTTCATGAGTTCGGTAAAATTTTCTTTTTTTAGTTGTAGTTCATATGATGTATCTAGTTTTGTTAAATAAAATAAATTTTCAATAAGTTTGTTTAGTTGTGATGATTTATGATAGATGTAGTTTAAATAAAGTTTTTGTTTCTCTTGCTCTATGGTTTGCTCTACTAATGTTTTAGAGTAACCCATAATAGAGGTCATCGGTGTTTTTATATCATGTGAAATGTCTCGCAACATCTTCTTTTTGCTCTCTTCACTTTTTCGTTTTTCCTCATTGGCTTGTCCTAATTCAATGACCATATAATTAAATGCATCCTTTATTTCCTCAATTTCTCGATAGGTACGAAAATCAAGTTGAACGGTTTTATTTTCTTCAGTCATTCCTTTTATACCCTGCTTAATTTCTTTTAGTGGCTTGGAAAGCTTACGAATAGAAAGGAAGATAACTATACCATTTGCAATAAGGAAGAAAGTTATAGCAAGTAGTAAAGCTGGCCAGATGCGAGTAATTAGTCCCCACTCCCCATGTTTCTCTGGAAATTTTACAATACATTGATATGAATGACCATCTTCACCTATAAAAGGGCCGATAGCGAACTTTAAACCAGTAAAATCATTTGAATATTGCGGTAAATCACCAGAATCCTCCTTTTTCCCAACTGTATATATCATGTGCCCATCTCTAATAATTTCGATCCAACCATCTCTTTCTACAATATTTTTTGTGAAAAGAGGTGATTTAGGGGATTCAGCAGGAAGTTCTGATAACAAGCCTGTAAACATATAACTAAGAAAAATAAAGATAGAAATGAATGTAATAATTATAGTAGCAATATAATTCAGTATAAAAATAGAGAGAAGGCTTCTTCTTTTTTTCTTTTTCCTTTTCATACTTGTACCTTAAAAATATATCCTAAACCACGAATTGTTTGTAAATACTTTGGGTTTTTATTATTATCTTCAATTTTGTCTCTTAATTTGCTTATATGAACCATAATTGTATTATCATCTCCAAAATAAGCATCTTCCCAAATTTTTTCGAATAATTGTCGCTTCGTAAATACTCGATTTGGATTGGTCATAAATAGTTCCAATAGTTTATACTCTGTTGAAGTCAAAGAGATGTCTTGGCCATTTTTTTTGAGAAGGCAACTTTCTATGTTTAAAAGCAAGTCTCCTTGTTGAATCGCTGTTTGTTGTTTGCTTGGAACGTTGAAATGATGCTGTCTTCGCAATTGTGCTTGAACTCTCGCCACAAGTTCAAGTGGATCGAAAGGCTTTATAATATAGTCATCTGCTCCTAGATCAAGACCGAGTATTTTATCATAGCCTTCATTTTTGGCAGAAATCATAATAATTGGAAGGGTTTTTTCTTTTCGAATTTCCTTTACTAAATTGTAACCATTTATCTTTGGCATCATAATATCAACAATTAGTAAATCAACGTTGTCATTTTGAAGAATTTGTAATGCTTGTTCACCATCATATGCTTTTAGTATGTGGAATTTTCTTTGTGATAAGTAGAGTTCAATCAACTCTACAATTTCTTTTTCATCATCCACTATTAAAATTTTTTTTGACATATATATTAATTCTCCTAACTTCTACGTGGGGTAGCACCAGGATTTTGCGGATCAGCAACGTTAAGGTAGAAAGTCTTGCATCAATAATATTACAGAATTTACGATACGGGAAAGCCCGCGCAGGACTTTAGTCCGTCTTTAGACATGGGATGCAAGTATCGTTTTTGCGTAGCAAAACATGGTATTCTTTATTCATAGTCATGCAAAAGACGTAAAAACATTTGGGAACCAACAATCTGTACGGTATGGTCACAGTACCGTAGCCCACGAACCTATATGATCTGTTGTGGGAGTGTCAATCTCTACTGTTATTTAACTAATTTTGTATCAAATAGGGCTTGTGATTTTCTTATAATCCTTACCGTTGTTGATTTCTCCATTTTTAACGCTATAAACAGCTTAATGTTGTAAATCTACATTTTCAAAGCGTTCCCCCTGCTTGTAATATCTTCTATAGTTTATCACATTGGCTTCTGGCTAAATACTCAAGAACATGTAGATATTAGCAAGGCTTTTCTTTCATCATGTCTAAGTCTTATAGATTTTTTGCACTGGAACTGAAAATAATGTTCAGTCTTTAAAACAAAAGAGCTTAATTAAACATAGAAATTTCGTTTTTGGGGCAATTTGTTTTGTTAGGTTGATGGGCATGGGGTATCGCTAGCATTTTGGAACCCCCCCACGCTAAGCAAAAATACAATAGGCTGCCTATTTGGACAGCTCATTTACATAATTATCGTTCTCGGAAGTAAGGTTTTAAAAGTAACCTATCCAAAGTGATACTAAAATTACTACTGACAGGGCAAGAAAAAATGTGATATCTCGAATCCATTTTTGTTGTTCAATTTTTCATTGGTAAATGTGCCTACATGAAGGAATAGTAAAGCAAACGTTAAGAGATTATAAAGTTGTTTAATTTACAATAAAGTCCTTTGAAAAATAATAGAGTTGGTTAATTCTTATTGAACTAACAGTGCAGGATAGTTTAATAAAGATGATGATATAATTATGGGGGAGTTTACTTTATTTTATAATTTATGAGGTGGGAAATGGAATCTTTAGAATTAAACAAATCTAAATATATTGTCTCTAATATCAAAGAAATTTTGCATAAAAAGCTTATTCTTGATAAACCGTTAACTAAAGATGAGGTGAAAAAATTAAACCTAGTTAATCCCCCTGTATACGAAAATGAGAAGTATCTCATTCAAGAACGGTGGTTTTATAGTATTAATATCGGAGAATGGGAAGATGTGGGTATTATTATTCAAGGGAATAATGAAAATCCAGATGTGGAGATTATCGAAATGGCAGAAAAAATATTCGATGAACTCCATCTACATATAAGTTGTGCATTAAAATATTTACAGAAATTCTTCCCTAATCAAGAAATGAAGACCTACTATCTATCCACAATATGTTTTGGAAAGATGGTTAATTTTGACGATTATATATTTTCAGGGTTTAGTTTAGCTTTTATTTATGATGGGCACTTTGAGTTTCAGTATAAAGTAAAATTTAAAGACAATGGATGGCCTATTGGTTTTGAAGGTGGGCCACTTTAATAATCATAGATAATGTTTTCTTATTGAACTAACGGGTGTTTTAGTTGAACAAGATTTAAACAACTTTATTATGGGGTACTGCCACATGCCCATCAACTTAAGAAAAATAAAGGCCCCCAAAAAGAAAAAATGAGCCGAACTCTTATGAATAACTGTGAAAAGGTAAAATTTCTGTTATGGGAGGTTTCTGAAAATCTTAGCTTGATGGGCATGCGGCAGCACCCCTTTTTAGGTGAAGATTTTTATTTTGATTCCTTTCTACCAAACAAAATGGATAGGACGGATAAAAGGATAAGAATACTTGCGCATACAATAGAGTTAATTATATTGCCTGCATTGAACAAGAAGAAAATAAAAATAATTGCCAAGGCAGCTGCAGCAAACAAGGTACTGTAAGGAAATAACCACACGCGAAAATACGGCATTTTAGAATACTGTTTACGCAACTTAAATTGTGCCAGGCAAATGCTAGTCCAAATGAGCAAAACAGTAAAGCCCGGGATAGACATCAAATAGCCAAAGACATGCTCTGGTGTAAGGAACGCGAGAAAAGATCCAATTAATAAACCAGTGCAACTGACAAGAACTCCCCAGACAGGAACACCGCGCTTAGTAAGACGCGAGAATAAAGCCGGAGCCTCGTTATTTTGTGCCAGAGAGTACAAAATGCGAGAAGTAGCATACATTCCTGAATTAGCAGCCGACAGCACAGCGGTCAATAAGATGAAGTTCATAATATGTGCTACACCTTGTAATCCGGTTGCAGAGAAAACCTGTACGAAAGGACTGCCTTGCTTTCCTACTTCGTCCCAAGGGATAAGTCCAGTGATGATGAGAATAGGTAATGTGTAAAATAAAACTACTCGGAACATGACCCCTTTTACTACTTTAGGAAGCGTCTGTTCCACGTTTTTCGTTTCTGTTACAGTTAATCCGATTAATTCTGAGCCTCCAAAAGAAAAGACAACTATTAAGAGTGCTGTGAAAATACTTCCCCATCCTTTTGGAAAGAATCCGCCGTGGCTTGTATAGTTTGTGAAATATGCTGCTTCATGATTTGGAATGAAGCCAAATAATAAAGCAAAACCCAGCAAAATAAATAAAACCAGAGTAATAATTTTGACACTTGCAAGCCAAAACTCTATTTCACCGTAAAGTTTGACGCTAATCAAGTTGATAAATAGAAGAAGCACCGTACATGCTAAACTAAGCAGCCATAAGGGAGCGGATGGAATCCAGTATTGTAAAAAGCTACCCCCTGCCAAAACTTCAACAATAATAACTAAAATCCAATCAATCCAGTAGAGCCAACCAACAACAAAGGCGAAACGAGAACCGAAAGCTTTTTGAATCATCCCTTGAATATTTAAACCAGGATAAGCAATAGCCATTTCCGCTATTGCGCTCATAACAATGAGAAGGAGAAACCCTGCAAATAAATAAGAAAAAACGATACCAGGTCCTGCAGCTGAAATCGTATCTGCACTTCCTTTGAAAATTCCTGTCCCAATCATCCCGCCTATCGCCATAAGTCTAATGTGGCGTGGTTGCAGCTCACGCTTCAGGCTTTGTTGTGCCATGTCTAATCCCCCCTTATAATAAGTAATGAAACAAATTTAATATCTTTTTCTCGAAAGTGATTGAGGAACATCACTAACTGCTGCATAGTTCTTCTTAGGCGAACTAATATTTAAACTATACAATAATCTTTTTGATTTGGGCATATAATTTTGAAACGTATTTTCGAGAGAATATGGTGTACAAAGAAAAAAATGATGGCGATTTTTTCATCGCCACCGCTGCATCAGTTTTTTCTATTTAGAACTATTTTTGAGTATTTGAATGTTTTTATCTCTTTCTCCACCATCGGAAAGTTCCTCTGAAAATTCATGGTCTGCTTTCTTTCCTAACAGGCGTTCAGATGACCGAATTGTGCTGGATGGCAAATTATTATTCGGTGCTGCCTGTTCATTCCATTTTCTCATCAAAATCACCTCTTTTTTATTATCGGATTTTTGTCATGATTTTATCCCGCTATTCGTGGGTGGTAAGACCCCTACCTCAAGATTTGGGGTTCTGGTGCAAAAAATCTATAAAACTTGGACATACTGATACTATTACTCTAAAAAGATGTGTGATTGGTATGGAAAAGAATAATTTGTTCAAATAGAAACACTATCAGCCTGATATTATCTTATTAACGGTAAGATGGTACCTACGATACAATCTTAGTTTTCGTGATTTAGTGGAAATGATGGAGGAACGGAGTTTATCTATTTCTCATACAACGATTATGCGTTGGCTCATCAGTATGGTCCTGAATTGGATAAACGGATCCGACTTTATCTCAAACAAACAAATGACACTTGGAGAGTCGATGAAACATATATCAAAGTAAAAAATCAATGGATGTACTTGTATCGTGCTGTTGTTTCGAAATGACGCACAATCGATTTTTTCCTAAGCAAAACAAGAGATCAGAAGGCTGCAAAGCGCTTTTTCAAGAAAGCTTTGCAGTCTTCTCATGTTTCAAAGCCTTGTGTTATAACGGTCGACAAGAATCCAGCTTATCCTATAGCAATTGAACAGTTGAAAAAAGAAAAAAACATACCTAACGGTATGCGACTTAGACAACAAAAGTACTTGAATAACATAGTAGAACAAGATTATCGCTTTATAAAGAAACGAATCCGTTCTATGCTAGGGTTCAAATGCTTTGACACAGCTACATCCATTCTTTCTGGAGTAGAAGCCATGCATATGATGAAAAAAGAACAGATTGATTTACGAGATCAGTCTGTTCAGAATCAGAAAGAATTCATCCATCAGTTGTTTGAGCTAACAGCATAAAATACAATTCGGCTCGAAATATATGCGCTATATTCTCTTTTATTTTACCTTTGCACCAGAATTCTCTGAATCAGCTTTTCCACTTAACTTAGTACCTAGTTTAGTGTATCATCTCCAATTGCTGCATAATTTTTCTGTCTAACTTTTCGGGTTTAGTTCATTATATTTTCTATTTTGTCTTTATATACAACATATTCTTTCCCATCTACAGCTGCTACCACAGCAAATTCATCTTTTGGATTGAATGAAAGCCAGTCAGCCCACATATTTGTATTTGGTCCTCCACTCCACATATCATGAACAGTGTTTTTAGTTAAATTCATAACTTTATAAGACGCATTCGGTGCATTTATTCCAGTCTTTATTTCAAATGTATATGCGTTATGAATTTTTTTATAAAAGTAGAAAACGTTTGATGGACGAAGCTGATTTATAAAATCCTGTTCTTTTTTCTCTGCAATTTTTATCCCTTCTTGTAATGTGACAACATCTGTTCTTAATGTTTTCCAACTGTCTTTCGCTGCATTCAAGTTAGGGATTAAGAATTTATATCTATTTTGATCAGCTTTTTGATCAGCTTTATCAATATGTCCCAGTACGCCCGTATATTGAGAGTCTAAATCATCCCATTGCGTGGACATATAAGTAAGAGCAGTAATAGCATTATCAATCGCACTATGCATATCACTAATATTATGAAACGCAACTCCAACCACACGATTTAATGTTATTTTGTAATCTACATTCTGACGTAATTTTGCTAATTCCGGCTCTAGCCAGCCTAATTTACCTCTTGCATCACCTATCATTATACCACCAGCAATCAATGTAGGAAGAAAGGGGATTTTCACCATGTCCAATCCCTTAGATTCTATATCTTTTTGATAGTTTACTTCCCCTAAAAGATCCTCTAGTCGCTTTTGATCATCCTCCACCGCAGCTCCTTGGCTTTTTAAAATAGACTGCAAGAGATCTTTATTACTTCCAAATGCTCTAACATCTTGTCCAATATTTCCATTTAAATTAGTTAATTCTTCTATTAATGCTTTTGCAGACTTTTGATTTTGTTGAATTTCCCCCCGCAAATCTGTAATCCCTTTTTTTAAAGTATCTCCATTCCCAGTATTGATCGCCTCTACTAATGTTTCATAATGATTTTCAAATTTTTTATCATATTCAATAATGCCTGTCAATGTATCTAAAAGCTGTTTTTTTACTTGCGTATTCCATGTAACTGCATGTGCTCTTGCATTCTTTTGATCTTGTACAATTTTACTAGGTAAATCTTCATAGCCATTAATAGTAATTCCTTCAAAACTCACATCAGGATTATTGATTAACAAATAAGAATATTCATTCATAGATTTCAAAAATAAAGCAGCATCTTGCAAAGATCTTTTCATCTGTTCTTCATTTGCTGAAAGAGACATATCTCCATTGTTAGTTTGTTCTATTTCACTTGCAAAAGCTGTTACTGGTGTGCCTGCATAAGTAGTTGTCATAGTTAAAAACGTTGATACAGCGAGTATTTTGTAAGGAATTTTTTTCATCATTTCATATTCCTCCGATATAGGTTTTGATTTTAAGTTCTATCCTTCTTTAAAAACGATGTCTTTCGAAATGAGTTCTACATCTTTAATGAGTATCATTCTAACTTTCTTTAACAGCCTTTAAATCATCAAGTATTAAAGAGGATTTATGTTGTTACATAGAATCGATATTATCAAGCAAATCTTTATAATCTGCCCCAATTAATCGGTTCTATTGCAAAGTTAAAAAAAACAAGTAAAACGGCACGGCTATTTGGATGAAACTTATGTATGTGAAAGGCGAAGTCTTTAATAAGACTCCGCCTTTCTGGTATATAAGGATTTATTAATTGTTGGATTACTGTTTAACAGTGTAATCATAGACTCTCTATGCTTTGGGTCACTTTACAATAGTATTAATATTCCCCTATTTTTGCAGGGTAACAGGTTCCACTTTTAATTCTTTTATCCCTTCTTTTAATGTGACAGCATCTGTTCGTAATGTTTTCCAACTGTCTTTAGCTGCATTCAAGTTAGGTTTTAAGAATTTAAATTTATTTTGATCCGCTTTTTGAGCTGCATTTTCAATATGCCCCAGTACTCCCGAATATTGAGAATCTAAATCATGCCATTGCGTGGACATATAAGTAAGTTCATTTATAGCATCGTCAAGCGCCGAATGCATCTCACTAATATTCTTATACGCAACTTTAACAACACGATTTAATGTTACTTTATAATCTACTGTCTGACGTAATTCTGCTAATAAAGGCTCTAACTGACCTAAATTATCTCTTGCTACACCTACTATGATACCGCCGATTATCGGTAGGCCCAAAATGGCACCCTTCATTACATTAAACCCATCAGATTCTAATTGTTTATAATAGTTTACTGATCCTAAAACTTCATCTAGACGCTTTTGATCGGCCTCAATATCTGCACCTTGGTTTCTTAAAATCGAATCCAAGAGATCTTTATTACTTCCAAATGCTCTAACATCTTGTCCAATAGAGTCTCTTAATTTAGTTAATTCTACTATTAATTGTTGTGCATACTTTTGGTTTTGTTGAATTTCACTTCGTAAATCTGTAATCCCTTCTTTTAAAGTATCTCCATCCCCTGTATCAATCGCCTCTACTATTGTTTCATAATAGTTATCAAATTTTGTATCGTATTCGACAATGCCAGTCAACGTATCTAAAAGCTGTCTTTTCACTTGCGTATCCCATGTAACAGCATGTGCTCTTGCATTCTTTTGATCTTGTACAATTCTACCAGGTAAATCCACATATCCATTAATAGTAATTCCTTCAAAGTTAACATCTGGATTTTTAATTAACATATAAGAATAGGCATTCATAGATTTTGCAAATAACCCAGCCTTTTTCAAGGTTTCTTTCATCTTTACTTCATTTGCTGAAAGAGACATATCTCCATTGTTGGTTTGTTCAATTCCACTTGCAAAAGCTGCTACTGGTGAGACTACAGAAGTTGTTGTCAAAGTTAAAAACGTCGATACCGCGAGTAGTTTGTAAGGGATTTTTTTGATCATTTCATATTCCTCCTATATAGACTTTGGTTTTTAGTTCTATTCTTGTTTAAAAGCGATGTCTTTCGAAATGAACTCTGCATCTTTATGAATATCATTCCAACTTTGTTTAGCAGCCTTTAAATCATCAGGTATTAAAGAAAGTTTATGTTCTTGCATTTGGTCGATATTATCATATAAATCTTTATAATTGGCTCCCATTGTATTCCATTGTTTTTGAATATTTGTTAGAGACATTATCGCTTGATCCACTGTCTGATATAGATATGTCAAAGTATCTTTTGTGCTAGTAAGCGAAATAACTGCTTGGTTAGCAAGATCGGCTTTCATACTTAATTGTCCGATTTTGTTAGAAATTTCGTTATAAGAGTTCATATGATTAGACGCTGTGACACCAGCTGCTGTTCCTAAACCGATACCAGCTGCACCGAGAGCCGTAAGGCCACCGACAACAACCGGTGTTGCTGTACCGCCAGTCACAACAATTACTACCGCTCCTCCAATAGCTGCAATAACTAAAATTGCTGCTCCCAATCCACCACCAATTGACCATGCTAATACATTGTCAAAATGTTCTTTCTGAGTAGCACTTAGTTTCTCAATTTCAGCCTGAAGTTGTGGAATCAGTGCTTGTTTTCCCGCTAATATTGCGGTTAAGCCACCTTTCCCATCTGGACCACCAACATTATTTTTAAAATCTGTAGTATTTGTGTACAGTTTTGTTTTGAAGGCTTCTAGCATCTTAATTACTTCTGTAACTTCTTTTGAATTTGTATCAATTGTAGTAATTAAATCATTTATGCCCTCTTTTAGACCTGCCTTATCTTTCTTTTGTACAGTATCTACTAATGTATCGTAATAATTTTTAAATTGTTCATCATAATTTACAATATTACGTGCTGTTTTTTGAATCTTCGGCTTTGCTGTATCTAACCAATAATTCGCATTGATTCGAGACAGTTCCTGATTAAGGTGAATATTTTTAATTAATTCTCCACCTTCTGGACCTAAATCAATATTGGATAAATTTACATTCGGTTGTTTAATCATCGTTTTTGCGTATAAATCCATTACAAGAATATGAGATCCTGTTTCAGCCAATGCTTTCTTCAGCCCTTCAGGCCCTAACTCATAATTCCCTACTTTTTGCTCTTGAGCGGTTTGTTCCTGTGCAAGTACATGAATAGTGTTACCGTTAGTGGCAGTAATAACTGTTGCTAGAGTGGCTACAGTCAACACTTTTAATGGAAGTTTTTTCATAAACCTTCTCCTTCTCAGTTTTTGATAGATTCTTATACTCTTTATATTGTTTTTAAAAATTCGTAATTTTAAAACTTATTAACTTGTTCTTCAAGGTAACTTGTTGCATTTTTTAATTGTCTTAATGTATCTTTTTGAGATTGCTGATCACTTGTATCAACATTAGTAGACAATTTTGTAATATTATTTTTAATTAGATTCATATCTTCTTTATAGCGATTTAATAGGTCAAGTTCTACATCTACTTGATTTGCAAATGTATGTAAATCATTTTGCATAATAAGAAGCATAGACTTTTGTAAATCTGCTACTGTTAGGCTCTTTGTTAAATCATAAAATTTTTGGTTTTGTTTCTCTAAATCATCTAAATGTGCTCGTTGCTCTGTTGTTAGTTTATTTACTTCAGCGAAGGCACTATAAGTTTTTTTAATTTTTTCAGAGTCAATAACCTTCGTAAGGTCATACTCTTTTGTCTTTGTAATTGCAGCTGCAGCTATTTCAGCTTGTTTGCTTTTCTCAATTGCTTCACGGGCTTCTTTTTTCGCAGCTTCAATCTCTAGAGCAGATTTTCCTTTTTCTTTCGCTTCTTTCTCTGCTTTTTTCTCTGCTTCTAAAATAGAGCTGTTAATTTCTTTTCCTTTGTTATACGCTGCCACCGCTGTTTGAGCAGCCGGTTCAATGATATCTTTTGAAAGACTATAAATTTCTTGGAATATCTTAAATCCTTGTTCATTTAAAGCTCCTGGTAACAGTGCTATTTGTTGTAAATCACTTTGAATTGATTTTTGAGTATTTAGCAATTCATTTTTTAGCTGGTCTATTTTCCCCGTTCCCTCTGAACTTAGTACACCCTGTGCTTTTGTCACGTCTGTATCGAGATATTTAAGCTTTTTATCAATCTGTAATTTAAGATCTGTTAATTCATTAATCTGACGTTGTAAACTTTCTTGGTTTATCGTAGCTTTATCTTGAAGAACTTCAAGTCTATCCAAGAACCCTTCTTTATCTTCTTTATTGTCTACAAACTGTTTTAATGTTGGATAATAGCTATTGAATTGGGTTACAAATCCTTTACTTTTTGAATTTAATAGAATTAATTTGGGATAAAGTTCTGATGACCATTCGTTCATATCTTGTTTGATCAGGGATTGGTTCGTATTTAAAGATGGAACTTCCTCTAGCTGTACATTAGGACTCATTAAAGCTTTATCTATATATGTTTGGATTAATTTAGATTGTGCACCTAATTTTCGTAAGGATGAGGAAATATCCATATTTTCCTGTTGTGTTTCTGCCTGGACGATTGGCGTTGCGAGAGTATTTATAGGAATATTCGCCCCACTAACAATGGATGTTATTAAAAAACCTGTAAGTATTTTATTTTTCATTCAGTACACCTCTTCACTATTGTCTTTTTACAATTTTATTCATACAACTTGAACGACCTAGCGCTAGGATCACTCCTTGCACACAAGTGAGTCAGGAGAATTTTTTCGGATAGAGTGATAAATTCTATTTATTATTTACTTCTTATAGAATGTAAGGACCTTACTTCCCCCTCATTTAAACACTCTGTTTTTCATAAGTAAACAGTAAAATTCCGTCATAAAGATTCGAAAATTCAGATATTTTTTTGTTTACATAAAAAAATATTATATTTAAAAAAATTAAATACTATTAATTATTTCATTAAGTGAAGTAATTATATCAGTGTAATTAAACCTAAAATATAGTGATTCCCATTTATTTATATTAATTTTTTGTTATTAAATGTTTTTAATATAATTTAAAAGCACTTCAGCTATACATTCCCTTTATTTGTAAAATGTAAAATTACATATTTCTTCACATCAAAAAACCAACACATAACAACAAAAAGCCAACACATAACAACATTTCTAAAAACATTTTGTTATGTGTTGGTTTTTATTATAAGTTATATAACGTAATATAAACATTTAATAAAATATGGTTTAATATCATTCTAAAAAACATTAAAATTGATACAAATTTGAATACATTAATGATTACAGCGAGTATCGCATGTACTCTCTATTTTTAGTCTGAACACACTCCCTCTTCTAACATAACAGACTGAAGTCTATATAATTGTTGTAATAATTCATCCATAGCTTGCTCCATAAATTCCCCGTATGATAGCTCTTTTGACATATAATTCAAAAAATCTTCTGTACGATATATCCCATTAAATAACGCTTCTTGTATTTGAATATCTTTTGGGATAGTTGAGTTTTCTTCACGACATAATCTAACTGAAAGTAAGTATGCAATTGGTGGTAAAACGTGATCACCAAATTCAAAGATAAAGGAAGCCTTCAAAAGAGGATTGAAATAGGAGTATGTTTCATTTTGAAATCTTATACCTTCAAAAAAAGGATGCTTATTATACTCTTCTCGTATTTTCAAAAACTCTTTTATTGAGATTTCTCCATACTCCTGTACATGTTTTATTAAACTTTTTTCAAATAAATGGACGCTATATGTAGATAATACAACTTGATGAATTCTTTTCACATACTGTCTTGCGATTTCTTTCCTTATATCTCCTCCTACATCATCATTCCGTAAAATCGCTTGGACACATGTAATCTCAAAATAATATGCCATCACCTCATTTAATAACTGTGTGCTATCGTCAAAAAATGATTCATCATAACTTTTATTAAAATATGCATGCCCTAATTCATGACACAATATAAATAAACTATCTACATCGTCATGATAATTACATAAAATTCTACTTTCTTTTATACTTGGAAAATAATAAGTTTTATTTACTTCCACCTCATTATATATTTGTATGAGATTGTCTTGAAACATCCGTTCAATATAGTTTGTCCATCGATCTTGTCCATGTTTCTTCAAACTTGTTACTATTATTTCTTTCGCCTCATGAATTGGTACTGTTGTTCTTTGTTCTTCATTATATGTTAAGAAATTTGCTTGAACTTCCCCGGATGAATTTGAAAATATAAGTGATAAACTTTTCATTATAAGATCATGAAATTTCTGCTGTAATTTCTCTTCCAACGTAAATAACGTTTCCTCCTTCACGCCAAATACTTCCATATAATAATTTGAACTTTCCATAGCTAAGTATCTTTTCTTACTCTTTATGAAAAACTGAAGAATTTTATTTCCTTTGTTTTTCAAAATATCGTAAATATCTTTTTGAAGCTCTTCCTTCTGGCCAGAATTTTTCAAACTACGCATTATTTCAAAGACTTCAAATATAGAATATATCTCACCATCATAAGGAATTCGAATGCTGCGAATCATCTGTAAGTACCGCTCGTATTCTTCTTCATCCCCATCTAATTCCTCTATATCGTTTATGAATGTAAGAAATTCATTATACGCCTCTTCCAGTTGTAAATGAGACAGTTGATCCATATGAATTAAAATATCAAAAGCTTGGTGCATAGATAGTATTTCAAGTTCCATTACCTTTGGTAGGTTTCGTCCTGCTGCATAATAAACATTAGAAATTTCTTTTATCTGCCTTCTTAATTTATCTGGTTCGAGTGGGATTATTGATTGTAGTGATTGTATAAATGTTTCATATTGAGGCTTAAATGTGTTATTGGTTGTAGTTTGGAAATTTATAAAATCAAAACTATATCCATCTTTTAAATGATGTTTTTCATTTGTTATATCTTCAAATAAGATACGGGTAATAATAAGTGAAACAGCCAAACTTTGAATGATTGTCCCCCTATTTTCGCAAATTACGTTATCTGTATGATAATTGTTAAAGCTATTTTCAAGTATTACATTACCATCATTGTAATTACTTACATTCAGTACTTTTACAAAATCATTATGATATCCCATTAAAAAATACTTCATGTTTTCTTTATCACAGTAATCCATTATATCTTTATGCAGCTGTAATGAGGCTTCATCAAAACTTCCAAAAATATAATTTACCCCGCTCAAGTCTACTTGTAGTAAATCATGAATTGTTTCTATTTTCATATCAAATCCTTGCGTCTTTACATAAGGATCCATTCTATTCAGTTTTTCCTGAATTACATCTATTTTTTTCTTATGAATATCCTCTGTTTGAAATACTGTTTGTGCTCTAATATTTTTACTCTCCACTGTATCAAAATCGATAATAATAATTTCACCAACACCAATTTTAGATAGTGTCATACATAACGTAGCACCAATCGTGCCAGCTCCAATAACAACTACTTTTAGACTTTTCATCTTCTGAACAATTGTATCCGCATATACAGTACGATCATGCACACTAAAATAGTTCGAATTTCTAAAGTTAAATAACTGTTCTTCCGTCTCCTCTTCATATCGTTGCTTATATACAAGATGGTTCTCATTTATAAATTCAATAATATTTTGTAATTCTTGATCTTCCATTCTATTCTTAATCTTCCAAGCATATATGTTTTCTAGGATATTACCTTTAGGGTTTTCTAAAATTTTTAATAACGACCACAATTTCTCAAACTCATCTACTTCGATAACTCGCTCTTCCCCATCATAATAAACAACTTCATTTTTATCAGGATACCCTCTAAAGTTCAGGCTCGTTTTTAATTTCATATTCTTTCTCTCCATTCCATTGAAAAAGAAGGTGTTTACACACCTTCTTCAATTCAAAACTAGCATAATAATAAACAAACACATTGATTATCTCGTTGCGTAGCCTTTTTAATTTTCATTTTCAATTTCATGTAAAGTCCTCCTTTTTCAATATATTGGTAATACAAGGAATATATTAACAATTAACTTTCATAACTTCAATCTCTTTTGTTGTATTCGGAATTTTCAGATGTTGAGAAAACGTTTTCAAATTTCTTAATTATCGTCTGTTTTCATTTTATTTCCTAACTTTATATTACTGGCACAATAGTATTTTATATTTTATCAAGTCAAATATTTCGATTTAAAAAACATCTATTTCCCTCTCAAATAATACTTAAATATGATTCTGGTGCAAAAACCCCAGAACTCTTGTAAGACGCATTGAAGACATAAAAATAGCCAACCTTTCATGGATACTCCATAAAAAGGTGGCTATTTTTGTTGAAAATTCTACATAATTTCAATTTAATGGCTATGCCGATATTCTCCTATTTTTGTGGAGAAACAGTTTCCACTTTTAATTTTTTTATCCCTTCATTTAATGTGAAAGCATCTGTTCTTAATATTTTCTAACTGTCTTTAGCTGCATTCAAGTTAGGTTCTAAGAACTTAAATTTATTTAAATCGGCTTTTTGTGATGCTTTTTTAATATGTTCAAGTACTGTCGAATATTGAAAAACTAAATCATGCCCTTTAGTGGACATATAAGTAAGGGCATTAATAGACGCATCAATTAACGTCAAAAAGGAAGCCATACGCTTATTATTATAGGTATACATAGCAACACTTTTGGAACAAGGAAGTTAGTTCAGCTGTCTTAGGACAAATTCGTTAGCCATCAAAAGCAACGACTAACCGAAAAACCACATTCAAGTAAGATCGTAAAATCCGTTAAGTAATGGATGATTTATTGTATAATATTTATATATTAAATGATGAAATATGGATTAAAAATTTTGTTCATTGGGGCTGTTACTTCTAATTTCTTTTTTATCTTGTCAATGGAATAGTTTTGAGACATGGTATATACCTTGGCTACTTTTTTATGATTTCATTTGATGTTCTTTTCATTGTAATCTTTAAAATATCATGGGGAAGAAAATTAAAGTCAATATTTTAGAGGAGTTATTGTTAATTAAAATATACTTAAATTTAGAAAGAACAGATTGATTTATAAAATCAATCTGTTCAGATGTAAAAAAATGTTCTGGGGCAGAACTTTTTTTACTTAGCCAATAAGAGTACCTAATAAGCCTGATACTAAGTTTAATAGATTTGTAAGCATACTTTTCATCTCCTTTCCTTGAAATCTAATATAATTATATATAATTTCCCGGATTTACTCTATACTATATGCATTATTGCATATAATGTAAAATCTTAAAAAAATTAGGGTGTGTTTTGTTCTAGACAAAATATTTCTTTTAATATACAGGAGATTATTGATTCTGGCTGAAAACGATAAAATGAAAAAAGATGCCCGCAGGCATCTGAAATTTCCCAATGTGAAATTTTTAACATTTATGCTTCTTTAATTTCCTCCTCATATCCAGGAAATAAGAAATTTAATATGTGGGGTGTATCTATAATGCGATAAAATGTAAAGAGAAAAAAACTACTACATAAAATAATAAATATCATTTTCTTCATGACTAATCCTCCATTTAATCTCTTCTTACAGGAAGATTTTTAAGATATTGATCGGACAAATTCAATAATTTTCTTGCTCTCATAAAATCTTCTTTTATTTCGGATTCTAATGGAACCCTCATTCCATTTAAATTTACAGCTTGTCCATCTTCAAATCTTTCACCCGGGATATAACAATACTTCTCATGTATGAAAGTGCCATCTGGGAAAAAGTATCTTTGCGGAATAATGTTGTCCTTAGTATTTAATAAATCTTGTCCAAACATAACTTGTTCCTTCGGCTGAATTCCTAATAAGTTAATAATCGTTGGGAAAATATCAATCTCACTACCTATTTCTTTTATTTCTTTCCCTTCTTTTAATTCTGGATAATGAATAATAAACGGGATACGATACGGGTCAAACTGTCCATTTTTCACATGTGATTCAGGTAAATATTTTTTTGAATTATTGGGTAAAGAATTTGTATCAATAATATGATGATCTCCGTATACGACAAATAACGATTTCTCCCATAATCCCTCACGCTTTAGTTCGTCTATAAAATACCCTAATTCTTTATCCACATAATTAACCGCTTGAATATAATCCCCAAATTCCGTTCCCTCTAACTCTTTTGGTAACGGTAAAGGTTGTTTTTCGCTTGGTATTTTAAAAGGGTGATGGCTGCTTAATGCAATAATATGAGCATAAAATTTCTTACCTTTTTCATCTATTTTCTTTAAAATTGGGAGTGTTTTTTCATATAGCACATGATCACTAGAAGCTAAATCTATCACATCTTTATTCCCAAAATACTTTTGATCATAGAACTTATCAAACCCTAGTGCTCGATATAATTGCTTTCGGTTGTAAAATTCCGAATCATTTGTATGGAATGTATTTGTTACGTAATCATATTGTTTTAATAATCTCGGTAAACTTGGGACTTCACGATTTGCAAAACGATTTGCATTTAATTCATGTTTACCCGGATAGGTTGATGTATTTACACTCCATTCTGCATCAACTGTATTTCCTTTACCTGTTTGTTGAAAAAATGTAGAAAACGATAACGACTGTTCACGTAAGTTATCTAAATTGGGAGTAATTGATTTCCCATTAATTTTTAAGCCCATTACATTTTCTTGTAATGATTCAAGCTGAAGAATAATTAAATTTTTATCTTTTGCAACGCCTTCATATTCAGGGTTCTTCGCTAATTTTTCTTTTTTTATTTCCCTAATCATTTCATTCGTTATTTGTTTATTCTCCATAGAGTAAGCTTTATTCACAGGGAATATACTATTAAAAGGGAATGATAAATTATATGAAAAAATACCCATTTTTTCAGCTTTCTTCTTATCATTTAATATATCTTTTTTATTTAATGTGTATTCAAATGTAGAAATTATAAATATAAAGCAAAGAGAAGCAATTCCTATTGTTTTCTTTGAAAAGCGTATATCTCTATGTTCTTTATTATGTTGAAATGCCATATATATGATAAAAGGTAAAAGGATTATATCTCCAACATAATACAGATCTTTCCAACTTAAGAGAGAGGATATACTATCTGCTAATTTAGTAGTTTGATTTACTAACAATAAAGTGTGATAGGTCGGCATTACACCATAAAATCTATTATATACCACACAAGTAAGCAAAATAATTCCTACTAATATGCTTATCCCAGCGTATAAAATTATTCGTATTTTTTTCGATGCAAAACTTCTGATTAAAAAAAACAAAAATATAATATATAAAGAATCCATTAAAAAACTATTAATATTAAATTGTTCGTATAAGTCTGTATATCCAACAAACAGCTTACATAATATTATTAATAAAAGTAATAAACTCACCTTTTACTCCCCCGGTTACCAATTTTTTATGTTAGTTTTTATGTTAATTCCTCCATCTTTAACATTTTTTCCTTATCCATTACTCGATTATGAGGAGTATGAACCCATACCTTTTGCTTTCTTTTTATAAACCCTAATAATATAATTGGAACCCAAGAAAAGCCAAAAATATAAACAATAGGTGTCCATATTACATTCTTAATCTGTTTTTCTTGTATTAGCGCAATAATTGGTAATAAATAAAAAGATAGCGCTATCATCAACCAAATCCATGGACTTAATACATATGGCATTATATAAGATGGAAGTAATTCATAATATGTTAAACAAAATAATATAATGGAGTTTACTGATAACATTGTTCTCGTTGGCTGAATAAGATAAATACACATATCTAGTGCATTTATATTAAATGTTTGTAGGAAATTTTTAAGAAGTGGTACGGAGTAGCGAACCATACAGTCCATATGTCCTTGCATCCAGCGAACACGTTGTCGAAAAGATACTTTAAAATCTGTCGGTTTTTCATCAAATATTTTTGCTTCATGTGCCCACCCAACAGATTTTCCTTTTGTGAATATGTATTTAGCTGTAAACTCTAAATCTTCCGTTAAACTTTGTGTTCCCCATCCTATTTCCTTTAAGACCTGCATAGAAAAGCACATACCAGTTCCACCAAGTTGAGCTGATAATCCTAACTTTCCTCTACTAAATTGATACAATCGGTTTGTTGACCAATAAGCAATTGCATATGACTTTGAGATCCAATTATCTGTTGGATTCTTTGAATCTAAATACGCTTGAATCACTTCATATTTTTCTGCTACTAACTTATAATTTAATACTTGTAAGAAATTCCGTGACACAATGTTATCTGCATCCAGTATGACAACGGCATCATAGACTTTCTTGTTTTCTTTCTCTAAACAAAATAAATTTTGAAACATCCACTCTAGTCCATAACCCTTTCCTCGTTTTTGAGGATCCTGTCTTTCCCAAGCATTCACTCCAGCTTTCCGAACAATTTGAGCTGTTCCATCCGTGCAATTATCACAAATAACATGAATATCATATTTTTCTTTTGGATAATCCATCTTTTTTAAGCTTTGAATAATTTGTCCAATAACACTCTCTTCATTATGAGCACACACTAATACTGCAAAATGAGTAGATTCTAACTCATTTTCCACTCGGTACATCTTTTTATTTTTAAAAAGGCCTAACAAACTAATCATTACCTGATACAACGAAAGAACCCCTTGGAATTGCGTGAAAAATATTAAAAGCGCCACTACAATAGACAAAACTACCTTCCCACAATATATTAGATAGTCCATATTGGTGAAATGAATTATCGTAAAACCTAAGAATAATACGGATAAACCAATCCATACTCTTTTTTTATTCATGTATATATTCAAACCTTTCCCCCTATAGAGATATCTGTATAAAATTTATCCAAAACACTCTTTCATTATGAATGTAGAGAGTTAAATTTTGATATCTATGTAGGCATTTTTAGTAGTTAATGATACGTTTCAATTTATTAAACCGTTGTTCACCAAAATATTCTGACATATTTACTTTTTATAAGCATGCACTACTTCCATTAATCAATTTTGAACTTTGCTTCTTTGTAGTTTTTTAATTCTTTTTTCGGACTCTTATCTTTATACTGGGCGATTGAAATTGTGTGTTCCCCTTTTTTCAATAGATCACCTTCTAAATTTATAAAAGTTGAAAATATTTTTGTTACTTCTTCTTTTGTAACAAATTTCTGATCGACATATATATAAACCTCTTCCTTCGCTGTTAGACCTTCTAACTCTATTTGAATTTGTGCCAATTCTAATTTAGGATCCACCTTTAAAACTGGAATCCCTCCTTCTTCCTGCTGGTCATTATTTGTAATTAGTTTCATATTAACTTTTCCTGTTTCTTTAGCCTCTTTAGGAAAAGCTACTCTTGGTTCCTCTTTATTTTCTTCTTGTTGTTTTACCTCTTGTTTTGTTTGCTCTTCTTGCTTATTGGAACAACCTGCCCCCATACCTATCAATAAACAACTTATCCCGATTCTAACTACATACTTATTCATAACATTACCTCTTTTCTGTCATTTGAATCTAAATAAACAAATGCTATAATGTATACGTTATCATTAACCTGAAAAACAACGAGCGAAAAAATATACTGTTAAAGCACCTCCTATACATCCTTTTTTTATATTTAATACTATCTTGATAGTGTTAAATATAAAAAATAGTCCTCACAGAGCAATCCTGTAAGGTTTTCATGATATATTTTTCCAAATAACTAAATGCACAATCATTAGGTTATCTCGTTTCCCTCTAAACTTCAACCTTGATTTTTACAAAAATAGAAATTTAAGGTTTATAAAGTGTTCTATTTTAAGAAATCTATATACATGGAAACCTTCATTGTTATAGCCCTTACTGCCTATAAATGTTGTATTATTCCTCTATATTTTTCTCAAAGTTAAATAAATTTATTTCATTCGAATTCCTTCACATACATTTTTTAATTTTTTATAAATTTACCCCTTCATAATTTGCAATTTATTGTTTTTATGAAAAAAAATAGACTTTCATAAGTCTATTTTTTAAAAAATTCAAGTTTGATTTTTTTTTCAAAATGTTATAAAGTTGTTTCCGAATAAAATTTTGACAAAAATATCATTTCAAGGAGGATTATTCCATGCAAGAATCACACAAGAAAAATACTAAGAGAAAGGTAGTCGCATCACTAATATGTTTATCTGTATTAGCAGCCCCGGTTGTATCCGAAGCCTCTGCAGCACAAAACACAGTTTCTAAGATTAGTAGTGAGGAACAAGTTGGTCATATGATTTTACAGGTCACTCCAAGTAACCCGACTCCTATGCCAGGCGAAACAATAACATATCAATACAAACTTACAAATGCAACGAATAAAGTAATTAAAGATGTGTGGGTTGTAGACTGGCATGTTAACATGCTGCAAGAATATTTTGACTTAGGTAATGATAACGCTTTCGGACCTGGAGAAACAATTACACTCTCCAAAAAATATACTGTTCCAAAGGATGTAGAAGAGGGGAAAACTTTTCGAAGCCTAGCTACTGTATACGGTATTGCTGATGGAAAACAAATAAAAATAGCGGGGAAATCATCTATTACCGTAGATGTAGTGAAGCCAGAGATTTCATTAAGAATTTCAACGAATAAAGAAGTTGTAACACCTGGGGAAAAAATAACTTATACTTATAAAATTAAAAATACGGGTAATCGAAACTTAACGAATGTTTGGGGCGCGGATTGGCACCTTGGTATGCATCAGGAATATGCTGATATTGGTGCTGACAATATTTTATCACCTGGAGAAGAAGCAACTGTTCAGAAGGAATTCATTGTCCCAGAAGATGCTGAAGATGAGAAACTTATTTACAGTGTAGCATCTTACTACGGTTATTATGGCGATACAAAAGTCCAACAAGATTCGCGAGTTGGTATTACAGTAAGTCACAATCTTATTACAAAAGCTCAAAAAGCAGTGAATAGCCTATTTGCTGATGAAAGTTACTCCACATTACATGCTCATATTTCTCAAAATGAAATTGATGAAGCTAAAAAAGCAGTAATGCTACTTCCTGATGCAAAACATAAACATCAATTAGATAAAGAAATGGAACAGGCTCAAATTTTACTTAACTTACTAAATGATGCACGTAGCACTGTGCATGGACTCTTTGCAGATGATGCTCACTCCAAACTAGCTGCAGAAACAACTCAACAAGATATTAATACTGCAAAAGAAAATGTTAGCAAACTTCCTAACAACCAAAATAAAATAGATTTATTAAATGAAATTCAAAATGCTCAGCGCCTTCTTAAAGAACAAGAAGTAACAAAATTAAGCAATGCTCAAAAGACTGTGAATGATCTTTTCTTAGACGAAAATCACATCGCATTAAATAATGGACTTAGCGAAAAGGACATCGAGAAAGCACTAGAGAAAGTACAACTTGTATCAAATCAAAAAGACAAAAATACTCTAATGATAGAAATTGAAAAAGCTCAAAATCTATTAAATTCACTAAACGAAACTCGGAAAATTTTGAATAATCTATTTACGGATGATTATCATACAGCACTAAAAGAAACTACTACACAAGCAAATGTTGATACTGCAAAAGAAAATGTTGACCAACTTCCTAGCAACAATGACAAAAAATCTTTACTAAAAGAGATTGAAAAAGCTCAAAATCTACTAAATTCTGCCCAGGCTTTCAAATTGCAAGATGCTCAAAAAGCGATTAACGATTTATTCACGGCCAATGATCATAAAACGTTAAAAGCTGCTATTAAACAGGATGACATTGATGCTGCCAAAGCGAAAGTTGATCAACTAAATAATACTGAAAACAAAACAAATCTATTAAAAGAAATTGAAAAAGCTCAAAACCTTTTCTCTGAACTACAAACTGGTCAAAAGCTCTTAGAATCATTATTTACAGATGGAATTGGATCTCCTGTTAAGGTTGGTATCACGCAATCTGATATTAAAAAAGTACAAGAAGAACTCAAAAAATTACCTGATAGCCCTGGTCGCACAAAATTATTAAGTAGGGTTCCAGTTAACTTCTCTAATATTAGTTGGTATACAAAACAATTCGGAAATAAAAATGTAACTGATACAGCAGAAATCAAAGTTTCAAAAGTTTATAAAAATACAAACCGTGAGCCATTTATTGATTTTAACTTTGCCTATACTTTACAAGGTTCCCAAATTACAGTTTCAAATCGTGATGTTCTTGAGGCATCTATCGCCCCAGAATATGCAGACGCAGGTAATTTAAACATGAAAATTCTAAATAGAGGTACTACAAAAGTAACAATTAGTTCTGCTGATGGCTTATACTTTAAAGAGATTACAATAAAAGTTTTATAAAATTCAAGGGATAGTTAGTAAATCTGACTATCCTTTTCTTTTACTTATTCTGTATCTACCATTAGGTTACTTATTGCTTTAAACTATACAGTTAGATTAATCGAAAGTGATGATGAAAAGCAATACATATTTTTAAAAAATAATACAAATTTAGTCGCTTATACAAATAACCTCTAAAATTAGAAAATACAACACTATCAGTATCCTTTTTGTTCCAAATTATAAATGTATATCTAACAAAAATAAACCAGTTACTTTTCAGCAACTGGTTTATTTCTGCTAACTTAATAGTCATGTTCTTCTATAAGAGACTTTCTTACTACCCATATTCATCCTAATAAAACGCATAAAAATTTCCAGATACAGGTCCTTGAGAAAGATTTGTAACTTTCATTACATAGATACCACGTTGAATATTATTAAAATACAACTTTCCTTGCTCTTTTGCATACATGCCTGTCAGTGTTCTTGCAGAAGACTTTCCTAATGGACTAAGTGGAATTAATTCATACATAACTTTTACTTCACTTCCATCTCTTGTGTACTGCATTGCTCCAATTGTCACATCATTTACTGGATGATCAAATAAATATAAATCATTCATTCCAGGCATCCATTTAAATGATCCTCCCTGCTCAAGAGAAAAACTAAAGTTCTCTGATGTTTCTTTAGCAAACACATCATTTCCTCCTATAAGCATAAAAACAAATATAAAACTCATTGCAGCCCCTAAAATCTTTTTCATAGTTACTAATTTCCCCCTTTTAATATTTTGATTCACATAATGGATTCCCTTTCCCAATACGAAACGCCTGTATTCTTTTGGAATGTTAACATTTTATACAAATAATAACTTTTTCTACAATATAGTGAAAATTCTAATATCAACTCTTTCAACACATCTTTTTTCTATTAAAAAATTAGGCAGTGTTCATGATATACCAGAAGAAATTGTTAACAAATTAATTAGAACCTATTCTCCTATTACATCCACAGTTGAAAAAGAAGTGCTTCTTTTATAAGAAATTTTTTTCTAAACATACAATCTTCTTTTGATATAGAATTCTCCACTATACTTTTTGAGTGTTGTTCACATAAAAAAAAAGACATCCTGCCGGATGCCTCTCCAAAGTTTCTCAGTTTACACATTTTACGAATTTGATAGGACGTTAGGTTCGAATCTAACGATTAAGGAAAAAACAATGCGTTCTATTACATTATATACTAATCTTGACTAGCAACTCTATGCAATTTTACATATTGGACATAACCCATGCCTATCTACTTAAAATTTAAAGTTCTGGTGCAAAAACTTTAAGAAGGAGTCTTCTTGACTAAAATGATAAATTGGACCATATTATAGGGATAAAATCCAGTACATAATATGGCCCATTTTGTATATAAGCTAACTCTTCAAACGATTTTCTCACTCACTGAGTGGAACAGGCATTTTTATTTTTTAGGGTTGTATGCTTAAATCAGGTAAAGGCATCCCTTTTAACGAGTCATACTTATAAAAATAGACTTTTTTTGTATCACTTATAGCCTTTGTGCCCATGGCTGTCAAAATTATAGGTTTTCCCATTAATTTCAACCGTGGTATCTGTATAAATAGACCCATCCTCTTTAGCATAATAAGTAAAGTATCCGTAATCAGGGAAGTGGTATCCGCCACCAACTTGGAACCATCCTATTTTAGCTGCTCCAGACTCATCGAAGTAATACCACTTGCCATCGATTTCTTGCCATCCTGTTTGCATTTCGCTCTTATCGTTATAATAGTATATTTTATTGTTAACTTTATCAAACCCAGTTAGCTTAGCTTCCCCGTCCTGATTAAAATAATATCTTTTTCCTTCAATAGGTTCATGACCATCGAAAGTATAGTGTTTGCCACCCACGAAATGATATTTTTTACCATCAATTTCTTTCCAACCAGTATAGGCAGGCCCTTCTTCGAAACTGTAATAAACCAGTACGGGTTGATCCTTTTCATCAAATAATCCAGGTAAAAAGATTTTAGAGACACCATTTTTTCTAATAGAACCATCTTTTTCAAACACCAACTGTTTCTCATTAAGAGTAACGTAAGTTATTCTATTTAGTGCTTTTCCATTCAAATCAGTAGCTCTCTCAAGCACACCTTTGTCAGAAAAGTGAAGAATGACCCCTTGATCTTCTAGACGCAATTCATTTGTAGTAGCATAGGAACCTTTAAAATAATAAATTTTATTATCAATTTCTTTCAATCCGTCTTCATCAATAAACGCTCCTGAAGCATCTGAATATCCCAGTTCTTTCCATGCTGATTTCTGCAGAACACCGTCATCGTTGAAGTTATAGTACTTTCCATCAATTAATGTGTCAGTTCCACCTCCTGAGACTCTGTCATTAAGCCTTGGATTAAAATAATACGTATTCCCCTCGATTTCTTGCCAGCCCTTTAAAAGAATTCCTGAAGAATCCGCATAATAATGAGAGTCCTGTTTCTTTATCCAACTATTCGTTATCAATTTTCCAGAATTGTATGCAGTCCATATAGAGGGATCTTTTTCATCAGCTTTGAACTCCAATCCGCCATACGTCATTCCTTCGTGTTTCTTTGTCTCATTTACCTTACTAGGATGCCAATCAATTAACCAATTACGAATTTCATTGTTGGTTTTTCCTTGGAAACGAATGTCAGAACTCAACGCATTATTGGTAGTGAATCCTTTACGATCCTTAGTATCTGCCAAACGTGTTCCATTCTTGTTTACCAAATTGAATTTAAGTAGGTCGGCAGCAGAGTTTTCGATTTGAACAAGTTCTAATACTTCGTCATCACCAATCGAATCTGAATATTGAAGTCCATTTCCTTCTTTCCCCGAAAGATACTTCGAACCTTTTTTTAAAACTACTTTATTGCTTCCTTTTTGAATCGGGATAATTTGATAAGTTGTATCAGCACCCTCTAATGAAGTATGTCCTAATGAAATCTTTGTTTCTAGAATCAGATTCGTATCTGCAACTACATTTACTACGCGGTTATTAAAATCTGCAAGAGTTTCAGAGTCATTCGTAACATAATTAGAAAGAACTTCTTTTCCTACCGGCTCTGAAGTTATCGTTGCTAGCATTTGTTGTTCTTTTGGTAGTTCCTTAAAAAGTTCATCCTCATTAACACGAATATCAGGCAAACCGCTCTTCAGATAAGCATTTGGGAATGTTTCTCGTAAATATTTACCTGCTAAATTATTTTTACGACCGCTATTATCACTTTGTAGATAATAGGTTTTGAAAGTTGCAAGTGCAACACCCGTTTTTCCTTCATCTAATTGTTTTTGTGTAATATACAAAATATCATGTTTAGATGGTGATGGCTCATCAGGAGTTAAGTCTACTATTGTACCAGCTTGCTTAATACGAATTTGTTGCCCATGCTTGATTGTTTTATATTCAACATTCCCATCAGCATAAGCAATTTTAACCTTCTTGCTGAAATTTGTATCTTTATAATAATCAAATACACTAATACTAAACTCTCCCTTTTGGAATGTAGGAGCTTTGTAAGCAATGTTTTCATGCACAGCATAATAATAGCTTTTTACATCGATTTGCTCTAACCAATTCCCAAACGGCTCTTTAAGAAACGCATCATAGATACTTCCAAATGTTGTAATAATCGTCGCGGCCGTATCAACATCTGCTTTTACCTTATTTTCCGTTAATGGACCCGCTAATGGGGTAGCGCTGAATAAAATACCCATTGCAATTCCTACAGGTAGGATTTTTGGTACCTTTTTTTTGTATTTCTCATTCATAACGTCATTCCTCACTCTATGTTTATTTATTTATTTTTTTCCTACTTATTAAACTGAATTTAATGTTCGGAAGCTCATCATAATATAAATATCTTTCTAATTCCTTTCATAAATGTTACAAAAGTCTTTCGTAAAATTACAAATAAATCAGATTTATACGAATTTCGATCTATTTAATTCACTAACCAAGAGGGTGTTACCAAACGATTATTCTGCTTCTTTACAGTTATTTATAGAAATACAGCTCGTTCCTGCCTTCTCTAAATCTTCACGCAACTTCTCCTTCTTCCATACTTTCTACAAAAAAACAGGTGATAGATTTCAACTCTATCACCTGTTTTTATTATTTTTTATTTTGCAAAATAAGGTGCACCAACGTTTTCATTAAATCTCTTACATCTTACAGAAACTGCACCGTATGTACTTACATCTATCTCATTAGGAATTTCATAGTTTTGATCACCTTTGTTGCCTTTTAATTTTCCTAATTTAATATACTTATAATTTTTAACATCCTCATTATTTTTCAATTGCTTCGTAGGAACTAAAACAACTCGAACGTCCGGGCTATTAGAAGTTGAAAAATTAGTAAGGTGTAAAATATGTTTACCATCAGCTAATTGATAGATCGTTGCTACTCTAGCTGTTTCATGGACACCGTTCTGCAACTGTCCTTTGGTTATTATTTGTTCTTGTAGTTGAGATTCTTTTGATTTTATTTCTATTATGTATGTTAACAAGGAAGTCTATCATTTCGATAACATAACTATTACAAAAGTCTTGCAACGATCTTATTTCTTTTCTGGAGTAATGGGAAGAGTAAACCAAAATTCACATCCCTGTTTACCATCCGAACGATCTCGAACGCCAACTTCTCCTTTGTGCAGTTCAATTAATGATTTTACAATGGCTAATCCGATCCCTGAACCTCCAGATTGTGAACTTCTTGATGGGTCCGTTCTGAAAAAGCGTTCAAATATGCGCAATTTATCATTAGGGGAAATGCCTTCTCCTTCATCGCGCAATATAAATTTGACTTGCTGCCTCTGTTTATTATCTTCTACGATCAACTCGATTTTTCCAGATACAGGGGAATGTCTGATTGCATTGTGTAACAAATTACCGATAACTCGTGCTATTTTACATGGCATAATCCAAAGTCGAGGTAATGTGTCGGAAACATGTAATTGTAAATGGATATGTTTCTCCTCTAATAAGATAGAATGTGAATTTAGTACTTCTAGTAGAACACTGTCCACATGTGATAAACTTGGATAAAACTCTTCTTGTCCTAGTTCTAACTTTGAAAGATCAAATAAGTCATTGATTAATCCATTTAATCGTTGTATTTCTTTTAGGATTGTCGTTATGTACTGCATTTTCATGTCAGGATCTTCAATTAAATTATCTTGTAATGCTTCTATCATCAATTGTACGCTAGCCATAGGTGTTCGTAAGTCGTGCGAAATATTCGCTATCAGCTCTGTACGTGCTTTTTCTCCTTCCTCTAGCTTAGTAAACCCCTCTTCTAATTTTTTCGCCATCTGTTGAAAAGCTGTTGCTAATTCTTTAAACTCTTGTGGTTCTTTTCCAATTATATATATCGTTTCAAAATGTCTATCACTAAATTGTTTTGTTAATTCAATTAAATTTTGAATAGATCTCATAATAGGACGTGTAAGTAACCAGTAAAGGAAGGTTGAAAAAATCATTGCTATGATTGCAATTCCTGTTAATAATCGTGTTTGTTCCGGCTTAAGTAACATTTTCGTATCACTATACCATATAGCAACGACCATAACACTCATGCTTAATAGATTCATCAGTAACAATTGATAACGTAATTTCATGTTTCATTTCCTCCATTTGAATCAAAGCTATACCCTATTCCCCAAACCGTATGAATCCAACGGTTCTTTGTTGAATTCTTCTCTAATTTTTCACGTAAACGACTCATTAATACCGTTACTGTGTTCGTACATCCTTCATACTCAAACTCCCAAATTTGTTCAAGGAGTTGTGAACGAGAAAACACTTGTTTTGGATGGGTGGCCATTAAATAAAGTACCTCAAATTCTTTATTTGTTAACTCAACTTCACACCCACAAACAAGTACACATCTCTTCGTTGGATAAATCTCCAAATCTCGGAACTTTATTACTTCTGATACAGGTTCTCTCGTTTCTATAGTTGTCTGATTTCCTCTTCTTAATATAATTTGAACCCTTAGTACTAATTCGCGAGGTGAAAACGGCTTTGTTACATAATCATCTGCTCCCATTGTTAAGCCCAAAATTCGATTTCTTTCTTCTGACCTAGCGGTTAACATAATAATAGGAACATTAGATTGTTGACGAATTTCCTCGCATAGTTCCCAGCCATCTTTTTTCGGCATCATCAGATCTAAAATAATTAAATCTGGTTGATATTGCTGAAATATATACCAACCCTCTATTCCGTTTACAGCTGTATATACTTCATAGCCTTCCCTTTCTAAGTACCGTTTGCATATTTCTCGGATATTGTCTTCATCTTCTATGATTGCAATTCTTTTTTTCATTCGTAAAATCTCCTCGGTTCTTTTATTGATAGCGAAAAAATATTTCTCTTATTTACTCTTAAAGAATATATAAGTTATTCATATAAACGTAACAGAATATTATTGCCAATTGATAATAAAACACATTAAACGTACATTCAATAGAAATCATAATTATATACGTCAGATCGTCATTTTAACACAAGAATACTGTGTGCCTAATAGTTCTCAATCCAAGTAACCTCTGTGATTTTTGCCCATGTTTCATAATCTGCCATGGAACAGTCTAATTAGGTTTTTTAATGAATTTAAATATGCAATTTTACATATATTCAAAAAACAATCTACTTCCTTATTGGTCAATGCTAAGATTATACATGAGGGTGATGTTAGATTATATATCAAATGGAGGAATATTTATGAAAAGAAAAATTTTTGCTTTAGCTTCAGTAATTGCTTTATCAGCCCCTATTCAAAGTGTGGCGTTTGCACATGAAAATAACCATCAATATGGGACATCTTTTGGTCATAAGTGGTCCGCAGAAGCCATCCATGATGAAGGAGTAAGTACTCATTTATGGATTGTTAACAGAGGCATTGAAGTTATGGCCCAAAATAAGACCGTTGTGAAGCCAAATGAGATATCTCTATTAAATGAATGGCGTAATGAGTTAGAGAAGGGTGTCTACTCTGCCGATTATGAAAATCCGTACTTTGATAATGGCACATTCGCTTCACACTTCTATGATCCTGATACAGGAAGTACGTATCTTCCACTTGCCAAACACGCAAAAGAAACAGGAGCAAAATATTTCAAATTAGCTGGTGAATCCTATCAAAATAAAGATTTTGAAAATGCATTTTTCTACTTAGGATTATCACTTCATTATTTAGGGGATGTTAATCAGCCTATGCATGCAGCAAACTTTACCAACGTTTCGCTTCCTATGGCCTTACACTCAAAATATGAAAACTTCGTCGATACTGTGAAAGACAATTATAAAGTAAAAGATGGAAATGGCTATTGGAATTGGAAAAGTGTAAATCCAGAAGATTGGGTTCATGCTTCTGCAGTTGGTGCAAAAGCAGATTTCCCACTAATTGTTAATGATAAGACAAAAAAGTTATTCATAGATGCTGCTATATCACAAGACGCTGCTGATAAATGGCGTGCTGAAGTAACACCGGTAACTGGAAAACGTTTAATGGAAGCACAACGTATTACAGCTGGATATATCCACTTATGGTTTGATACATATGTGAATAATAAATAACAAAATAAGAAAAGAGAGTCCTTTTTTAAAGAAGGCACTCTCTTTTTTCAATTAGATAGTTTCTCCATGATCTAAACAAAGTAGATTAACTTTAACTGATTGCTTTTCAATAGATTGATTAGCAATACCAAAAGATAAAATCCCTGTAAAAATCATTACAGTTAAAAGTACTTTTTTCATTATTTTCAGGCTCCCTTCTCTAAATCCTTTTTGTCAGCATCTAGAGCCATGTGAAGGTATCTACTGGCTTGTTCATAATTGTTGAGGTCATAGAACTTATTTCCGAGAATTGAAGCATATGTTTTTACATGACCCCATAGATTTTCTTTCTTGAAGTAATGGATTCCCATCATAATAACTTTCTCTAACTCCTCAACCTTAGATTCCTTATTCAGTTCTCTTAAGATAGCAAAATGGTACTTATATTCTTTAAGTGTTGTAAGGTTATATCCCTGATCAATTAGATTTGCAGCAAGAAAATTATCTCCTAACTTATAGTATTCCCTTGCTAATAAAAACAGAGTTTTAGGGTTATTATTTAAAGAATCCTTTAAATATTTAATCGCTAACTCTGGAAGGTTTTGATCTGCATATAATAATCCTAAATTATGTTTTACTTTACCTATTAGTTTTTCTTCACTATATTTTTCAAATATTCTAAGAGCCGAAATGAAATTATCCTCCGCAATTTCATACAGTCTAAGTTTAGTACAAGAAAGTCCTATGGTATTTTTACAGGAAGCAACTTTTATTTCATACCCTGTATGTTTAGAAAATATCTCTTTTGCCTTATTTGCATATTTAGCAGCCAACAATGGGTTTAAGGATTGATAATGGAATACTGCAAACATGTAATCAAATTCAGCCTTTTCTAATTCATCTGGAATAGTTGCTAAAAGTTTTTCAGCCTTCTCATATTGTCCCTTAGCTTCATTATGATTTCCAATTGAAATTGCATAAATAGCTTTGAAGAAATGATAATAATATTTCAAATATGTTTCAGCTTGCTCTGGAAATGGCGTAATCTTTTCTAGACAGTCTTTAGAACCATCTATATCACAAACCAATAAATTATATCTAAAGTTAAGTAGTGAATAATAGATAGAGATATTACTATCTCCTTCAATACTATGAGTATTTCTATCTATTTCTTCTTTTAAGTGTTTAGCTTTTATTATATGTTGAGAAATAATTGCATTATACCAACTGCTTAATAATGTTATCATTTCTTCCTTTTCGATTATATGTGCATCCATAATATCCTTCACCCTAATATATTAATTATTATCATAAAAGAACAAATTTTCTGGTAATTCTTTGTAAAAAGTTAGATAATACTTAATGTACTATCTAACTTTCCATAATATAGTCGAAACACTGGCAGAACACGGCCTATCTCTTGCTTATACAATAATAATGCGATGAGTTCTTCAATGTCGATAAGAACTATATTTCTCGTTTACTTAATTTTTGCTGCATCAAAAGCCTTTTGAACCGCTTGAACTTCAGTTGAGTTTGCTCCATATTTATTCGTCGCAACTCGAATGCATGCTTGTCTCAATTCAGAGAAATCAGAAGTCATGTTTAATTCATCAGTATTTGCATAATGGAAAATATCAAACATTTTATCCTCGCCAATTCCTTTTACAGTTACACCGTTATGAGTTCCACCTGTTGCAATTAGATAAGCAACTTTATTAATAATACTTGAGTTAAAATGAACGCCTCCTTGATCCCATCCATTAAAATCGTTAAATTCACTATAATCATCTGGATAAGGTACCCCAGCTGAAGACGGAACTGAAGACGGATTTGCCATATCACGGAAAACTGATCCAGTTTGTTCTCCCATTGTCCAGTTAAAAGTCCCATTATTTATGTATTTCTCAATAGATGTTCCCATAATATCAGACAATGCCTCGTTAATCGCACCAGATTCTCCATAGTATTCAAGATTAGATTCACTAGATGTAACTGCATGTGTAAATTCATGTCCCGCTACGTCATATGCCTTTACAATAGGGTCTCCATATACAAGCATACTACCATTATCAGCACTTAACGCATTCTCCCAATTTTTCGGATCATTTGTATCCTCAGAGTCCCATGCGTGTACAACTGATACTACTTTTTGTCCTTTATTATCAAAACTATTACGCTTGTATTTATCTTTATAAAAATCATATACTTTTGTTGCTAAGTAATGAGCGCTTACCGCCTTTGGATCATTAAACGTTGTTGAAGTGCTAGTTGCTAATGTTCCAGGATAATATCTCTCTTCTTTAGTAATATCCCTGTAATTCACATCATATGTTTCAATTCCCTGCCCTCGTGTATAATCAGCAAGCGCATATTTCCCGTTACTTTGTTTAGAAATGCCGAATGTACGAGATACACCTAAATCATCTTTTCCTGTCCCGGTTAATGGTGCAAGGTTATTTTTTCTACTTTCTTTTAAGGCTCCAACAAGCTTTTCACTTGCTTTTAAGTCCGATTCTTTCAACATATTTTTCAACATTTCTCCATTATGTGCATTCACTAAATAAGTACCAGATACATAGTTTGGTGTTGCAGCTTCAAATGTAACTTGGTATGCATTGCTAGCTTGTCCATTATTTTCATCAACAAAAATAACTTCCTTTACTTCTGGCTCAGAAATAAACTTGATATCGTTCCCGTACTTTGTATAAATATATTGTTTTGCTTCTTCTTTTGATAGATTAATAGCCTTTTTCAAATCTTCTTGTTTTAAATTTTGCGCACTATCTCCTGAAACACTTTTAATAACACCCTTATTATCTACGTGTGCAGTTAATTGATGGCCATATACTTCTTTTCCTTCATATGTTTGTTGCAAACGCACTAGTGTAGTTCCATCATAAGAACCACGTTTTTGAAGGACTTTATAATCTACTCCTGTTTCTCCATTCACTTGTTTTTGAGACAAAGCTTGCTCTGTTTTCTCCTTAAGAGCATCTTTTACTACATTCTCTGGTGCCTTTTGTGATGGTTGCGTAAGTTCACCTGTACGGAATGAATCCTCCTGAATTTGAACTTGTAGTTGATCTGCTTCCTCTGCATGACCTACTCCGTATGATGTTACAGTTGTTAAAGCTAATCCTGTTGTTAATGCAACTGTAGCTAAAGTTTTTTTATTACTCATATTTTTCACCTCATATAATTTTCTAAAATATTAATCTCACGAAAATTATACTGTCTATCCATGTCGAAAAAAAGGAAAATACTGAATTTATGTAATTTTATGCAAAATTACATAATTTAAGATGGAAGAACGTGGACTATCTATTGCTCATACAACCATTATTCGCTGGATTCACCAGTATGGTCCTGAATTAGATGAGTGAGTACCGCATCATCGATTCTGGTGCAAAGTTTTTTTATAGATAGAAAGTTAGGATGGGGTATAGCTGAATTCTATACAATTGTGAGTAATTGCTGTAATTCATTGTACGTTGAAAAAAAGAAGTTTGACTGCAAACTTCTTTTTCGTTTATATATAGCATGAATCGTTGCGATTCCTTTCAAAGTGCACGAAGCATGGCGAAGACTTTGAAATCCTGCAGATTTGGCAAATATCCAAACCTACAGGGGGAATTCTTCTCCTTGCCCCCTCGCTGATTAGCTGGGGCAAAAGGTATCCTTTTGACAATCACAAGAGGTTTGCATACAACTCCTTATCCTCCTGTCCCCTTATGGGTCCGTTGACATATGCCATGCAACTTCCTTCACTTTTTTATTTGTTCTATTCATTAAGCAATGCCCTCAAGCTTTTTTTACATCTATTTTTTTTGATGATCCCCTTATAAAGAATCTACTATTTTTTCATCATCCACTTTATATTTTACTAGGCAATCATTTTCTATAATAAGTTCTTTATCAACTAAATTTCCTGTAACACGATCCACTATTTTTTTATAAACTTTATTTTGCCTGTATACTTGACCGTCTTCTTTTTTTACAAAACGATGATCCTCTTCAATAATAGAATACTTATATGGTGGATATTGGGATGCTCTAATTTCTCCGTATATGTATTCTTCGTCAATATGTAGATTAACTTGGTAAGGAATGTTTGAATTGTTTTTCAATTTCAAATCAATTATATTATTCATCAACGTGGCGCCAGTTCCAAATGGAATCACACGTCCATAATCAGGGAATGGATCGAAACTATGACGATACCTTTCTACTGTTTCCAATTCTGTATGAAGAAACATCCAGTAAAGAAGATTCCCTAACTGACAGAGACCACCACCTACTCCTTTTATCGCTTCACCATTCATTAAAATAATGCCTTCTTTATACCCTGCCTTTTTACTAGAATCACCTACAAGATACCAAAAAGAAAAAGTTTCTCCTGGTTTAATTACTACCTTATTTATTTTACTTATAGCTAATTTCAGATTAGTAATTTTATTGTATTGCAGCTGCATATCCGTATCGCCTAATTTTCTAATAAGTAAAGATTTATGTTTATAAATTCTATAAGATAATGGATTTTGTTCAAATGTTTTTGAGAATTTATGTCCTTCCAAACGGTCAAAGATTTTTTTAAACAACCTTCGTTGTCTAATCCTGAGAGGAATTAAAATAGGGAACTTTTGTGTTAATAGTTTTCTTGTCATTGAGTGTCGATCTCCTTAAAAACTACATTCCTGATCACTAAACAATTATAACAAGTGCAATCCAAAATATAGTTCGTAATATATAAACCATAATATCATTTCTCTTTTAAAATTAACCCTCGAAAAAAACCCCTAATGTTTACTAAAAAATAGCAGGAATTTTCTTGTTTTTGGGTGTGAGTGTTGGCTAGTCGTATGGGGGCTAAAGCCCACATAGCGTTAATCGGTTCTGTTGCAAAGTTTTTTTACAGATAGAAAGTTAGGATGGGGTATAACTCTATACAATTGTGAGTAATTGCTGTAATTCATTGTACGTTTAAAAAACGAAGTTTGGCTGCAAACTTCGTTTTCGTTTATATATGGCATGACTCGTTTCGATTCCTTTCAAAGTACACGAATCCTGCAGATTTGGCAAAGCGACGTTTTACATGTCTATGGTCCTGTTCTATGAGATTATTCAAATGCTTGATTGTACAATGAGTTGTTTATAAAATCCTTATTCCTTTAATTTTTTGAGTGCACAAAGTAATACCGGTGCTTTATCTGTTGTTAGAACCGTTGTGTTTTCACTAATCTTTTCATAAAGGCATACGCAGCCTGATAATCTCGTTTTTTACGAAGTTGAATATCCAATGTGTACCTTTCTTTATCAATTGTACGATATAGGTAACACCATTATCCTTTGACTTTTATATACGCCTCATCCAATTTCCAAAATAGTTGCACTCTTTTATTTTTCTTCTTCCAAATATGATAGATCAGATGCTCATATTCATGAATCCAGCACATAATATTTGTTGGATGAATTGAAACACCACGTTCTTTCAAAATTTCAGAGATATCACGATAACTTAAAGAAAAACGCCAATAGTAGCTAACGGCTACCAAAATAATATCTTTTTGAATTGTTTTCCTTTAAAATATCTCATTTATGATTCCCCTAACCCTGTTTTGCAAAAGTTTAGCTTAGTTTTAAAACACTTCGCAACAGAACCATGATAGGTTTAATGAAAAGAGCCCTAAGGAGATAGGGACTCTTTAGGGCTCACCTAATCGGATAAACTGATTAGGAGGAATATAAATATTTTAACATATAGATGACTCATCTGAAGGTAACAAAAAGATAACAAATGCCTAAAACTGAATCCACTTATAAAATGCAGTTTACTACTCCTTAAAATAAAAATCCTTTGTTTTTACAAATAATACTCAAACATTTTTGCAACTTTTTCTTTCATTTTTTCTTTTATAGATAATTGATTGACGTCAGAGGATATTACTCGCTTTGAATTTTGTAAGTCTGCATTAATCACTGGTTTTATTTTCGAAATATAGACAGGGTCATGAATATAACAGTTCATTTCTTCATTTAAATGAAACGAGAGCGAATCAAAATTCACGGTCCCAACCATCAATACTTTTTCATCAATCAAAAATACTTTACCGTGTAACACTCCATTTTTATAACCATATACTTCCATCCCTTGTTTTAATGCTTTTCGAATATATGGATATGCTGCTTCTTTAACTAGCAGTGCATCCGAATGAGGTGAGAACAGAATTTTGATACGGACTCCCCTCTTTCTTGCATCTACTAATGCGTTCCAAATAGTTCTGTCTTTTGGTATAAAATAAGGTGTTAATATAATGATGGATTCTTTTGCTTGTTGAAACAGCATTGCATAGTCTTGCCCAAGTTTTTCGCCACTATAATATGCAGTAAATCGATGCGAGGTTGCTCCCTTTTCCTTTATCGAACTGTGTATCGGAATCGGTTTCTCTGAGTTTTTCTTCCAGTCTAACACAAATTGGTGTTCTAGATCTTGAACGCCCTCTCCTCGTATTTGAAGGTGATAATCTCTCCAGTAACCAAGTTTTTCTTTTTCCCCCAAATACTTCTTGCCAATGTTAAATCCACCAATGTACCCAATTTCCCCATCAATAACTGAAATACGACGATGATTCCGATGATCCAAAGAAGAAAAAAGATAAGGAAAAGCTGGCTTATTATAATACGTAAAATGCACTCCTCTTTTAACTAATAATTCTCTTTCCTTCTTTTTTAGTAAAACTCCACCTAACCTGTCCACGGCGTAGTATACTTCTACACCTTCCTGACTTTTTTGCCTCAATAACTCTAGAAACTGGTGACTTACTTTATCATCAGCAATAGAGAAAAAGTTAATATGTACGTAATGTTTTGCTTTCTTTATATCTAAAAATAATTGCTTGTTTAACTGTTTCCCGTCTGTATACATAGTAATATCACTTTGACGAATAGGATATTGGCTAGGCTGCTGGTCAAATCTCCCACTTTTTTCAGCTATTGTTCTGTCGATTTTACCCCAAACAAGTAAAACAAAACATCCGCCAATAAATACAAAGAGGAGTGCTCGGAGAATTCCCCCTATCTTTTTCAGCATATTTAATCTCCTTTATATATTATCGTTCTTTTTCTGTTAGTTTTTGTTATCAGGACAAAACTATTCCATATCCATCCATGAAGCCAATCTTTTCCATAGAATATGTAAGTCAATTACGTTCTTACATGGTAGATTTTTCTTATGAATTTTCTATTCAAGTTAATATAACACCGCTTAACGGTATTCCATGTATCTATTGGCTAAAACATCCTCCTTCAAATAATTAACTGTAAAATTCCTTATTCGCATAACCCTAAAATTGGAAATCGTACTATGATAACAAAATAGGCATTCTATATTTTGAAATACATTTACAAGGAGGAAATATTACATGACAGTAAGCACTAAACTTAAACAAACTATCGCTGGATTAAAGAGTGCTCAAGCATGCCTAGAAGGATTTGTTCTTGATACTGATAACCAGCAAGCAAAACAATTATATAAAGGTGCAGCACAACAAACTCAAGAAATTATTGAATCTTTAAATCCTCGTCTTCAGCTAATTGAACAAGAAGAGCCTCAGTACAAGTAATAACATATTACCTTTCATATAGAATATCGGCACATCGAAGAGTGCTCAGCTTAGATAACGGTTATTAAAATGATGATTACAATTAAATGTGCTCACCACATCACTATCAAGATAAGAAAAACATGTATCCCAAAACGAAGAAAATGAGTTAAATTTTCATAAATAACTGTAAAATAATAAAATTTTCGTTTTGGGGATACTTTAAAATATTAGCTTGATAGGCATGGGGTACCACCAGCATTTTTGAAAAAACCACGCTATGAGCATGCAAGATTTTATACAGTTTTTCGGCTAATCCAGTAACAAACGAGAACCTTAAAAACCACGACAGGATAGGAATGTATAAAGAATTGCATAGAATCATAGAAATAGAAAAAGGTAGATCCCTACTCTTACAAGGAATCTGTCTTTTCCTTGCTACCAATAACAGGACGTTATGTTAACTTCACATGTATAGGATATTCACTAAAAAAAACATTGCCTAGCCCAAAATAAAGAAAATTTGATTATAAGAATAACTTGATAGAAAAACATGATATAATAATAGTCTAAAAATTATAAATTCAAAGACTATTAACAATGAGAGAGGCTTTCTTTATGGCACACAGAAGGTCTTTTATCGTTACTGATTTTAAGGGAATAACACCTAATTAACATAAATGGTATAGGTATTCTCTAAATTGGAAAGGGGAAAATTTATGATTAAAACCGCTGTGAAACTTGTAGAATTAAATGCAGAAAACTGGTATGAATGTTGTGAATTAGAGTTATCCGATGGACAAGCAGATTATATTGAACCAAATGCTATTTCAATAGCTCAATCAAAATTCGAACCAACTTTAAAACCTTATGCAATTTATTGCGAAGAAAAGGTAGTAGGATTTTTAATGTTTAATTCTGAAATGGAAGAACTTGAAGGGTATTGGGTATATAGAATAATGATTGATAAGAAATTCCAAGGTAATGGTATAGGGAAAGCAGCAACTAATTTAATGATTGAAGAAATGACTAAATTACCAAATGCAAAAAAAATAGTAGTGGGTTATCATCCTGAAAATAAAGGGGCCCATTATTTGTATTCGAGTTTAGGTTTTGTTGATAATGGTGACAGGTTCGGTAAAGAAATAGCAGTTATACGATATATAAATGACTAAAAAATAAATATAAAAAAAGAAAAACTCGCAGTCACATGTAGGAAAGGGTTTACTTTAACTTCCAATATCGAGAATTGTGGAAATGAGCTGTCCAAATGGACGTCTTATTGTATTTTTTGCTTTTTCTGTAGTAACAGTTGTCTCATTTTTGGAAATGTAAAAAATATGACATTGTCTGAACAAGTCTATTCTTGTATTTGCGCTGTAAATCTCTAAAGAGATTATAACGCAGCTATCAATATCAAAAATGAAGCAATACGCCTATTAGCGTTATTATAAATAACAATAAAATAACCTTTGGAACAAGGGAGTTAGCTCAGCTATCTTAGGACGAATTCGTTAACTATCAAAAGTAATGATTAACCGAGAAGCCCCCACTTCAAACAGTCCATTAGGACGTTAAGTGGCGGGTAGTTCACCGATTTATGGTACACCTAGCGAAAAACACCTCATAATCAACTCGCTTTAGAACTGTTTAATGAGGCTGAGAAAGAAAATGATTCTGAAACCCCCGAACCAGCAGTTGAAACAATCACTTATCGTCGTATAAGGAAAGACGGTCATAGGGAGGAGTCTGTCCAAAACCTTACGATTGAAACAATTGAACATCGTTTACCTAATGAGGAACAGTGGTCAATGAATTTACCATCTAGTAGTAGATTGCCTAATAAAAAACACACTCGTTCTGATTAGGAACGAGTGTGTTTCTTTTTAGGTTATCTGAAAGGTACAAACTTCCATGAGCTAGGTTTTTGTGTTTTTTCACCTAGTACAATCCAACTTTTCTCTGCATTTATATTCTCATAATTTAATGGATAGCCATCTGTAAAAATATTATATTCTGTAGGATTATCTGGGTTAATTTGAACTTTAAAGTCGGCTAAACTATCAGATTTTTGAGCAAGGTGAATCCAACTCGAATAATTAGACCAATTTAAATATTGAAATTGATCATAATTCGAGTGCTTCATGCGAAGATATATACTCTCTCCATGGTGTAGCTTTGCATCATTTTCTTTGTAGAACTCAAATTCTATAGGTGTACCAGATAAAGCATTGTTCTCTTTATTTGCAAGTAAAACATAATCGTAACGGTTTAACGCATACCATTCAAATGCTAGCCCTTGATAAGGTGATTCACTTGGTACGATATAATAGCTTTTCCCTGCTTCTATGAAGTTTCCTGCTATATCATAGATTAATGCAGTCTCTATACTTGGAGCTTGCACATTTTTAGCAAACATCTTAAACCAAAGATTTAAGAAACCTGCTGTATTACGCTGAGCTTCTCCTAAGCTTCGCTGCACAGCTGGGGTAACCATTTCTTGCCACAATTGCGCCTTACCGCTATTGTAATACTCAAATGTTTTATCATTAGCAATATTTTGGATTTCAGGTTTAGCTAGTTTGGCTGCATAATCAATCCATTCTTCAGGTGTAGATAGAGAATCGTTATAATTCCCTCCATTATTGACTGCAAATTGATTTTGAATGGTTGTAACATAATTTTCAAAGTAGCTATGATATTTTATAGCTCTCGTATCAATTGCGGTAAAATTAGCTGCATGCATAGGTTGTGTCGCATCTGTAAAGTAGTGCGTGGCTACCCCTAAGTAATAGAAAGCTTTTTCATAGTCTTTATTTCGTAAATGTTCTCCAGATTCATAAAAGTATTTCTTGCCTTGTGTAAGAGCGGTTGGATCTGTTTCTCCTCTATAATTTTCTTTAGTATCAGGATCATAAAAATGGGATTTCCATCCGCCTTTAAAAACGCCGCCTATTCCCGTTCCACCATCGTTAAACTCTGCATTATAATCTGCATCATATAATCCTTTAGAAAATAGATCTTTATATTGCGGATAATTTAAGAACTCCACAGCCTGCTTATTTGCTTCAACATTAGATTCTGTTTTCATAATTTCAATAGCTTGTTTTGCAATCCATAAATGTGTACTTTTATCAGAATGATACGGAGCTTCTGCAGACCATCGTGCAGTGATAGGATCAGTCTCAGTTAAATCAATTTGATCGAGATGAGCATAGCTACTTTGAGGGGCTACTCCTAAAATAGTTAAAGTCATTCCAGCTATACATAGTGTTGATGTGATTTTTTTCATTTTTTGTTCCTTTCTAAATATAAAGATATAATTATTTTAAAGGTAGTAATATAAACTTATACTATGATACTTAACTTTATTTTCTTATTATTGATGTGATTGCCCATTTAAAATTGCATTATATAAAAACTGTGCATACTGTTCCCGTGTAACTTTCATATCCGGAGCAAATTTCCCTTCACCAATACCTGCTGCAATATGGTTCGATTGTATGGCACTAATTGCATCTTTTGCCCATGAATTCACTGGAACATCGTTGAAATTATGCGGAGCCTTCACATTTAATCTAAAAGCTTTCGTAATAACTTGAGCCATTTCTGCACGTGTTATTGCAGCTTTCGGTCTAAAGTTTCCTTGATGATCGCCTTGGAAAATCCCTAGCTTAGTTAAAGCTAGTATTTCCTCAGAAAACATTGTTGAATTTTTATCGATATCTCCGTATGGATTTTCATATTTATCTTGTTTTTCTATATGCAAAGTACGGTAAATTAATGCAGCCACTTGTTCACGTGTTACATTATCACCCATACCAAATATTCCATTCCCATAACCTGCGATAATTCCTTCATTCGCTAAATGATGAATCGCACTAAATGCCCAGTGTCCTTGTGGGACATCCTTAAATATATTTCTATTTACTCCCGCATCAATTGTTAAATCATCATGTAAAAGAGTAATCGCATCTGTTACCCCAGCCTCACTTACATTAGAGTCAACTGTTACATCTTGCCCACTTTGTTTTGGCATGAATATATATCCGGTAAGCTTCTCTACTTGTACACGATATGTGTTTTCTATTAATCCTTCAAACAAATAGTGGCCTTCTTTATCTGTTTTTACTTCTTTTATTCTATTCCCATCTTTATTTAACAGTTGAACACGAACGCCTTCCATTCCTTTTTCACTTTGATCTTGAATACCATTTTGGTTACCATCATCCCATACACGGCCACCTAATTTGAGCACATTCGCTTTAACAGGCTTAGAATCAGTTGCTTCCCAAATAGGAGCGATTAATATTGGATAGTTCAAAGTTTCTATTTTTTGCCGCGTTTCTTGCGATGCTTTCAGGCCCCATTGATCAAAGAACGGAAGTAAATTTTGTTTCGCTACTTTTGATGTATTGTATATAAACGCTTGGATTTTCTCTTCATCCGTTTTTGGAAGTTGATCTTCTGGTAATTCACGGTATAGTTTGTGAAGATTTGGATAAAAATCAGCACCATATGCTAATTGAAGTTGCCAAATCAGCACAAGCTTCACGAACAAGTCATCAATTTTTTTATAATCTTTATCTGTTTGTTTTAAGTATGCAAAAGCTTTATCGTAATCTCTCTCTTTTTCTAAACGCGTCGGTTGATCCGGGAATAATTGTTTTTGTGCAGCTAAAGAGTATAAGTTAACTGTAGCTTCAGTCATTCCTCTCAAATCATGATTCCACGTCCATGGGTATTGTTGTCTTGCGTGTCCCGCTTCATGCAGTTGTCCCCATCCAAATTTATTTACATTTAAAGCACTTTCGATTGCATTACCAGCAGTGGTAAATGCAGCTCCGTCCAAACTTGCATACATACCCCAGTCTGGTTTGTTAGGATTTTCTACAAAAGCCCAAATGCGACGAGTCGAACGATGTAAAGGATTAGGGTCTTTTTCAGATAACCCTGATATCTTATCTTGTGCTCGAATCATTTCATCATATTTTTTTAATAGAGGAATAGGATCTTGATTCACAATATATTTATTGGCACTATCCTGCGTAACAGTAAGTACTGCTTTTTCTGATTTCAATTGTACCGCATGTGCATCTGGATACTTGTTCATCATCGCAATCCAGTCTTCTTTCGTATGCTTCCCTAGTTCAAAGAATGGAACAGGGCTTCCACCTTGTGTTACTTTCACCTTAACTGTTCCTGTATCTTGAGAATTATCAAATCCTATTAAACCACCGTTTGGAGAGGAGATGGTATTAGAACCAGGAGAAAGATTAACTTCTTTTCCCCATTCTTTATCATATTGATGCGTCCCAATAATCGCTCTAATCTTTTGTGTTCCTGATACTTCAATTGTAACTTGTTCATTCGGTTTTACATAAATTCCTGTAGGCATATAGGTTTTTTGATTACTTCTTCTTTCTCTTTTTGCTTCATCCCCATAACTTCCTGTAGCTGGAAGATCAAACTCCCTCTGTTCATATTGGTTTGTAGTCTGTGCAGCAATCGTTTCAGCATGAACAATCAAGCCATTTGTCATGACAGGTGAAAATAATGTAGTGGTCAAAATAATAGACGTCGCAAGTACTTTCATCGGTTTTTGAAACATATAATGATTCCTTTTCTGCATATAAATAATCCTTTCCTTTTCAATTAGTTCCATTAAAGTCCTTTCGCTGAATGAATGTAATTAATTTTGATTTCCTGTTGGTTTAATTTTTTTAAAATTAAGAAATAAGTGCTGGTAAATATTCCTATAGTTTGATAAATATAAAACATAACCGAAGAAAGAAATCTCCATCCTTATTCATACTAAATAATTACGAAAGGTAGGATATGGGAATGGAACGAACCCATTTCCTTTTTTCTTTCTACTACGAACTTAACATCGAACAAGTCGTACAGCAATAAAATTTGACAATTATAGCTATTTTTCGACATTTTTCCCGCCTTACGCAAAAATATTGAAGGTACCTGAAGTTGTTACATCGTTATAAAAAAACATACAACCTTACCAACAAATACAAGGTTGTATGTTCTTAATAGTATTTAAGTGCAATCTGGTCCTGTTTGTGGTTGTCTTATTTGTGGTTCTCCTATTTGGACAATCTCTCCATTTTTTACAATCTTAGCACCTTCATATAATTTATCTGCATAATTTTTAAGGTCCTGCCAGCTATCCTTCGCTATCTTCAGCTGTGTTTTTATTAAAACAAGCTTGTCTGGATTAATATTATCAATATTTGTAATCAATGAGTCGTATTTTGACGCTATTATATGCCACTGATTCGATATATTTTCTAGGGCAATAATAGCTGTATCAATTGTTGTAGTCATATGTTCCGTTTTATTTTTGGCATCTGTCAAAATAACTAATTCTGCCTGTGCTCCAGAAATTCTGGACTTTAGTTGTTCTATTTCTTGTTGTGCAGATTTGATATTATTTTCAGCAGTAGCAATCAATGGTCCACCAACGAAAGGTAGAAATACAGTTAGGGCTATATAGCCACCACGCTTATCATAGTTTTCTCTAATTATATTATTATAATGTTCGATTTGTTGTTGTAAAAGTGGAATACCGGCGTTTGTACTTTCTAAAATAGTATTCAATTGCTTGGAATCTGCTTTAAAACTTCTTGTATCTTCAGCCATTTTATTCCGGAATGTTTTCAACTTTTCTAGTAGTCCATCCACTTCTTCACTATTTTCCAAAATACTACGATATAATCCCACTAGTCTAAATTTAAATGTCACTATATCTTTTTTATCTATAGCAGCTAGTAATTGATCATAACTCGCTTGAAAGGTATCATTATAACTTACACTATTTTGAATCGTTTTCATAATATCAGGATTTAGATTATCTAACCAATATGTTGCATTCGTTTGCGCATCCTTTTGATGCTGAATCATGTTTGCTTTGAAATCACCATTTATAGAACTTATTTTACTTAAATCTGTCTGTTGTTGATTACGGATTGTTTGAGCATATGAATCCATTGTAAGGATATTTGCCCCCATTTGCTCCATTACTTCTTTATATTTATCAGGACCCAAATCGTAGCTCTTACTATCTTCTTGCTGTTGGGACACACTATTAGCTTGTTCTGCTGCAAAAGTATGAAGTGGGATTACATTACTCGCTGCCATTCCAGTAATGATCGTTGATAAAATAACCTTCTTATACAATTTTTTATTCACCTTTTTCACCTATTCTCTCAAATGTATCACGTATTTTATTAAATTCATAAGCTTCTATTCTTTACTTCAAATGAATTACAATCATTGCAAATAAAACAACATATTAAAATAGGGAGTTTCATACTTTCTTATTCTACAATCTTTATCAAGTTTCATAACTATATAGGAAATCTCCTGCTCAAACTTGAACAGGAGACTCACATTATGTGTCCTTCAAAAGGGAAAGTCAGTATATTATATTTTTCAATACTTCAGCAATTTCTTGGAGTAATATTATTTCTTCTCTTCTACGAATTTAATCTCACCATTTTGAATATTTTGAGCATACTGGTTAACCTGTCCCCAGCTATCCTTCGCTGTATTCAGCTTTGATTTTATAATAATAGCAAGCTGGTCTGCGTTCAATTTGTCAACATTTTCAAGTAATGATTGATATTTCTCCCCCATTGTCGTCCACTGATCCTTTATTTTTTCAGTAGCAGTAACAGCTGCACCAACTGTTTCTGTTAAATTTTTAGTATTCTGTTCTAAAACCGTTAAATTAGCTACCTGTAGTTCTGCAGTTGAAATATTTGTTGTTAGCTGTTTAATCGTTTCGTATGCGCTGTTTATCTGCTGCTGCGATGTAATAATTCCATATATCCCGCCTCCTAATCCAGCTGCACCAATAGGTGCAAAGATAATTGTAGCAGTTAAGTATGCACCGAGAGCAGTTGCAACCGATGATGCAATATAAACTTTGTTATTCTCATCAATTAATTTGTAATTTACTTCGATTTGTTTCTTCATATCTGGAATTCCATTTTTTTCACCAGCTAAAATACTTGCGATTTTGTCAGTATTACTTTGAAAATTTTGTGTATCCAGTGCTAATTTGTCGCGAAAGGCTATCAAATCTTTCCCTAACTTGTCCACTGCATCTCTATTCTTTGAAATACTATCTTTTAATTCTATAAGTACAGCTTTTATTGTTTCTTTGTCCTTATTATTTGCAGCTTCTACTAAAGCATCATAATAATTTTGAAATTCTGTATTATAATTGATAATATTTTGATTCGTCTTAATTACTTGTGGTTTCAAATCATCTAACCATTGCTTTGCATTTACTCTAGAAACATCTAGGTTGTTTTTCATGCCTGTTTTTAAATCATTGCTAATTGCAGTTAAACCATCAAAATTAACATTTGCTTGTTTAATAATAGTTAAAGCATACAGGTCCATTACCAACATATTGGATCCAGTTTTCTCTATCGCATCTTTAAGCCCTTCTGGTCCAAGTGAATACTCAGGGTACTCAGGGTAGTTATTTTCTGCATACATAGGTGCTGGTTTTGTTGTATTTTCTGCTGCCGAAGCATATGATGGCGTAATGCTACCAGCTGCAATTGTTGCTATTAATGTAGATAAAGCCATTACCTTATAAGGTTTTTTCATTATATTCTTCTCTCCTTATATTATATTGTTAACAATTACGGTTCTTCATTCGATTATTTTCCTTCTGTTACTTTTATTTTTGTAACACTATCATCATATTCCTTTGTTTGTTTATTCAATTCATCCGTAAACTTTTTGAGTTCTGTTAATTTTGCTTGTACTGCATTAGAATCTAGTTTCGCATCAGTATTAAAACTTGTATTCATTTCACTCATTGTTTCATTAAAGATGTCCCAACCACTTACTAGATTGTCAAAACTCTGAATTTGCTTTTTAACTACACTCGTAAAGTTATTTAACTGCAGATCAATGAGTGTCATTTGAGTTGCTTGCACTTCGATTTTCGCTAGACTTTGTAGCAATAGAAGTTTTTGTTGTTGCTTCTGACGAACATCATTATTCAGTTTTGTTACTTCATCATTTTGGATTTGTCCAACTTGGTTAAAAATCACTTCCAAATTAGACGTGTCTAAAGTGTGATCCTTACCTGCGTCTTTCCAAATATCAATAACCGTCTTTCCAATATTTATAGAACCTTTTATATTTTCTTTTGGTAGAGCTAGAAGTTTTGTATAATCATTTTGAATGCTTTCATCAAGTTGTTCAATTTTCGTTCTTAATGTTTCAATGTCTCCACCTGAATTCTTATAACCTTCAATTGCTCTGCTAACTTTACTAGAAAAATTATCACTATCTTTAACCAAATCGTTTTTATAATAGTTTAAATTTACTGAATTCCCTTTCATGTTAAGCTGAATTACTTTCACTTGATCTTGAAGTTCATTGAAAACACTTACAAATGCTTCTTTTGCTTGCGGATCTTCATTCATTTTTTCAGCTAGTTCAACCAACATATCATAATAATTTGTAAAACTTGTTCCAAAACTCTGCATGTCTAGATTTACTTTGAATAGTTTTGGATTATAGTTATCCAGCCATTCTTTAACATGGTTTCTTGCAGTACGTTGATCAGTTGTTATTCCAGGTATAGCATTTACTTCAAGATCTGGTTGCTTTAGTATGATTAGTCCATATCCTTGAATTAATGGCGTCTGTGATCCTAATGTCCTAAGCGAATCTGATAATCTATTCATAGCAACTTGATTTTGACTACTTGTTAGTTGTGAATAAGTTGTTTTACTTTCTGCAAAAGTATTTACAGGTAAGAAGCAACTTGTAGATACCGCTGTAGCTAATAACCCTGCGACTAACGTTTTTTTCATGATAATTCCTCCTATTAATTGGTGTTTTTTGATAAAATAGTTGGACTAAATTTTAAAGGTTTCATTTCTATTTATATGAAATCTAGCATTGCAACTATTTATGCTTTGATTAGCTTTCAAATGAATAGATATTCAATTGAAAGCTGGAGCTACTGCATTTGCAGGAAGCCCAGATAGATTGAGTCGTTGCTCCTATCATTAATCCTGCCATGACTTTTTTGATAGCAATTTCATAAGATCCTACAAGATTACAAAAAATGAAATTATACTTGTACATTGCTTATACTTTTACCTCGGAATAAAATAACATCATTTTTGCTATGTATAGACTTAGAATGCTATTTTTTATAAATGTGATAATTTTGTGGTTCTATATTGTTTCTAAACTTAATTAACTGAGTATTAAGAAAATTAATTCAACATAATGTTACTTGCTACTTCACTGCACCTTTTATTCGTATAATCTTCTCCTTTCTTAGTGGTCATACCAATTACACCTTTATTAAAACATTAAATTTTTAATGCGTAAATAGTAGAATTTTGTCGAATAAATCTAAAAATTATACCATTAATCATTAGTTCAACTAGCAATGTTATCCTAATAAAATTACTATTTAATCCCATTTATATTCAACCTTATTTAATTAATTATACTTATTATAAGTTAATATACACATTAAAAAGATAGTTAATTTAACTTGCAAGGAAAAATGCAATGCAATTTAATTATATTAAAATAATTCAATCGCATCCTGCATACTCATTACCTTTATTTGTATATGTAGAATTGCATACTATTTGGTGATTTGCCCCAGAAGTCTTTCATCAAATTACCGAAACCAAGGATGTTTCCAACTATATAGGAATAGTATCAGTACTAGTACTTCCGAATTCCGAAGTTCCATTGCATAAATCCTCTAGTTTTTGCACTAGAACAAAAAAGAGACCGTAGCGAAAGTATAAAATACTTTTGCTACAATCCCATTCATCTTCCAAATACTAATTATATAATTTTATTTCTGAAGCTGAAGCAAATCCACCGTGTCCTGATACAACTTCTAGCTTTACATACTGAGCATTTACTTTACTGAAACTTGTATTCTTTGTAAGATTATTATCTTTCCACGTTCCAGTAGTAACCTTTGTAAAGTTAACTCCATCTAGACTTGTGTAGATATTATAACTAGTTATGTTACCATTAGAGTTACTGTCTTGTCTTGGAACATAAGTTAATTGTGATATGCTAGTAACTTCATTAAGCTTTATGGTAATGTATGGAGCCTTATCACTGCCATTCCATAACGTATGCCACATTGTTGCACCGTTTCCATCGATTGCATTTACGGCACCATTATTAGCCGAAACTTCCTGACTTGAGACACCTGCAACTGATAAGTTTTTGTGCGGTATTAATCCCACTACAGCGGTATCAGTAAACTTTAAGTTAACAGCATCACTTGCTGGATTTGAACCAACAGCAAATTTTCTAACTGTTAATGTAACATTTCCTGTTAAATCCGGTAAATTAGGAGCAACTGGATTAAATTTTGTCCAATGTGAACCTTGGTCTATACTGAATTCCATCGTACCGTCTAGACCAAAAACTAAATTCTCATCATCATTTGAAGAAACTTTGACTTTGTTAGCCTTTCCAATTGGAATTAATAAGGGCTGCTCTGTTCCGATCACTCTTGTTAAAATGCCATCCGTTGAATTGATTGCTGAGATCTCTTCATTGCTCAGAAGCATATCATTGCTTGTAGCAGTTTTATACGTTTTTCCTCCATCAATACTGTATTCCGTATCGGGTTTAATTCCCATTAGTTTTCCTGCATTTGCTCCATCAAAACTAAAAGTAGCAAGGCCTAATCCTAAACTTGGCATTTGATCTTTAATTTTATTAGCTACTTGCTTTTGGTTTACATCCGTTATTGTGTTAAATACATTTAATATATTTAACGTATACTGTTGCAGTTTTGCTCTATCATTTGTGTTCAGAACATGGCTTCTAATTTGAGTAAGAAGATCCATCATCGGTCTTGGCTCATTAGCAAAAGAAGAAATAATACTACTTTTTAATTCTTGCCACTCAGCATCTGTTGCATTTGGATTTTGTAACATAAGAGAAACGTAATCTTTCCATACTAAAACATTAGTTGGTAAAAGTTTAGTAGCTATTTTATAAATTGCAATTTTCTTATCTGTGGAATTCATCGCTTTCGCTAACCAGCGTAATCGCTCTGATTTATCTAGTTTTACTGGGGTACGTTCAGCATCTTCAAATTGTAAGATGTAAGGTACTTGATTTCCCAAACTATTATTTGACCAAGGAATAACAGTTACATCATGACGGCCCGATTCACCCCATCCCGATATATCATTTCCTAAATTCCAAGAAAATGGTTTGTCATTCCATATGAGTGCACAATGCCCAGGTTGTGTAACAGGCATAGCGGCCACACCAAAGGCTTGACTTACTTGCACACCAAACTTCGAAATATTACCGCATACCCCGCCAAATCTGTAAATGGAAGAAAGATTCCAGCCTACACCGTAGAATGCATCATTCCCAGCTTGAATGCTAACTCCATCCTTGTTATTTGTTACATACTGAATCAAATATGCACTTTTTCCGATCTTATCTTGACTTTTAAGTTCTGGATGTTCCGTATTAATCATGTTTCTTGCCCAAGTTAAATCTTCTTCTGGTGACCAAGTATTCACTACTAATCTTAAATGCCAAACATCATATGTTCTAAAGACTGGGAGTAACTCATTATTTTGATCTGCTGTTTTATAATATTGGTACCTCTTTAATGGATCAATAGGTTTATTATTTGTCCAATATTTTATAGGTTCAGCATGAGCTAACGATGTAGCTATCGCTAATTTTAAATACAATCCTTCGTGAGAATCTGCATCCGTATTCCAGATTGTATTCCATATCTCAAGTGCATTTACTGAATTCTTTGCAGTTGGACTGCCACCTTCAAGAAACGTATTCATTACCCCTGTATTTTTCATAACCCAGTTAAGAAAGCTCTGATGGGCAGCATCTTTTTTAGCGAATGTATCCATTGCTGCAGCACCTGTTTGTGATATGAATTGCCACTGAGCCAAAGCAGCTGCAAATACTGGGTCTGTAAGTTTACTTTTCACATTCACTTCAGTGAGTTCCCCAACCTTTTCATTTAAATATGTAGTAAGATAACTCAAATGATCTTCAAAATTACCATTTGCAATTGCCTGATCTGTCTTTTCTTTCAATGTTTTTTGAGTCAACGACACCGTTTCAGCTGAAACTTTCGTATAAGGAATCGTAACAAAGCTCCCTGAAATAAGTGACATAGCTAATACTAAAGATAAAGTTTTTTTCAAAATAAGCCCCCCTATTTTTTGTTTTTAAACGCTTACCTTTGTGTCTATCCTCCCTCATATAAAATAATTCTCGGACCTGAAATGCCCCCGAAATTTTTAAGATTCGGAATTAATTTGACATTTTTCGACAAACGGCTGACAAAGTGAATGAAATACATCTTAGCCCTATAGCTTTGTGTCATTAGCTTTCACTGATTTCGCTTTTACCGAGATGAATCTTTCAGTTTTAATATACCAAAAGTCCAATTGTATTTATAGAATTTTGTAATTAATGTAACTATTTTTAAAAAGTTAATTAAGGTCCGACACACATGCCAATCAAGCTACCATTTTGAAGTGCCCCCAAAACCAAAATTCCCAAGAATCTTTGCTTCAAACAAAAGGTTCTTGGGAATTTTATAGTCTAATTTTCTAGTTTTTTCTTAAAGAGATTTATCTTGTGTTTTTGTTTCATATTTTTCATATGACATTGTTTGTTTTGGTTCATTTTGATCGAATGGAATAAATTCCGCTTGTACCGCTGTACTATAACCCATTTCTCCTGTATAGTCAAAAGTTACATTTTTCACTAAGACTTTTTTACCATTGTCATCAAAACTTAAATATGCTGGTAATGGTATATATGGTACATTTTTGAAAAGAGTATATATGTCTTTTGCAGTTAGAGTAACCTCTTCGGTATGAACTACATCATGCGCATTCCCACTTTTCTTAATTATAGGCAGTTTCAATTTTAGTTCAGCTAAAGCTGCATCAGTTTGGAATGCCCCCGAAAATTTTGCTTTTCCAACCCTCGTAAAATAATTCGTCGTTCCACCTGCGGCAGCAAGTACTTCTTGTGCCTTAAATATAACAGTCTCTTCATTAGTAACGGTATTTGTATCTGTATGTGAAAAATTAAATTCAGCACTAGCTTTAAATGATTGTTTAGCTGAAGCTACAAGAGCATCAACTTTAAATTCAGTGTTAGACTCAAATCCTAATTTAAACCCATATTGGTTTGTCGCAGTAACAGTATCTACACGTTTCATTTGTTTTTCTGTTGTAAACTGTTTTTGTGTAAGAGGTGTGTCATTCCTATAACTTAATAGCTCAATAATATCGTGGAACAGAATCATCTTTTTATAAAGAAGAGGGTTCGTTCCATGTTAGGATTGAAAGCATTTCGTACAGCAACCTTGATTTTGAGCGGTATCGAAGCCATGCATGTGATGAAAAAAGGGCAACTTCACCAAAGGGCGAAATCTGCCCAAAATGAGGTTAGAGTCATTCATAAGTTATTTGAATTAGCAGATTAATCTCAAAATTAACAGGAGATTGCTGTTCTATATCCCTATTAAGCTATTTTTGCACTAGAACCCGTTTTCAGTACTTATAATAAAATCCTTGTCATATTCAAGGGAGTTATCCTTAACGTACAGAATCTGCGAAATATTGGTGCTACCCCATGCCCATCAAGCTAAGATAGATTAATACCCCAAAACGATAAATTTGAGAAATATTTATATAAATCTAGTATGTATTATGTAGAGATTGCTTTTTTGTAGATTGGTTGTTATTTTGGATAACTATTTTTATCTACAGTCCCCCTATTGCGAAAAGAAAAAAGGAAACTCGTCTATAGAGTCCCTTTTTTCTCATTTGAACGTTCTTTTAACAGGATTAATAGAATTTATTAGATTCGTCCGTATCCAACAAAGTGCTGGCGATTATACGGTGAATTTAAATCTCGGATATCTACATGGTCCCCACCAGCATCAATCATTTTATTATCACCAATGTAAATTCCTATATGAGTAATATAAGGGCCCGGAGAATATGTTTTTGTGAAGAAAACTAAATCACCAGGTTGCGGGTTTGTAATCTTCTGTGATTTATCATAAAATCCCTGTGCTGTTGTTCTTGATACTGGGTATCCAGCGTGAGTATACACATAAGTAATGAAACCAGAGCAGTCAAAACTATTAGGACCATTGGCTCCCCATACATAAGGTTTATTTATATGTTTTTTAGCTTCATTAATAATTTTATCACTTTTACTATCTTGCAATTGACCATTATTACCAAATACATAAGTCTTTCTGTCTATAGTAGCTTGTCCCGTCACCATAGCACCACCATTATTACCATCGAAGTAGTACCATTTATCATTTTCTTGGAACCATCCTGTTTTCATGGCGCCGCCATCATTACCATCCAAGTAGTACCATTTATCCCCCACTTTTTCCCATCCTATTTTCATTGCTCCACCTTCATTTGGATTTAGGTAGTACCATTTTCCTTCTACCTGTACCCAACCTGTCTTCATAGCGGCGCCATCATTACCATCGAAGTAGTACCATTTATCCCCCACTTTTTCCCATCCTATTTTCGCGGCCCCACCCTCATTTGCATTTAAGTAATACCATTTTCCTTCTACCTGCACCCAACCTGTCTTCATTGAGCCATCTGTCGTTGGATCTAGATAATACCATTTCCCTTCTACCTTTTCCCAGCCTGTTTTCATTGCTCCACCTTCATTTGGATTTAGATAGAACCATTTTCCTTCTACTTGTGCCCAACCCACTTTCATCGCTCCACCGGCGTTTGGATCAAGGTAATACCATTTTCCTTCTAATGCAAGCCAGCCTGTTTTTTTGGTACCATTTTCATAGAAAAACCATTTTCCGTTTTCCTCTTGTACCCAACCACTTTGTTGAGCTGCCTGTGTATTTTGAGTTGCTTCAGCTGAACTCAAAATCGGCTGAATACTTAATCCCAAAATAGTTGCTAATGTAATTGCTGCAATTTGTTTTTTCATAATCTTAATAACCTCCTAGATTTATAAATAGATATATTGATGAATTAGTTTTTAGGTAATACATATATTTTAACTGTTTTTCTTCCCCAATTACTTGATTCCTGTTTTGAAGGAATAAATACATCTATTTTATTACCTCTAATAGCGTCACCTGTATCTCTGGCTTCAGCTATTCCATAATCCTCGACGTAAACTTTTGATCCAAGTGGAATAACTGAAGGATCCACAGCAATAACTTTCAAGTCAGGATTAGCAGTTAAATCATCTCCCATTTTTGTATATACATGTTGTCCAGGTTTAGAACCATTTTCTTCTGGATCATTTGAATATGCTGTTGACGTCACTGTTAATTCACGAGTATTTATCCATTGACCATTTTCCTGAAAGTAATTCATTTTTCCATTAATTCTAGTCCAACCATTCACCATAACACCACCGGCATCTAAGTAATACCATTGATCATTCTCTTGAAACCAGCCTGTCTTCATGGCGGCGCCATCACTACCATCGAAGTAATACCATTTTCCTTCTACCTGCACCCAACCTATTTTCGCGGCTCCACCTTCATTTGCATTTAGATAGTACCATTTTCCATTATCTTTGAACCAGCCTGTCTTCATAGCGGCACCATCGTTACCATCGAAGTAGTACCATTTTCCTTCTACCTGCACCCAACCTATTTTCGCGGCTCCACCTTCATTTGCATTTAAGTAGAACCATTTCCCATTATCTTGAAACCAACCTATCTTCATTGAGCCATCTGTCGTTGGATCTAGATAATACCATTTTCCTTCTACTTTTTCCCATCCCGTTTTCATTGCTCCACCTTCATTTGGATTTAGGTAGAACCATTTTCCTTCTACTTGTGCCCAGCCTATTTTCATCGCTCCACCTTCATTTGGATCAAGGTAATACCATTTTCCGTTTAATGCAAGCCAGCCTGTTTTTTTGGCACCATTTTCATAGAAAAACCATTTTCTGTTTTCCTCTTGTACCCAACCACTTTGTTGAGCTGCTCGTGTATTTTGAGCTGTTTCTGCTGAACTTACAATTGGCTGAATGCTTAGGCCAAGAGAAGTCACTAAAGTAAATACTGCAATTTGTTTTTTCATGTTCCCACCTATTCTGTATATTTCTATACTAATAATTCAATTGAAACTATACTAATTTTACATTATATTGAAAGGTGAAAAATATTCTTATAATAATAAATTGTTAAATTTTAGGAGCGAACTAATGGTTTTTCAAGATTTTAGTAAAATTATTAAGAAAGCTAGAATTAAAAAAAATTGTACATTTTCACATGAAGATGCCAATTTTCTCGTTTTGAAGGTATTTGTATTTCTTAACTTGATAGCGATGTGGCGGGTCCTCTAGATCAACATCTCCAAAACAAAGGGACATGCAGAATTAAAAAGAACAGACTTTTCTTTTTGGAAAGGTCTGTTCAAAAATAAATAAATTCAAGTACTTACCATCCAAGCCAAACAGTGCCTTGGTGCCATGAACCATCTGTATTTACTAGAGTTACAACATAGTTTCCTGCTTTTATAGGACCAAAGTAATTATAAACATAATTACCATCACTCGTTGGCCCTCCTGTTACATTATGGGTTACGGTGTTTCCTTATGATAAACTTTTTACTACAACTTTAAAATTAAAATTTTTATTATTTTGAATAGCTACTCCAATAGCTCCGTTGTCTGCTACAGATACAGTTTTTTTCACTTGAATTGATGTAGAAAAATTATAACTACCGGAATATCCCCAATCAAATGCTGCAGCTGCTTTTTCTCCAATAAGATTATTTTTATCAGAAAGATTTGGTACAAATGGTCTTTCGACTTCATTTGTATTTTCAACTATACTTTCAATTCTATCTGAAATAGGTTTTACTGTATCAGCTGATGCTGCACCAATCCCCCCAGTTAATGCAATACCTGTTGCTAATGCTCCGACTACTAATTTCTTGAACATAAATAATCCCCCTTTAATAGTTTTGTAACTCATACCTCAAATGCATAATTTTTTACAAAAAGAAAATATTTAGATTTTATAGAAATATCAGTTTAGTTATTAGAAATATTCATTCTTAAATTTATCAAAGTTTACACTCATAAATTACTGTAAAATAATAAAACTTCCATTTTGGGGATACTTGAAATTACTAGCTTGATAATAATGGGGTACCGCCACATGTCCAACAAGCTAATATTTTGAAATGCCCCCAAAGTGAAAATTTCATCTTTTCATAGGTGTCCATAAGAATTGAACCCATTTTTTTCGTTTTGGGGTAATTCTGAATTCTTAAGTTGATGGGCATGGTGCGGTACCCCATGTCCATCAACTCAAGAAATTTTAATAACTCCAAGTATCAAAAGGTGTTATTTTTTTCTAACAAGCTAGATTAGAAAGGAAGACGTTTTCTTATGAATCATTCAAGATGAACTACAACCATTTGCGGAAGGATTACAACGATATGTTCACCTGTGTTTTTAGAAGAAATAGCCTATTCTTGGTCCATTGGGGAAGTAATGTTATCTTTATATGTATCAATGTAGATATTTCCATTTGCAGCAAGTACAGCATACGTAACATCTTTGTAGCGAAGTTTACGTTTTTTTAGTTCACATTGTAATTCTAACTCCGTCTGATTGTTTTGCCTTAGGTTTTCTGTCATAATTTCTCCATCCATAATTAGTTCGATGGGGAGTTTACACTCTGTTTTTGTTGGTATATTTAAATCTTGTTTTGTAACAGTACGATATTCAGGTTTTTTCAGAACAGATATTTTACCATTTGTTTCAACTACGACATAAAGAACTTCTTCAATGTTAAAAATGCCATTCTCTCTTAATTGTTGGTTTAAGTAATCTAGAGAATAGCGCATTTTTCGCATATTATTTTCTAAAATTTTTCCGTTTTCAATAATGACTGTTGGATTTCCAGCAAATACTTTTCTGCCTATTCGACTTTTCATGGATATATAACTAACCATTAAAATGATAAATACTAAAATAAGAAAAGCGATAACTGCATGATGAGTTTTTACATTTAAATTAAATGCCAAATTTGCAATAATACTTCCGATAGAGATAGCACCAATAAAATCAAAGGTATTCATTTCAGCGATAATTTGCTTTCCTAATATTTTAGCTCCGATAAATAAAATCGAGAAAGATAACAGTGTTCTCAAAATAATCTCTATATGTTCAGACACAAGTAACTCCTCCTGTTGGGATTGCGTGTTCGTATTATAATAATTTATTTAAGGATAGTATGTATCATTGTAAAAGAATTTATTATGTTCAATAGCATTAAATAGTTCATGTAGATGAATGAATCTCGGTTCTGTTGCCAAGTTTCTCAAGAGATAAAAAGAGACATGAATGTAAGAAGAAATATAATGATGTTGAATGTTTTGATACAGAGTACATTTTTTGAAATCGAATATGAATTATCAAAAAGAGATTGGATTCCCTTAAAGAGTATTAACTAGATAAATATGAATTGATTTAAATTACCGGGATATGTTTTCTACCTACAAAATCCTGTATCACTCTCACCTATCCAGAAAATCATAACTTTTTAAACTGGTGATTTTTTTGAGGAAAAACAATCATGTACCGACAGTTATTAATATTTTAAGAACGTCCCTAAAATATATTTTTGGTGTTTTTAAATTAAATAAGAAGTGAATATGATGTGCATTGTTTTCTTATTATCTAAATAAAAGTTTCTTAAATTACTTATATAAAAGCTAATGGACGAGTATTAATACTTATGAAGTAACTTTTATCTGATAAGAAAGGGGCATCAGATTTATGAACAACCTTAATTTCCTTTGTGAACAATTTGCTAAAATTCTTAATGGAAAAAGCAACATAAATCAGGGTGTTTGTTCTGTCTCCTTGCGTCGTAATATTAAAGTGTTTGTTCAAGGACGACCAAGCACCTCAGTGATACCGGTTGGGATCTCTTTTGAATCGTTAGATCAAAATGGAGATGCGTTGAACTTTGGAGAAATCGCTATTTTACAAGAAGAAATTCCTTTATTTATGCAATCAATTGTTCAACAAGGGATTATTGTTAGCGCCTTACATAATCATTGGTTATATATGAAACCATTGATTATGTATATTCATATCCAATCTGTTGAACCACCATTGAGTTTTGCAAAAAAATTGGCAAATTCCTTTTTGGTTTTAAGTAGCTATCCAATTACTGACAACGGGAGCTAATGTTAAGTAGATCATATTTATTCATTTCCTATATTGAGAATCATGTGAACAAAAAATACCCTCCAGCTAAGCGATCTGGAAAGCATTTTTATGAATTTCTAGATACATTGAATTCTGATAACAGGAATTATATAAATGAGCTGTCCATATGGACGACTTATTGTATTTTTTGCTTAGCGTGGGGGTTTTCCGAAATGCTGGCGGTATCTCATCGCTATCAAGCTAAGATTTTGAAATATCCCCAAAACGAAAAAATGTTATTCTCTCTGTAGAAATATGCAGAAAGAATAGCGTTTTTTTGACTTCTTCTGTTCAATGTGCATGCTATATTTACGCATGAAGTTTGAGTCATTTCCAATATTCAAAAGAAAGATTTGATTTTTATCCGTTTGCTCCTGCTGCTCCACCTTTCTTCCTTTGCCCCAACTCTTGATCTAATAACAATAAAGCAGCTGGATTATCCGTTGCTATTTTTAACCTTTCTACAATGGTTAAGTTTTGATTTTCCTCTTCAATTTGTTCCCTTAAAAAATCTAGAATAATAATCAGGGTTTGAGAATCTACTTGAATAATATAATCATAAGCTCGCCGATATGCGTTTGTTACAAAACGTTCATGTTCTAACGCCTTCTCAAAAGTTTCTAGTGGTGTTCCATAATCTGTAGGTTGTGTTGGTATTGCAAGTATTTGTACGATTCCATCTTTTCCTGCTAAGTAATCAATAAGCTTTAACATATGCGTTCGCTCCTCGTCCGACTGAAGCTTTAACCAATGTGCCATACCAGTATAGTTTTTACGATTCGCATCGGCAGACATAGCTAAATAAATGGAAGACGATAAATTTTCGAGTTGAATTAAATCATTAAGCAGCTTTTGAACTTGTTCCTTAATCATTTGAATCACACCTTTTAGTTATTTGTCACAAAGTATCTTATGAAACTATTTTTTATACGGTTAATAACTAAGGTTACTATTTGATTAGGTATCCCCTTAGTCCTTAGGGACTCAGCTAATATCGCTATAAAGCTACGGATTTGCACGCAAAAAAACGTTATCCTTTCTGTAGAATCATAGGAAAGGATGGCGTTTTTTGTATGTCTATTTCTGTATCTGATGAATTACAACTATTTGCTCAAGAGTTTCAAAGCTTTTTATCTCCAAATATCTTACGAGATCTTGCTAGAGATGTTGGTTTCGTGCAACAAACCATTAAATACCAAGCAAAAGATTTAGTCGCTTTATGTGTATGGATGAGTCAAAATATCGCTACTACTTCTTTAACTCAATTATCTAGCTGTTTGGAAGCATCAACAAAAGTGCCCATCAGTCCTGAGGGATTAAATCAACGATTTAATCAAGCGGCTTAATTCAAAAAAATGAAACCCGTTAAGGTTTATTTCGTATGCAAATCTTTAAATTCCATACACGTAGCCTTAAAAAAAAGAAACAACCTCTACTATGATTGACATTGTATGAGCTTAGCTTGATGGATATGGGGTAGCACCACATGCCCATCAACTTAAGAAAACAAATCCACCCCAAAACGAAAAAAATTAGCTGAGTTCTCATAAGTAAATGTAGAGATATAGGGTACCGCCAGCATTTTGGAAAAAATCACGCTAAGCAAAAAAGAAAATAAGCCATCCATATGGACAGCTCCTTTACATAATTCTCGAAAGCGGAAGTAATTCTACTTGTATCTTTCGAAAGGAGTTGTGTTGTGGTTTGTTATATATTATTCCCACCACTCATTTTCAATTGCATTTTCAATTCCTTCTAATAAGTGTTCGTAAAAGTTGTCTGCTTCTGGATAGATACCTTTTTCATGGGCACTCCAGTTTACAACAGGACATTCATTGTTCATCATTTTTCCCGTATCTAAACAATAGGAATACTCATCGCAATGCTCAATAATAATATATCCTTTTGGAATGTTAAAGGACTTAAATCTGTCATGATAATACAAAATATCGTTGCAGCCGTTCACATATACACCATTACCTCCGCCGCCATATTCCTTTAGAAACCATCGATAACTGTCTGGAATCTTTACGTTCAGTCTCTCTTCAACTTCTTGAATGGCTTCTTCTTTCTCTTTATAGAAATATTTCCTTAAATCCTTGAATTCAAGCAATTCTCTAATTTTACTGCGATACAACTCCATTTATGTTCCCTTCCTTTTTTTCATCTCAACAGCAAACCCCTCCCCATTTGGAAAGAGGCACGATCCGTTCTCAATATCTTTTCTTTTTAAGTAAGTAAATCCCTGTTAGACTAACTCCTGCTGCAATGACAATCATAATAATAGAAATGCTTAGAGAAACAGCATGATTCGGAATCAAATTAGCAATATTTGCCCAGAGTATTGCAAGACTCCCTAACCAAGCTAATCCGATGAGATAAGTCCAACCTGTTCTTTTTGTCATGATTCATTCCCCTCTTTTTTTCTCATTGTACCATTTGAAAGAACCTATTTGTTTAGATTTTTCGATGTATAATGAGGCTTTTTATTTGTGTAAAATCATAAAGAAAAGACACCCTCACAAGTGCCCGTCTCCGACTTGATAACCACTTTAATTTTAATAAGGGATCCCACCACATAGCCATTAACCTAAGATTTTGATGCCCACCACAACGATAAAAATAAACTTGGTTGCCATAAAAAACATAATGTTTTCATTCTGAAAGCATTATAGAAGCTTAATCTAATGATTATATAGCAGGTACTGATTATTAAAGAAAAAATCATCCTCTTTATTGTAGGATGATTTTTCGGAAATAAATTATATCCTTTATGTCAATTAGTTAATGGAGTAACTAAATTTCTTGAATCATTTCCACTCTGTTTCCGAATGGATCTCTAAACTCAAAACGTTCAAAGCCAGGTATAGGTACCCCTTCAATTATCTGAATGTCATTTTGTTCTAACACATTTCTCCAGTACGATATATCCTCTACTTGATAAGCTATATGGACTTTTGTTTTTAATCGGTCAAAACCATCCTCTGTACCTATATGTACTTCTCTATCTCTGACTTTTAACCAAAATCCTTCACGCTCCTTTAGTGATTCGGGCTTTTCTTTCTCAGGTAGACTGAGAATTTCGCAATAAAATTTTTTTTGCTCTATATAAATTAATCGCTCCTAAAGCTACAGCGATTCCAACAATCTGTAATGCTAGCTGATAACTATCCAATATATTTACTAATAAACCGAATAAAGTAGGTGCGATGACAATAAATAGTTGATTTAATGTCAAGGCTGAACTCACTGTTAAGCCTATATAACCGGGATCAGATTGCTCTGTGACACAAGCAATAAAAATAGAATACCAACCAATAGCTACAACCCCTAATAAAAAACAGAATAGTGGCATAAATATTTTGTTTTCTATATGAATGATTAGTGGAAAAATCACTGTAAATATTACTGTAACAACCATCACAATAAGCAATAATCTTTCTCTATAATTCTCGAAGAATTGATCACTCATCCATGCAATGACTACCCGTCCAACCATCCCACCTATTAATACGAGGCTTAAATATTTCCCTGCCTCTGTTAGCGAATAGCTACCTTCTTGATGCAAATAACTCATAAAATGTGCAATGATAATCATCTGTAATGACATCATCACAACACCTACAATGTACATCGGATACAATTCTTTATTATTTTTAATAGTATTCATTTTCTGCTTAAACGATACCGTTGTCGATTCTGTAGCACAGGTTCTTTCTGGCTCACTATAAAATAATAAAAAAAGTAGACCTCCTATAATTGCTACTCCCCCTTGTACAACATGCGTGACCGACAAATTGAAATGATAATATGTAAAGGATAAAATAACAGACGCTAAAGCCCCCCCTAGTGGTATACCTGTCTGTCTTATTCCAAGAGCTAGACCTCTATGTTTGTTGGGGAACCATTTTACGATAGCAGTACTACCACCAGTTTGAGCACTGCCATACCATATCCCAACCCATAATAGTAAAAGAAGCAATACCATATAATTGTTAACAAAAACCAGCGTTAATGCTGAGACCCCTAATAAAATTGTACCCCATCCAATAATTTGTTTTTCCCCTTTTTTATCCATTAAGTAACCAAACACTAGCATCGAACACATCGGACCAATATTTACAGCTGAAACAATAAAGCCTGTTTGCAGTGGTGTTAAGTTCCATTCAATTTGATAGAATGTAGCGATAGGTCCCATGCCATATGTCACAAAGGTTGCTGCAGTTTGTGATAGCGTAGCCACCAATACGATTAACCATTTATAATATGTGTTCATTTATGTCCCTCCATTAGCTTGCTATTACACATACGTATTCCTTCCATTTTATTTCGGCTAGGGATCTTTTTTATAGAGAGAGTAGTCACATAATCTATTATTAGGTTGTAGCATCATCTCGACTCCTTACTTATTAAGCTAACTAGAGTTTACTCTGCCTACTGAGAAGCGTAAAATGAAGGAAAATGATAGGAACCATAAATTTTTTTTATAGGGTGTGTAACAAACAATATGAATATCGAAGAAATTGCAATAAAAATTGAAATATTAAATCGACAAAATTTAAGTAAGTCCGCAGAAATTACAAGCTATACTCAATCCGCCCTTACTGCTAAAGTAAAAAAAATGGAGTCTGAAATTGGCAAACCCGTTTTTAAACGTACACCCCAAGGATTGAAAATTACTAGCGTAGGTACCCAGTATCTAAAGTACCTTCAACTTATTACTCAAGAGTACCTAGAATTTTTGCAATCCATCGATGCTTATCAGATTAACTCTATAGTGAATTTTGGCACATCACATACAACCTTAAAAATCTACGGTGCCCCCATCGCCAACTCGTTGAACGCGAGAGACACTCAATTGGATGTAGACTTCGCAGTAGATTCTAGTAATGCTATAAATCAAAAAGTACACAATTCCGAATTGGATTGTGCACTCATTAGTGAACCTACTAAAAAATATCCCGATTTAGTATACGCTATTGTTGCGACTGAAACATTTGAGATTATTTCAAGTAATGACCATATAATCAATTTCGATCAGAAAACACCTATAACATTGCTTGTATTGAGTAAAGGTTGTATGTATACAAGAGCTGTAGTTGATTGGCTTATGAATAATCAAATACAATATAAATTAAAGGAAATAAAATCAATTAGTAGTATTCAAGATTTTCTACAAATCAGTAATACTATTGCTGTTTTGAATACTAAACTTATTGACTTATATAACTATACAAACATTCACTATTACAATTTAATCTTTAATAATGTCATTAATACCGTTTTCATATATAAGAAGAACGAAAGTAAGCAGAACAATATTTTACAATTAAAAAATGTACTCGAGACGATTTGTTAATCTTACTATAAATAATAGCATTTTTATTGTTGTGAAAAATTTAATGATAATATCGCAAAAAAATCCAGTTTGAACAAAGAGTGTTCAAACTGGATAGGATGCAATTGGAAGTCATAGCTTAGTTATCCTTGCTGATTTCCATTGATCATATATTTGATTAAATTCTTCCATAAGATTGGTTAATCAATCTGTTAAAACATACCAGATAGTTGTGTATAGGATAGGTAAACAAATAACATTGTACATAAAGGGGTACCGCCACATCACCATCAAGCTAAGAAAATACAACTACCCCCAGAACGAAAAATTGTGCTTACTTGTAATAAAAATCTCATTTTTTCGTTTTGGGGTGTTATAAAATCTTTAAGTTGATGGGCATAGGGTGGGACCCCAAACAGTACGATTTTATTTCAAAGACACAACTATCTTACTACACACTTTTTATTTATCCCACACTCTCATCTGCTAGTATTACTATTTTTTATTACTAATGTTGCCGTTTCACTCGGATGGCTAAGAGGAAAATGATGGCCATATGGAACAAAATCGACCTTACCAAGATGCGATGGAGCAGAATAGCCTCTGTCATAATCCCCCCAAATAATGTGAAGATTATACTTTGTTACTTCATTGAAATCACCTTGATCGTTTTTCAGTAGTAAACTGTTAAGCTGAACCGTAGTATTTAAAATTCTAGGAGAAGTAAAACTGTTACTTATTTTTTCAATATAATGTTCAGGGATGCTCTCCGTACTTTCAAACAAACCATTACTTAATAAATAACACCCTATCAAATTAGTAGTTGCCAATTTTAATGTCCCTTTGTTCATAAATTGAGGAGCATTTAGCGATTTAGCATTTTTTTTAGCAACAGGTGGCTGAAGTAAAGTGATTGAATACTTCTTATCTATGTACTCTTGTACCAATGCTTCCAGAAGAATAAACGCACCGAATGAATGGCCAATTAGATGTGCACCATTAGTAGCTTTCTCCAATAACTTTTTCACTACATTCAAATAGATATCTAGAAGATTTTTCTCTCGTTTAAAAGGAGAACGTCCCAAACCCGGAAGATCCAAGATCCATACAGGTTGACCAGTTTTTTCATGAAGCTCTTGTGCTAAAGGAAATAAATCCTCTCCATCACTCAATAAACCATGTAATAAAATAAACGGTTTACCCTCTCCTTGTAATTGGTAAAGGGTAGTGTTATCGCATAATGTTCGTTTAAATAAATGATTATGCTGGCCATTTTGATACATCATTCGATAATCCAGATCAGCTACTACGGCAGGGAAAAATTTCATTACACTCGTCTTCTTAAACCAATCTCCTCCCATAATTTTTTTCGCTGAAACATTTGAAAATTTTCGTTTTGTAATAAAATTCAGTCCATCAGAAGGAATTTTTGTTATTTTACTTACTCCACTATTCATAATTGCCTTCATAAGTGGCATTGGGACAGAGATTTTTGGTGCCCTCATATTCATACTTTCCGACATAATACTTAATAATTCAGCAATGTTCTGATCGTGCTGTTTGTCTTCAACAAGTGTATATGTTTGAATAGTCGGTTGCTCCAATCTGAAAACCTGCACAATAAACTTCGCAAGCTCATCGTTTGAAATAAGTGGTAACCTATATCCCTTACCTCCAGGAATCACTGGCATGAGCCCTCTTCGCATACTCATCACAAGCAAACCTAATCCTGCTATCTGCTCTGTACTCCCTGTTTTACTACTACCGACTACAGTTGGCGGATTAATTACAGAAAGCGGATAACCTACTGCTGATGCCTGGTGACGGATATAAAGATCTGCTAAAAATTTTGTTCTCTCATATGGATTTTTTATTTTCAAATAATTGTTTCCTTCTTTAAACACATCAATTGTAATCTTGCTATTTTTATCATCAAAGGGACTCATATAACCTACAACATGAATAAATTGTTGCAAGCCCTTCAATTGATGAATACTTTTAGCTAATTCACTAATATGTTTGGCGCCATTTAAAAATACGGAAGCTGCCTCTTTACTTGTCACTTGAATATCCATGGGGCCTCCTGCGTGAATAATCACATCCGTTTTCAATATCCTCTCCTTATCTTCAGCACTTAGACCTAAATCTATTTTCGTCAAATCACCTTCAATAAAGTGCATAACTGCCTTTTTTAAGATGCCTCTTTCTTGAAAAATGCGTGTTGCTTTACTTTTCGACCTCACTAAAAGAAGAATTTTAACATCCTCTTTGGCTAATTCTTTCACTAATTGCTTTCCAATAAAGCCTGTTCCACCAATTAAAAATACTGTTCTCATATAAAACCTCCTTTTTAGTACTATGTAGTACTAATTTGATGTAAAAAAAAAGCTTCTTTTATCGAAGCAAGTTAAAAAAATGATCTGCTGTTTTCGTGATTACAGTTGCATCCTTCAATGTTTCTGAAATAAATAACGCTCCTTCAAGATTTGTAATAAAAAGTGATGCAACCTCATCAATATTAATCGTATTTCTGAATTCCCCATTCTCTACCCCTTGTTTAAGTAATAGAGAAACTTTCTTTTGTAATTCTGTAAAAAAGAGACCTATTTTTTCTTTTATTTGCGTGGCCTGTGTAGGACTTTGAATATAAAGAGTAATAAATGGACAGCCCCCCTTATACTCTCTCGACTGAACTCCTTGTGATAATTGCTTTAAAAACAGTTGGATACGATCTTCAACTAAAAATTGGTTCTGAGAAAGTACGTCATCAATTGCAGATTGATACATTTCAATCCAATAATCAACGACCCCTTCTAATAATTCTTCCTTATTAGAAAAGTGATAATACACATTAGACTTTGAAACTTTGCTTACACGTACTAATTCATCCATACTTGTATAAGCAAACCCTTTTTCTAAAAATAATGTTGCAGCTACTTCAATCACACGTTTTTGATTCATTAATTTTACCTTTGTCATAACTAGAACTATATAGTACTAATTTAAATATTGCAAGTATTTATGTTAATTTAGAAAAAAGTTTGATTAAAAAAGTTCCACTAACATTGATTTTACTGCAAAAAAATCTTATTTTGAATAAAGTTGAACTGAACCCCGAAATTGTTAATTCACTATCGTCTAATAGGGGGCACCATACATGCCCATCAACTTAATAAAAAGAAATGCCCCCAAAACGAAAAAATGAGCGGCTTCTCAGAATAACTATCTGTAGAGAAAGAAAATTTTAATTTAGAGGGATATGAAAATATTAGCTTGATGGTGATGTGGTACTACCCCATCGCTATCAAGCTAATAAAAAGAAATGTCCCCTAAAATGAAAAAATACGCTATTCTTTCTGTAGAATCATAGGAAAGGATGGCGTTTTTTATGTCTGTTTCTGTGTCTGACGAATTACAACTATTTGCTCAAGAGATTCAAAGTTTTTTATCTCCAAATACCTTACGGGATCTTGCTAGAGATGTTGGTTTTGTACAACGAACTAGTAAGTATCAAGCAAAAGATTTAGTAGCTTTATGTGTATGGGTCAGCCAAAATGTAGCTATGCCTTCTTTAACTCAGTTATCTAGCTGTTTAGAAGTATCAACAGAAGTACTCATCAGTCCTGAAGGACTAAATCAAAGATTTAACGCCGCAGCCGTCCAGTTTCTACAACAAGTGTTAGCCAAATTTCTCAACCAAAAGTTATCTTCAGCTAAGCTGATTTCTTCTCCATATACTTCTATTTTCAAGCGTATTCGTATCTTAGATTCAACTGTATTCCAAATTCCAGATCCTTTTTCATTCGCTTATCCAGGTGCAGGTGGATGCAGCCATACAGCGGGAATAAAGATTCAGCTCGAGTATGATCTATTAAGTGGACAGTTCCTTCATATTCATACAGGTCCAGGTAAACAACATGATCGAACCTACGGTTCCCTGTGTGTCCCAACTGTAACAGAAAATGATTTATATATCCGAGATTTAGGTTATTTTCATTTGAAAGATCTTCAATATATACAAGATAAAAAGGCTTATTATATCTCACGTATCAAATCGAATACACGTATGTATCAAAAAAATCCTAACCCTAATTATTTTCAAGATGGCAGAATCAAGAAAAGTACAGAGTATATCCAGATAGATATGGAGATTGTAATGAACTCTCTTTAACCAGGACAAACATGTGAAATATCCAACGCTTATGTAGGAATGACTGATAAAGTACCAACTCGCGTGATTGTTCATCGACTAACAAAAGAACAACAAAAAAACGATTACAAGATCAAACTGTAAGAGAAAAAAAGAAAGGAATGAAGTATTCTCCTCGTAGTAAACGACTCACTGGTATCAATGTATATATGACAAACACCCCTACAGATATTGTCCCAATGGGACAAGTGCATGATTGGTATTCTTTACGTTGGCAAATCGAAATTTTATTTAAAACATGGAAATCATTCTTTCATATTCATCATTGTAAAAAGATAAAAAGAGAACGATCGGAATGCCATTTGTATGGGCAACTGATTGCCATTCTACTTTGTTCTTCTACGATGTTTCAAATGCGACAATTACTTCTTATGAAAAAGAAACAAGAGCTGAGTGAATATAAGGCCATATATATGATTAAAGATTATTTTCTTCTTCTTTTTCAAGGTATACAAAAAGACACCCAAGAGCTATCAAAGATTCTACTTCGCCTGTTCAACCTCCTACAGCAAAACGGACGAAAATCCCATAAGTATGAGAAGAAAACAGTCTTTGATATATTAGGTGTCGTTTACGATTGTACCATGTCTGATAATCAAGTGGCTTAAATCAAAAGCTTGTATTATCAATGCAATTTTTTATTTCTCTTATTCAACTAAGGGAACAAAGTAGTATCAGAATGGGGAGGAAGGGAAGCTACTCCTATTTATTGAATGTCTATTTGAAGACAGTATTGTGAGGAGGGAATTAAATGGTAGTGAAAGAAACAGACGTTATCTTAAACAGAAAAGGAGCCAAGAAAACAAGCGAAATCCCTAGTGAGGTATTACAATTACTAAATCAAGGGAAATTAGAAAGTGTTAATCTAACAGAATGGCTAGCTATAAACCATATTGAATTACTTAAAAATGTTTTGCCTTCAATAGGACTCAAAGATAGTTTAGAATTAGTGGTAGCTGAATTGGAAAAACAGAACGTTGAAACTGGAATGAAAGTCATACGAATGACAGGAACTTTATTAGATAAAGTTATATTCAAAGAGAATGAAAGGAAAAAGGCAGACTTCTTATTAAAATTCTCTAATCACATCTCAGATAGTGTACGATGTTGGGCAGCGTTTATGAATAAAAAACCAAATAACACATTAAAAGATAAATTGAAGTACATTCGCCCTTTTGCAGCGGATCGTCATTTTGGTGTTCGAGAAATTGCTTGGATGTCTATTAGAGAAGACCTTTCACAAAATATAGAAAAAAGTGTGGAATTGTTAGTAGACTGGGCAAAAAGTGAAGATGAGAATATTCGCAGGTTTTCTGTAGAATCTATTCGTCCTCGGGGTGTATGGAGTAAGCATATTGAAATATTAAAACAAGAACCTGATAAAGCACTTCCTATTCTTAATTTACTTAAGTCAGATCCATCAAAATATGTTCAAGATTCGGTTGGAAACTGGCTAAATGATGCAAGTAAAACCAAACCAGATTGGGTGATCAACCTGTGTGAAGAATGGACAAAGGATACTGACATAAAATCGACTAGTAGAATTATTAAAAAAGCTAAAAGAACAATATTGAAAAACAAAGAACACAAATAATCAATCTTTGTTCAAAATATGCTCTTCTCATTTTCTTTTATATCAGTTTTATTAACGTTAATTGGATTAAACTTTATTCCAAAACAACACGGTCGTTTATGGAACCTTCTTAACGTACGAAAAAACCAAGGTTTTTAAATAAAAGATTTCTTAGCGTACGAAATTCGCGTTATGTTGGCGGGACCCCATCGCTATCAAACTAAGAAATGCAAATACCCCATGCCCATCAACTTAAGAATTCAGAATTACCCCAAAATGAAAAAATGAGCTTTTTGGTTACAAGTTAGCACAAAATTTCATTCTAGGAGTAGTTGTATTTTCTTAGCTTGATGGTGGTGTGACGCTCCCCTATAATGAATATATTGTTTGATTGTTAGTATTTTCTATAGGGAATGAATTCAATCGAATGTTGTTTACGTACAATCATGACAAGAAAGAGAGCATCCTTAACATGTAAGGACGCTCTCTTTTATTTAAGAACAGAAGGCGAAGTCTTTTCTAACCATAAAATGCCATCATATTGTTCGATAGGAATCATGATTTCTTCTCGCTTTTTGTCCCCCCAGTAACTTGCTGCAGTTGGGGTAAACATCCATGACGTTTCTGGTCGATTACTTTCTCCTTTTAAGTTTACAAAAACATTTGGACTTCCAACGGTGCTTATTATTTTTTCTACACTTTGTTCTTCATGTTCGGTATGTACAGGAACAATTTCGTCAATTTCAGAGTTCCAGCTGCTCCCACTATACGCAAACAGGCCAATTGTATACATTTGATTTTTAATACGCTGCGGAAGATAATCCATCATATTAGGGCCTACCAAATTGTATTGCTGCCACTTCGTATAGTCTAATATCATTTTCGAATTTTGTTTCCGAATATGATAATTATGTCCCCATACAATAATTTTTTTGTTTTTATATTGCATTTCAGTGAGCCATGCTAGGTTTTGAGCCATTTTTTGATCTCGGATATAATCAGCGTAGTCTCTAACATTAGTAGAGAAGATGCCACCTTTAACTTTCATTTGAGCATCTAAATGCGTTTTAATCGCATCAATCCGTATATTAATTGATTTCTCCAGAAAGTTCACATCATACGTAGGATGAGGTGCAACTTGAGTCAATTCAGCTTTATGATTTTGAATAAATGTTCTAACCTTTTCAAACTTGTTAATTACGGGCTGTATTTCAATTTTAAATTGATCATAGGGATATGTTATATTTTTATTGTAATACTTATCCAGTTTAATCAACTCTGTTACTGCTGCATCAAATTCAGATGCCACTTCAGGACTTAGTTTTTGCAACCATTCTTTTGCGTACGGGTGGAAGGATGAGCGATAAAACAAATTGATATCAAAACCAGCTAATGTGAGTGGTTTTCCTTTTTCTTTTTGTTCTTTCATATAGGTAAACAATTGTTCAACTTCCTCTGTTTGCCATACACCTTCTAAAGATTGTTTCATAGCTTCAGTAGCGGTTAAGTTATCAAAATTTTGTTGAACCGTACTTGCTTCTGCAAATCCTGATTCAAATGCAATTACATCATATCCCATTTCTTCATGTAAGTACTTAATCATACGTATTTTGGATTGATTCATTTCCTTAGCACCATGCGTACTTTCGCCAAGTACAACAATACGCTTGTCCTGTACGGCCTCTTTTAGAAAAGATAAATCTTCTGTTGTTTGGGAAGTGGGTTCATTTAATCTTTTTGCATGTCCATTTAGCCATTCCTCCCATTTGGGTTGATCGACTGGCTTTTCTGCTGCAAATGCTACAGATGTGAAGGTAGTACAGGCAAGAAACGTACTCATTAGCCCGATTTTCCATTTTTTACGCACAACAACGCCTCCAAGAATCATATTTTTAGAGATTGAATAGAATCTGTGTTAAAAACTTACTAATATACCATTATTTATAATAATATATATACTAATTCTAAACAATATTAATATTCAAAAAATTAAAAATAACTTTCATACACATTGAAGAAACCTTCTATATAGGGGGCGCACCCCATCAAAATCAAGCTAAGAAAAGTAATATCCCCATATCCATCAACTTAAGAAAAATAAATGCCCCACGAGTTAGTACAAAAATTCGTTATGGGGGTACTATAAAATCTTAGCTTGATAGCGATGTGGCGGGTCCTCTAAATCAGCATCTCCAAAACAAAGGAACGTGCAGAATTAAAAAGAACAGACTTTTCTTTTTTGAAAAGTCTGTTCAAAAATAAATAAATTCAAGTACTTACCATCCAAGCCAAACAGTGCCTTGGTGCCATGAACCATCTGTATTTACTAGAGTTACAACATAGTTTCCTGCTTTCATAGGACCAAAGTAATTATAAACATAATTACCACCACTCATTGCCCCTCCTGTTACATTATGGGTTACGGTGTTTCCTGATGATAAACTTTTTACTACAACTTTAAAATTAAAATTTTTATTATTTTGAATAGCTACTCCAATAGTTCCGTTGTCTGCTACAGATACAGTTTTTTTCACTTGAATTGATGTAGAAAAATTATAACTACCGGAATATCCCCAATCAAATGCTGCAGCTGCTTTTTCTCCAATAAGATTATTTTTATCAGAAAAACTTGGTACAAATGGTCTTTCGACTTCATTTGTATTTTCAACTATACTTTCAATTCTATCTGATATAGGTTTTACTGTATCAGCTGATGCTGCACCAATCTCCCCAGTTAATGCAATACCTGTTGCTAATGCTCCGACTACTAATTTCTTGAACATAAATAATCCCCCTTTAATAGTTTTGTAACTCATACCTCAAATGTATCATTTTTTACAAAAAAGAAAATATTTAGAATTTATAGAAATATTAGTTTAATTATTAGAAATATTCAGTCTTAAATTTATCAAAGTTTGCACTCATAAATTACTGTAAAATAATAAAATTTCCGTTTTTGGGATACTTGAAATTAATAGGTTGATAGCAATGGGGTACCGCCAGCATTTTGGAAAAAAATCACGCTAAGCAAAAAATAAAATAAGCCATCCATTTGGACAGCTCCTTTACATAATTCTCGATACGGGAAGTGAAATTTATACTTTATCATTGGTCTTTTTTAATCTACTATCCCTTAATTCTTTGAAATTCTTGATTAATTCTTCTCCGAAAATATAAATAACTTTTTCCCATGGATGCCCTAAATAACCCCACTTAAAGTCTTTTTGTAAAAAGAAATAATAATCTCCATCCGAAAAAAATGGGATTTTCCATTGATGATCCTTTTCGTTTAGATTTAAATTTAAACTAGGATTCATCCAATAGCTATCATGATGCCAATCTAACGCATATATATATTCATGTTTCTCGGTACATAAAATAAGAGCTTCCAATAATATATGATCAAAAATATAATCATCGTCATCAGTCCATTTTCCTTCAAAATAATTAGGTAAATCATAAGTAATATATGGACAAGAAAATTTAAATGACTGTTCGCCATCTATATTAGGATTAAAAGCAAATTTATCATAAAATCTATTCCAAACATTCTCATATTCTTGTTCATTTAACAAAATCCATTCTTTCAAACTCCGTACCTACTTTCTAATATTATTATATAATTAAAATACCACGATGAAATTGTATATTCTATTCATTGCTAATTTACATAACACATTATTATCGATAGCAAATAAAAAGGGGAATCCTTACTCTCCCTTTTTTATTTGCTATAACACTATTCATCTTTTTATACATTCCTATCCTGGCATGGGTTTTAGGGTTTTAGGGTTTTAGGGTTCTCGTTTGTTACCCGATTAGCCGAAAAACTGTATAAAATCTTGCATTCTCTTAGCATAGTTTTTTTTCCGAAATATTAGCGGTATCTCTAATAACATTTACTATCCATCAATCCGAAGAACAAAAAGAACTTGTAGGAATCACTACAAGTTCTTTTTCAGATAATGTATTAAAGGTGAATCAAACTATCTCATTACTCGTAACGGGGAAACCATCTTACATATGGCTTGGTTTCATTATATAACAAATATTAAAATCTATAGAATTTAATTTTGAAAATTATGTGAATTAAGAAAACCGAATGGTTTATCATTTTCTCTTCCTAAAAAATCCATTTAGTTATTTCGTATAAATAACTTTAAATTAATATCTACATCATAATTAATTAATGAACATATAGGCAGATAGATAAAAATGGTGCATTATTCTTATAGAAAGACATATATTTATATTTAGGATTAATTAATTATAAGAAAATGAATTTCATGTTATTAAGAACTATAATTCTTGGGTATACGTAAAGAACTGACGTACAAAAGAAGACCCCTTAGTGTTACTTTGAAATAAATTTTGATTAAAATGCATGGGTTGATTTTTTTGAGCTATTTATTTTTGTTATTAAGTTTGACAAGCAAATAGTGAAGATTAGCTTCCTGTTCAGTATTATTTACATTTACTACATAAAATTTCGTTTGCTATCTTAGCTAATACTTTATCTAATTGTCCAACAGGCATATTTTTATCTTCGGATAATATTAAAGAAACTGCAAATTGTTCACCACGTTCAATTGTTTTACCACATTGTGAACATACTAAATTTACATCTTTAAAATGATTTATTAATATATCTAACATATTATTTATTCCTCCCGCTTAATTTTTAATATAAAAATATATAAATATCATTATTTTATTATACAAAATTAAAAAGAAAAGATGGAGTAAAATTCCAATTCACACCATCTTTAAAAACAACTTTTTTCAAAACGTCGTGACTTTATTTCAAACCAACAGTTCCTTATCATACAATGAACCGGGTAAAAGATATCCTAAATTATGTCTAACTGTACACAATTTCTTTTTAATCATGTACTTGCATAGAAAGATAATAAATTCCCTTATTGGTTACGAAGACATATTCTTCATAACTACAAGCATAATAGGCTCCAATATCTAATTTTACCCAATAAACTGCTCCAATCCCTTGTTCAAATGTATTCAATAACTTTTCTATTATAAACTCCTTCGGTGTTAATCCTTTCAAATCATATCCACTGGGTATTGTTCCGAACCAATACTCTTCACTGTCAGGGAATTCACAAGAAAGGAAACCCTGCTGCCATTCATTCAAATGTATAAGTTCTATTGTGTCGTCACTAGTAGCTTTTATATCCTTTTTTATAAGCTCACATATATCTTCTTTTGTATTTTCTGATAAAAGATATAGTCTATAATCATTACCTACGCCATCATATTCATTAACCTTAGCAAAATCACTTAATATTCTATTAATCTTTTCCATGTCTAAGCTCCTTCCTCAATAATTAGGAAATAGTTCCAACATTATTATAGCAAGGTGCTACACGCTTCCCTATGGATATGTTTTATATTTGGCGGTATGCCTTATTTACAATGTTTTGAATGTATACTTTTCTTGTTGATTTTGAGGGTATTAGGCGGATTGGGTTAAAGTCAATGTTTTCGATAGTTCGAATGTAAATAAATGGGTAAAAGTTTACATTGGAGTTTTGAATCATTTATAGCTAATTTTACAATAAATTTCTCAATATAGAAATACTTGTTAATTATGGTTTTAATATTCTAAATTAACAAAAATTAAAGTATATTAAAAATATGATGGTTATCCCTTATGTTTACTCCTTGTGCTAAAGATAAGATTGTGTTCCCGATCTTATCTTTTTTTTGTAGATTTTTGATACAAAAAAAGGAATCCTTATAATAAGGATTCTGCAACAGAAAATAACAAAAATATAAATAATAAAAAGAATCACTTATATTATAGTATATATTAATAATATAATATTAGGGAATATTTACATAAGCCCATTATATATTAAATAGCAAGTGTAGAGATTGCTTGTTTGTAGATTAGTTGTTGTTTACCATGAACCATCATTAGGACAGTAAATTTATCTGTTGCAAGGATCTGCCCACGTACTGGAACGCCATTCTTTAAAAATACAGTAACTCCCCCTTTTTTCTCTTTCAATTGTTCATACAGGGGTAGCACGCACATTTTAACGATTTTATACTCTAAGGGATTCTCAAAACTCAATAACACAATTTGAATTGAGATTAAATGCTTTGCTTAGAGTAGTAAAATCAACGTTTTTTGATGTCGAAAATTGCTTAGCGTATATTTTCGTTAAAATGTTGGCGGTACCCCTTTATGATTTTACAAAAATAAAAAGCCTCATTATAAGAAGCCTTTTATTATAAATAGATTTACTTATTAATAATATTACCCCAGCCTTCAAAAGCACCTACCCATGTACCATCCGGTTCTTGCCATGCTTCTTTCAAGTTCCAATGAATACGATTTTGATAAATGCTGTCCGGTATAGAATATCTAGTAGGATACCCTGGTTTCATCATCACAAGCTTTTTCGCTGCCATGGTAACCTTTTCTTGCTTCGGACTTTCAGTATTAGGTGTTGCAGCCATCGCTCCACCTGCACCAGATAACATAATACCAGTCGCTAATGCTCCAACTACTAATTTCTTGAACATAAAAATTCCCCCTCAAGTATTTTTATAGCTTGTAAGTGCTATATACATATATAGTGTAACAACAAAAAAAACCAATTTGTTAAAATATGCAAAGATGCATTTTTTTGGAATTTATAGGTGCATATACCATATTTCATAATAAAAAATCCCCACACATTGTGCAGAGATCAGGGGTGAAATAGTCGGGTGACTACCTTCATACTAACTCATCATTCCCCCACCAGCAAAACAGTAAAAGCTTATTCTTCCACTAATAAAGGGGTACAGCCGAGATACGTGTGAAAATAGGTCATAGGCTTACTTTCATTTCCAGATGCGATTTATTGGGGTAGCACGCACATTTTAACGATTTTATACTCTAAGGGATTCTCAAAACTCAATAACACAATTTGAATTGAGATTAAATGCTTTGCTTAGAGTAGTAAAATCAACGTTTTTTGATGTCGAAAATTGCTTAACGTATATTTTCGTTAAAATGTTGGCGGTACCCCATACATATCTTCTTGTAAATTAAACATGAAATGCGCCCCCTGGTTTGTTTGGATTTACTTTTCTTCTAATACCTGTTGCTTTTCACTGTTAGATATTTGTGATTCCCATTCACTTTCTATTTTTCTAAACCATTTTCCTATTTTGCTTAGATAATATCTTTTTACTTCACCATAAGGAATCCAAATTTCACGTTCCTGTATTTGATTCATCACTTCATGAAGAATCTCATCATGTTCATACTTTCTAGGTTTTCTATAATGTGTTTTTACAAACTGTGTATATTCTCTACGTAGCCGATTAGAAATATGTTCTTTTTGTTTTTGCTTGAGATGTGATCATTTTTTATTTGTTTGAAGGATTTTTCCATTTACTTTTATGTGGTTTTTCATCGACACTCATCTCCTTTTACTAGCAAAACGAATATATAACTATCGTATCACATTTAAATTGAAATACTACTCTAGGTACATATTTCGCAAGAAATCTATCCAAGACGGGGTACCGCTAGCATTTTTGCAAAATAACCTACGCTATGTGGAAAAATACAATAAGCTGCCCATATGGACAGCTCCTTTACATAATTCTCGATATAGGAAGTAAATGTGACACCTTTGTTCAAGTATCTATCCCTTAAAAATAAAGAGCTATTTTTTGTACGTGTTTTTAATCACAAAAAAATATTTTGTCAAAAATATTTTACTAATTGTAAGAAATAAATTACAATCATTTCAAGAGGTGGTACTATTGTTACATAACAAAATTGTAGTTTGTCGAGCAGAAAAAGGTTGGTCTCAAGAGGAACTGGCAAAAAGAGTGGGTGTTAGTCGTCAAACTATCGCTACTCTTGAAAAAAGTAAATATAATCCCTCTTTAATTCTTGCTTTTAAAATTGCAAATGTATTTGGAAAGTCAATAACTGACGTATTTGATTATCAGGAGGAGTGAGACATATGTTGTGGTTAAAATCTTTATCTTTAGTTTTAATATTCATCAGTCAGATGTATGTAATAAAATTTCAATCAAGCGATGAAGCAAAAGATGAAAGAGGGAGAGAAATTCAATATAAAACAAATAATATGTTGTACAACATATTATATTTAGGTATCATTGCGATTATTATTTTTCAATTGATAGATATTGTTCCTTTAGAATTTATACCTGATTTATTGTTATATTTTGTACTTTTATTAAGTGTGTTAGGTAGTATTTTGATATTTATCAATAGAAACAAGGAAAATTACTAATATAAGTTAGGTTTTTTATTAGAAGATTGAACAAAGAATCATGTATATCATATACATGGTTGGTTAACATAACGTCTCATTATCGGTAGTAAGGAAAAAGAGGATCCCTACTTTCACAAGGAATCCTCCTTTTTCTTTTTCTATGACTCTATTCATTTTTTTATACATTCCTATCCTGGTGTAGGTTTCAGGGTTCCCGCTTGTTATTGGATTGGCCGAAAAACTGTATAAAATCTTGCATGCTCCTAGGGGGCACTATATATGAACACTACGTATTTGACTTTCTCAATGACCAACATTACTTAACGTGGTAAAATAGTATTCGGATGGGAATACAATGTTATTAAAATTAAAGTGGTTATCAAGTCGGAGGAAGGCACCTTAGGGTGTCTTTTCTTTTTAAAATATATAAGTGCACCATCCCTTTCCTAATAGAGGCCCCCCTCATGCCTCCTTACAGGGAGAATGATACGGCATTTTTTATTTACCCAATTACCGAGCTTTCAAATGTTTGAAATAGTTACCTATCCCCTAATCACCGAGTATGTTTATTCCTCTAAATCAATGTCCATAATAATAAATAAAGACAAACCCTTTACCCTTAAGATACAAGCTCTTTCTCAAGGGTATCAAACTCGGTGATTAGGGTAGAGTGGTATATTTGTTATATGTGGTTTTTATATAGAGAATTAACAAAAAGTACAATATTATAAAAATTAAGATGGTTTCTGTCATTTGTTTTTCCTTTACGCTAAAGATAAGATCGTATTCCACGATTTTATCTTTTTTCATTACTCACACTTATAGCACCAGTACCGTAAAACTACAATCTTATTCATGAAACCTCTTGTTTATTTTGTTCAAATGATATGTTTTTAACAATTTCAATAGCTTTAATAAGTTGAAAGAGCTTTAACGTGTCTAATTTAGTTATTTCATCATATGTAAAAGAACCATGCATAATCCAATTACGATTAATTTGGTTTGGATGTTTTTTCTTAGAAGGTTCAAATATTTTTTTATAAACATTAAAAACTCTACGGAAAAACATTAGAGAGAAGGCAAGTTTATCTTCGTTTGTTTCCACGTAATCTTTTACTTTATGAAAAATTTTATTTTTATGGTTTTTTAAAGACGGTTTTAATTGGATATCTATTTGATAGTCAGAAAAAGTATTGGATATTAAGTTGTCAATTACAGCGAATAAAGGAAAAACAGTCAATGCATAATCGCCATTTTTATAAGCTTTATATGCTTGTTCAATTATTAGTTTATAATCAGAATAAAGATCGTCTGTCATAAAGAATTTAATGTATGAATCGAGAGAATCTTCAACATATTTTTCGATAGCACTGGAGTTAAACTCCCTTGATTCGTCCTCAAAAGTATCTAGTAATTCGGCATCTATTGTCCATAATTCTTTATCAAACTTTTTTAGTTTAATTTCATATTCTTCGAGTTGACTACGTAATCCATCTCGAATAGAACCCCAATCAAAATCATTGAATATACTTTGAGTCATTGAATCTATGGTTTGTTGGAAGGCTATTTGTTCAGACATAGTATTTCCGAAAATCTGACTAAATTGAGCACCAATTCGAACGCTATCTACTAATTTTTGATTTGTTTCAGTTAACTGTTTCATAGATTCTATAGCTTCGGAGATTATAGGGGTTTTAATAGCTTCCATAGCATCTGAGAGCATAGGGTTTTTTAAGGGTTGTAAAAGCTCATGATTTTCGAAAGGGTTTGTGACTAAACTGGAAATTTTTGATGCGTCTCCAAAAGTTTGTGCTAATTTATTTGCATTCTGTGATAATTCAGCTGCTGTTTGTGCTAATTGATTGGTATTTTGTAAAAGTTCTATGTGTTTTCGCAATTTTTCATTCATATAGAAAGGCTCCTTTCTAGTTTATATCTATATTTTACCATGAGACCAAGCGGTATACTGATTTTACCAAATGAAATCAGTATAAACTGAGTAATAATTATGTAGACGATTAATTATGTGTTTGGTTTTTTATTAAACATTATGGTACGTGAAATTTTATTGTTCCCTTATTAAAAAAGCCCCCATAGATCTTACACCTATGAGAGCTACCTAAGGGTATTTAGACTTTCGACTTCATTCTATTGTAACAGGCTTTCACCATACATGAGAAACATAAAGATCCAAAAACTAACGATCATAACAAGAAATTCTTTAAACCTTTGCTGAAAGGAAATACGATCTTCTTCCATTCTACATGCCCCTTTTCTCTACAACTTTTTATATGTTAGAATATAGTGGAGAGAAATCTGCCAATTTCTTTCCTAGACGGTCACTCATGACTTTGCTCTTTGTTTGCTTTTGCAAATGAAGAGCTTTTATTTTGCATACTTATACTTGCTTTCCAGCATCGCATAACGTAATAACTTTAACTTTGTTTCTTTTTTCAATGCTTTCCATTCCGATACAGCAATCTTCATTTTTCATTCCTCCATTAATTAAGTTTGTTATTTATATAGACTTATAAGTTCCAGTTATAAATTTTTCTAATTTGTTTATCGCTAAATCCTTTATGAATAGCGAAGATTTCTGGAAAATCAGAGATACACAAATCAATAATTGTATTGTCCGTTGTTCTTATATAGTAATATTGAACGGCCCCCTTATAATCCAAATATAAATAGTACTTATGAATCTTATAATCTAATCCATTTCTCTCTAATACCTCATAAAGCTTATTTTTAGTTTCATCCATTACGTCAAAAATGCTTAACTGCTCCATCATTAACAGCTCCTCATTACGTAAATTTACTAAACTAACTCTAAGAACAAGGTTGTTTCATTATGTTCATTGGTACGCACATTAAACTTTTTCCCGGTAGCTTCTAATGCACTATAAAGCATTCTTTTATAGCCCAAATCCATAAAATCTACACTTATTTGACCATGATTCATAAGAAATTGAAGATCAGCCATCATCTTTTTAACTTTCCGTTCCATGTAATAACCTCCACAATAAAGTTATATAACTCATATAACTATTCTATTACTCATTTTTCCAGTTGTCAATATAAGTTATATAACTTATAATACTTTTTATAGAGGAGGTTTTAGAATGGCAGTTAATAAAGAAAAGAACACTCAAATTTTAGTTACATTTACAAAAGAACAAGTGGAACAAATAGAAAATTATTGGCATGAAAATAAGCTGAAGAATCGAAATGAAGCAATACGACAGCTCGTAGACAAAGGGTTAAGTCGTAAATAATGACTACCCTTCTTATTTTCCCTAAAAAACCTAAAAACGTATTTAAAGTCCGTATCTACCTTTACATACGTTTTTATAACAAATATGACGTATTGTATTAACCACTTCATTCAAATTCAATATAGTCGAATTTGAAAGGTCATTTTTTAATTAAACCTCATTTTTTTCATGTATTCTTTAAATAATAAAAAATAGAGCCGGATTTTCATCACAGCTCATGTATTAATTGGTTCTGTATGTGTACATGTAGGATATTGAGAACAACCAAAAAACTTATTTCCTGTTTTATTTGAATTACGAATCACTAAATCATGCTTACATGTTGGACATTTCCGTTCTGAAGGTTTTACCCCTTGATATACATCTTCAGCCGTATATTCGGGATTAATTTTATTAATCAATTTCTGAAGTTCTACACGATCTATTAGTTTTACAAGACAAGCTTCCGCTAATTCTTTTGCTTGTCTTGTATATACACTGTTTGTTACAACCCAGCCCTCATGTGCTTTGTAATAGGCTTGCGCTGCATATATCTCTTGTACGGCACTGATGCCGACTCTATTTTTCATCCCGTAGCGTTTCGCCTGGATTACAATACGATTTTTCCCCTTTAATACCAGATCCGCTCCGAAATCATTTGACTGCTTTGTGACTGTTGGAGAATAACCCAACTCTCGAAAGAGAGCTTTTAGGTATACTTCGAATTGATGGCCGTCCATTTTGTCTATATAGCGAATACCGGACTTAGCCATTCGCTTTAATATTCTTCGTTCCTGGATCTTCCGGTACATAAATTTAAAAATACGAAAAAGAACATAAAGGATAAAACCATAAATCAAAATCTGTAATATGTTTGGCATTCCTGGTAGATTAGACACTTCTCTCCACCTCTTTAATTGGTTTCATTTTCTTTGGTTGAGCTGTTTCTTTTACCTGTTGCTCACTCACTTGTTTCTTCCGGACATCGTTCCAATCTTTTTCATTCGTTGGAATATCCTCTTTAAGATCTACAAAGCATTTCATCGTCTGAATAAAGTCTTTCCCGGCTTTATCGTTATCAACTGCCATAATGACCTCTTTAATATCGTGCCCTTCTTTTTTCGCATCCATTAAAGATTGAATCACTGTTTTTGACTTCAATCCATGCATAGAAACCAGGCGAGCATTTTGTATCTTATTTTGCTTGATACTCCAGTGAGATAACATATCAATCGGATCTTCATAAAAATAGATTTTATCCGGCTTACCCACATCAACTGTAAAACCCGCATTGATTTTTTCATAATTCGGGACAATTTGTTTAAAGCTGCCCCTTTTATTCTCCATTTTGACTGTACCTTGACGATTCATTCCAATTACTTGCCCTTTGCCGCCTTCTTCCCTCCATTTGAACACCACATTATTTTTCTTATCCTGGGCGATGAGATCCTTTTTAATCAACCAGTTCACCAAGCGAGGATCTATTTTCCGTTCATCAATTAAATATCGCTTGATCTCTGTTTGTTTCGGCACCTCTAAGTGTTTTGGATAGATAAATGGCTGCTGTTCTTTTTTGCGTTCCTCTTCAGCTTTTGAACGATCAAACTCTTTGTAATCCCCTTTATTGATGTCTAATACAGCTTGCGGAAATGTCATTTCATAGTACATCATCGCAAAGCTAATCGCTCCATATCCCTTCTCCCCTCGACTATTCCAGGCGTATTGATTCCCTTTAATGATGAGACTGTCATGTTCCGTATGACGATAATAGTTCCCTTCCTTCTTAAACGTTTCTCCCTTTGCTTCCAGATATGAAATCAAGTCTATGTTTCTTGCTTTCATCGCATCCTCCGTACTGACATGTGCCATTACGGAATCCCCCCTTTACTCTATAAAATGAAATAAAAAAGAGGACTATTCCATTTCCTAGTCCTCTTTTGCTACTTATTGTCTTGATATAAAAAAAAGAGCTTTACTAACAAAATACTTAAACACCGCATTTTTGAATGAGTAAAAATCTTTTTTATTTTTTACTTTATAACTACCTTCGTCCTCAAATTTAAATTTTCATAAGGTTATACATTACTATAAAAGGAAATGAATTTTTTAAATTAATACCTTTGCTTCCCTACCATTGTCTCTATAAAATCATTAATAAAGTATTTTTGATTTAATTTTAAACCAATGCGAACTCCTGTAGCTTCTGCACCTGAACGAAAATCAGCAACGGTTTGTCCTCTAAAAGATTTTAAATCAACTTCTACTTTACGATACATATATTGAATAAAACTAGGGTTAGCTATTGCGCTCATTGCAACTACATCATGTAAAGGAGCTCCTTTAATACTTTTATTCAATTTTTTATAGGCACTGTAATAATAATCATAGATTGGTTTTATTAATGATTTGAATGGACCATTTGTATGTTCCACAATATAATTCACTTCGTTCGGGAGCAATACAGCTGAATTTGTAACATTTAAAGGAATCATTGTTAAATTTTTCGACTGATTAATTACAAACTGTGTTGAAACAGGATCACCATACGCATTGGCTTCCGCTACAGATGTGACATTTCCTGGTTGTAAGAACACTCCGGACATGATATATACTTCCTTTACACTTTGCATTAGTTCTTTCCAAATATTTAATACCATCGCAAGGGAAGTAGATCTTCCTACATCAATAATTGTTAACTCTCCCTTGTACCTTTCAATAATTTTAGGGATTAAGCTAAAATCATGAACAGGAATAGTTGTTACACTTTCAGGAGGCCGAATAGGACCCAGTCCTTCTGGACCATGGATTTCTGGATAATAGGTAGTAAACCCATTGAAAAATGGTAAAGTTGCACCACTTATAACAGGGATATCTTGTCTTCCAGCCAATTGCAAAAGATACAAGGCATTTCGAGTTGTTTGTTCTTTGGTAACATTACCGTAACTCGTAACAATTCCAACAATTTCAATCTTAGGATTTAGTAGACCATATATGATAGCTAAAGAATCATCAATACCTGGATCGCCAAATAACAATACTTTCTTCAAGGTATATCTCCTTTCTTACAAAAACTAATTTTATAAGACAAGCCTCATACCATTTATATGTAAGAAATTAGTGTATTTATGACGCATATTTTGAGATACTCCCTCTATAAGTAATTTTCTACTTAACCTCGCATAATATGAATGATAATAGGTTTGTCATATGTGCTTTTGCGTTATTTTTCCTATATAGTAAAGAACTTTTTTATTCAGCAAAAAACTTCTTTATCTTGTTACACTTATAGTTGATACATTTCATTTTTATTTGCCGAATAAGAATTTTAATCGCTTCTCCTGTACGCTGTATGATAAACGAGCGTCAAATTTCTTTCCGTTTTTGTTTGAGATAAACCCTTTAATTTGATCCGTCACATTCTTTTCTAATAGCTTTTTTACATGGTTACTACTTAGATTTTTACCAGAGAATGTACCAAAAATGATGAAGTCACAGCCCTTTTTGTATCGCTCACATAAGTAATTACTTTTTCCTACAAGAACTCTACTTTTGCATAGTGGGCATTTACCGATTGTACGATCTTCAGTTGTTGGAAAACTGAATTTCAGACTTCCGTCCGCTTCCATATAGATAGCTGCCGTAAATTCTCCCTTTTCCCCTTCAAAGCCATTTATAAAATCTGTTGTTTTATACTGAATCAGCTTTTTCATTTGATTACTAGGGATTGCTTTCCCTTTCATCTTTGCTGGTAACATAAAATCACATCCATTTTTATGCTCCGTACATCCATAAAACGTTTTACGATGAAGGATCTCACCTTTTTTACATTTTGGGCATTTACCAAATGACAGCTCCTCTTGTGTTGGGAACTGAAATTTAACTTTTCCTTCATGTAATACTAGATAAGCGGAAAACTCCTTCTCATTGGACTTAAATCCTTTTAAAAGATCTGTTTTCTTATCCTCAAACAGCTTTTTCGCCTGCACCTCCAGAATCGCTTTTTCTTTAATTTTTTTCGGTAAGGAGATTTCACATTCTGGATAATTACTGCATCCATAAAAATTGCCTTTATGAAGGATTTTCCCTTTTCTACAAGGGCATTTGCACACCTCAATTTGCTGATTCCAGGTATTAATAATGCTATCGGACACCTTATCATCCATTGCGCCTAATTGCTCGACCGTATTCTTTACAAACGTGTTTGTCTTCTCTACAAATTCCTCATATTTCATTTCATTCTTTTCGATCATGTAGATCATCCCTTCCATTTCTGCCGTATAAGATGGATTTTTGATTTCATCTACCGGAAAAGCATCTATAAACGCACGACCAATATGAGTGGTTTGAATCTGATTATTGGTAACATCAATATAGCTTCGCTCTAACAGTTTTGGGATAAATGTTTCTTCCGTTGCGACTGTCCCAATCCGTTTTCCTTTCATCAGTTCTTTCAAATGTTCATCATCCAATTTACGTCCTGCCGTTTCCATAAAGGTTAAAATGGAACTTTCTGTATGAAAGGCTGGTTTCTTTGTTCGGGACTCAATCAAGTCATACTGAACGATTCTGAAAGAATCTCCCTCCTGTAAAACGGGGATTTGAAATGCCTCAACTGATCCCTCTTCTATATCCTCTTGAAACACACTTAGAAACCCTTTCTCTTGTAGGATTTTTTCTTTTGTACTATATGTGTTGCCCTCTTGATCTATAAAGTGTACTTCTCTTACCAGGTAGATTGCTGGTTTCATAAAGTTCCCGATAAATCGTTTTACAATTAAGTCATATAACTGTTTTTCTAATGGATTTCGGTTGGTCCCGACATATAATTTTGTTGTTGGAATGATTGCAAAGTGACTACTGACTAATTCATCATTAAATGTAGTGTGTTTTTTTGTAATAGAAGATGGGATTACTTGTTGTACGAGATTTGCATATGCGCTCTTTTCTAATGCTCCCATTACTTCTTTTACTCGTTCCACTTGTTCGGTAGGTAAGTGCCTGGATGAAGAACGAGGGTACGTGATAAAGCCTTCGTCATACAAACTCTGAATATGTTTTTTTGCTGTTTCTGCATTTATCTTCAGCTTGGCGTGAGCATCTTTGTAGATGTCTGTTAAGTTATATAATAATTTTGGTTTCTTTTTTCTCGTACTTTCTTTAAATTCCGTTACGATTACATTTGTTTCTTTCAAACTATCTCCAAGTTTTTGGAGTGGGGATGGATCTATCAGTTGATCTTCTGTTTTCATCACTGGTGGTAAACCGTTTTCCGTTAGTAGCTTTATATTATAGTAAGTTTGTTCTTTATAATTTTGGATTGCAATTTCCCGTTGATGGATTTCATTCAAGATACACATTTGAACACGACCAGAAGCCAATAAGAATTGGTTTCTTGCCAGTTTTGATGTACAGCCCCTCGTAACATTAATTCCTAGAATATAGTCCAGGTATTGCCTTGCTTTAGCGGATTGAGCAAGCCCGTCATAGTCTCTTCCTGGTTCTAATCGGTTCAATGCTCCCTCTAACTCTGCGGCTTCATAAGAAGAGATAAAAAGGCGGGATTCTCGCTTGTTCACACCTGCATGTTCATATATTTCTCGATAAATAAGCTCACCCTCTTTATCTGCATCACAGGAGTTGACCACATGGTCTACATCGGGGCGATTTAATAACTTAACCAATATTTGAACCTGTTCGAGACTATCCGATTTCACTTTATATTCCGGCTCCAAAATAATTGGTAAATGTTCGAATTTAAATTCTTTGTATCGTTCATCCATTTCTTCCGGATGTTTTAGTTCTAATAAATGCCCTCGGCACCAACTAATAATGTAATTTTCATTTTCATAGTATCCATAATACGGCTTGCTCCCTGAATACCTTTGTGATTTTCTAAATCTAGGTGATTTTAATAATTCAACAGCTACCTTCGGCTTTTCAGCAATAAATAGTGTTTTTCCCATACGTAGTACCTCCTATTAATCTGCAATTTCAGTTTCACGCTTCCATTTCTTGTTTTTTCGCTTTTTTATCATCTTGTGACCGAGAATAATAGCAACGTGTTCAAAAAGACTGCTACAAGGAACATACATCCCGTAAACAGCCATACATTCATGTATTGGTTTGGAATAAAGTTTAATCGGAAATGTTTTACAAACCCTTATTTGATAAGAAACAAAAGGAATCCATTTTGAAAAGAGATTGATCAAAACGGATTCCTACTTTGTGAAGCATTATACAATTTTTAAAAAAGTTTGATTAAAATCTCACAGAACTCCTTATTTAACAGCAAATATAAAAACTCCATTTAGAAAAAACAATAATCAAAATGGAGTTGCTCTATGAAATAAAATATGTTTTTAAAAAAAAGTTTGATTATTTTTATTAGCCTTCTTCACAGAAAGTCCCTTTGAGCACAATAAGGATAGCTTATTATTTTCATTTTACCTCTATTTTATCTATTCAAATTTATTCTTCTAACTTAACCATTCTTGTTAATGTTTTCTTGTAAATAAAGCTGATACATTGAAGTTTCATCATCCAAGGATTTTGCAATTCCAAATGCTTCTTGTTGGCTCTTATTATTAATAATTTCATACATGAATCGTATTAAAAACAATAAATTTGCGTTACCATCTATATAATCATCTGGGCCTAAATATGAGTGGCAACCACTTTTTAAAAATGCAGAGGCTAATTGTTCTACACCTAATGTACAGCCTGCTGCGATAACTTTTACATCATTCATTTTTGAATACCGTATAACTTCTTCAGCACCAAAAAACTCTCCTCTTGGCTCGTTAACCTCATAATCGTTATCGTCTAGTTCAGGTATACAAAATCTCCCTTCATCACCATGGAAATATAAAATCAAATAATTCATTTTCTCCTCTCGATCTTCTCCAGAAAGAACATCAACTAAATCATTTGGTCGTCCTCCTATCCAATGAACATTAACCCTCGCTCCGAAGTATTCAAGTGCCGATCGCAAGGCAAATGCTGCCCCATCACAATTTGGCCCTACGGCTAAACTAACATATAATTCTGGTTTACTCATTTTAATCCCCTCTTTCTGTATATCCTTTTATTTGAAAATTTGGTTTAAACTACATTTATTATATATGACAAAAGTATCAAATAGGATGAAATTCCAATTTCATTTTTCTTTTTAATAACGGTTATAAATCTTTATTTAAAGTTAACGAACTTTGTTATGAATTACTAATTTTTTTATAAAGTCATATTTAGAAAACTAAACTCTAAAGAATAAAACCGTACAACTTCTTTATAAACAGTTAATCTTTTTTCAAAACGGTTGAACTTTGTTATAAACGATTGAACTTTCTTTCAAGTCCACATCATGACGTTCACTCCTTTCGTTCTACAAACAAGAAAGAGGGCTTTTACTTTTCCCCTCTTTCTTGTTTAGATATAAAAAAATCACTTTCCGTTTTCTCAATTGATTAACAAAAAATGATTTAATCTGGTTTTCCTGTTATAAAATTTTTCATCGTTCTATTTCCATTGTTTCTCTTTTTCTACTTGATTTCTTTGTAGCCTTTGACTGCTCTACATTACCAGGCTCCGGCTCCTTGTCTTTTTCTTTATGATTCGTTTGTTTTCCGTTCAATGGCTGAAATTTTTTATCTACATCCATTTCTTTTGAAGTTGTAGACTGTTTCACCGTTATTCCTTCTTTTCCAAGCTTCTCATCCACCTGATTTTCTAATTTCACTACGTGTTCTTGGCTTACCAGCTCATTATCAATCGAAACATACTTTGTTGTATAATATCGCTCTTCAGCTTTTACACGAGTGACAATACTATCAATATTATCTGGTGTTTCTTCATATTGTGAACGTCTGTATGCTTCGTATTTCCGGCTTAAATCCTTATCTAATGTAGTTGACTCTTTTTCTTTTGAAGGTTGAATTTGTTGATCTAAAGAGGCAATAGGTGCATACCCTTCCTTTTTCATTTCTTTATACAATTCCACTTCTTTTTCATTAAATGAGTGATCTTTTTGTCCCTCCGCTTTATCAACTAAGAGTCCATATCGTTCATCTTTTACGATTTCATCTAGACTCATATTTGTATCCTTTTCATAAACAACAAATGATAAATTTCCTCTTCCATCAAAGATAGAACTTTGAACCTTTTCATATAAATCTGGTTTCAAAATGTTATCTAAAAAGACATTTTCTCGTTCCCCGTTCTTTTCCATTAGGGAAACATATAAATCTTCCCGATTTGTTTTATCTTGGTTCCATACAGACAAATAACTTATATCTCTCGTTACGCCATCCATCATGTGGATTCTTGCCAGCTCTTCATCTTGTATATCCTTCGCTAACACTTCAATTGTAACTAAATGATTAGGTGTCTCTTTCGATTTTTCTAATGTATTTTCTTGTACTTTTTCCATCGGTATTTCTTTGTTATTTCTATAATTCACTAATTCATCTCGTAACGCTTGTTTCACTTCATCCGATAAATACCTTTTCTCGTTTAATATCTGTTCATACGGTGTCTTGTAGTCCCCATCCCCCATATCCAAACGATCCATACTCACAAGCTCCATTCTCCCAAAATCTCTATCTACTTCTTTTGGAATGGCAATATGATAACGAGTTTTATCATATTGTACGTATTCATCTCTTTCTCTTGCTTCCTCTTTTGCTTTTTCAATATTTGTAATGACTTCAGCCATTTTTTCATTGGCCTCTCCAAATGGGATCAATTGATTACCCTTAAAATTTTCGTTTTCGCTCCACTGAACTAACATAGTTGGACGATTTATTTCATCCTGATTTAGTGCTGCATATCTTTCTTTATTTGCCACGTTAAATGCATCTATAAATTCTTTATCACTCAATTGTTCCCCACGCTCTATAGACTGAAATGCTTGATTTTTATCTACTTGTTCCCTTAGCTCTGCAACGGAAACAAGCTCTTGTGTCGTATTACTTAAACTCATATATTCGACCAGCAAAATATTTTTTTCATCCTGTTTTTCATTTTTATTTGCCATACCTTCCACCTCTTTTTCAATTGTTTTTTCTTTTTCCTTTTCTAATGTGTTTTCAATTGTTTCAATAAATTCAATCGAAGTTTCATGTACTTCTTTCAATAATTTCGTTTTATCTTTCATTTCTTTTCCTTGTGTCCAGCTCGCTAAATACCCCAAAGAATATTCGCTTGTATCAATCCCAAAATAAGAAGAAACGGCATAAGCGGTCATTTCTGCTTGAAACTCTTTTTCTGGTGCCGTGTAATTCATATGTGTCTCTGCTGTATGAAGTTTGGCATGGGCTAATTCATGAAGAAGGGTTTTCACATTTTGCAATTCACTGTTTCGTGGATTCAAGGCAACTTCTTTTGTTAGGGTATAACTCACACCTTTTGCGACACCCAGCTCTGCTTTTGGTTCAATAATTTTCACACCGTTCTTTGCCGCAACAGCTTCCATTCCTCTATACAAACTCTTATAATCTTTCACACTACCTTCTAACCAACGATTCGGAAAAATACGAGGGAGATCTTCCGCTTTTGCGTTTGTTTGAGACACGTCAAACACATGGCCGACAGCAAAATATAAGCGACCTGGTTTCACCTCCACACTTTTAGAATCAATCTGTTTTTTCTCTTCCTCATTTGCTTTAGTTACTGTTTTCCAAGTGCCTTGTTTGTCTTTAAATTTTGCTACAGTTCGGTTTGGAACAAGGATCTGGATTCCTTTCTCACCCTTCTTAACCGCAAACCCTTTTTCTTTCCAAAAAGAAAAGGAACCAACTGCATTGGCTCCCTCGAATTGACTCTGTATTAATGAAATGTTAGATGGTGAATAGTGATAAAACTTTGCCATAAACGTTAAATACTCTTTTAAATCTCCCGGTGTACGAAAATAACCTTCTACGCTTTTTTCCATCTTTTTTGTTAAAGCTTGCACAGCTTCTTTCTTTTCTTCCGGTGATTTTGTTTGATACTTTTTCTTATAATTTTCACTCATGATCTTCCCCTACGCTTTCACTCGCTTTTTGCAATTCCTCCATGTCTTCTTCATTCCATCTCTCAGTTGTATCAAAGAAAAGCTCATGAGTTTTCACATTAACCGGAACTAACATATTTTCTTGATTCATAACATGAACTGCAAGTTCTTCCTCTTGTTCTCGTGTGATATTGATTGTTAATTCTTCATCTTTTACAAGTAAAACCAATTCACCTTCTCCAACCTCTTTAATAACTCCTAATGCGATATCTTCATGAAATAATAACATCCTAATGACCTCCTATTTTTTTTATAAAAAAGAACAATGTATCTTATGTTACATTGTTCTTTGATGCCTCATGATCTATACGTTTTTGTCTCGCATGACTAATCCGTTCCGCTACGACTTCCTTTGCCATTTTCACGCCACCGACTTCTATTTTATCCGTAGTAATAATACTCTCTAAATCTAAGTCATTGGCAAAAAAGTAACCATTCATTAATTCAATTAAAACTTGTGTATTCCTATCCGCACTATTTGCACCAAGACGAATTTTTGTTAGCTCACTTTTTAATATGTCATGAAGATTTTTAGAAACAACTTCTGAAATATAATTCAATGACCATTCTGTATTTTTTGATGCTTGATGTTCTCTACAAATCCTTACAATTGCTTCGCCGTTGTATCTGATATTGTGTTCTTCCATATAATCTTTAATATACGTATCTGTTTCTTCATCCAATGTAATTTGCATGCGAAAGTCTTTCATTTAATAACCCCTCTCATTTTGATATGCACTTTCTTTTTGCATACGCTCATAATACTTTTGGTTCTTCCAGCTTTCATATTCACTTTTAAACGCACGTTTTACTTTCCTCATAGAATACTGAATAGATACATTCTGTTGAAATTTTTGAAACGGCTTTGATTTTTTCATGTGATGGATTCTCTTTTGTTCTTTATCGTATGCCTTCATTTCTTGTAAAAAGGCGTTCCCCATTCTTTTATACAGGTCATTGATTTTATTCGTCTTGTAATTTTCATATTGCTTCTTATCATACTTTCCTTCTCCATATGCTTCTTTAAAAACTTGCACTTCTTTATCTAACTTTTGGAGAAACTGATCGTAATCTTTTTTATGATGATGTTGAATATATCGCCTGCTTAATTCATCAATTTCCGGCTTCAATGGCTGAATTGTATTGTAGCTATATTGCCACTGTCTTTTATCACTTGGTAACTGTTTATAGATTTGTAAAAACAATGGTTTCAAATGTTGATTACGCCAATCAAAAACCGAATCCTCTTTTTTACTTCCCACCATATTGTTTCGAATCAGATCATTAATTTGTTTTTGTTCCTGCTTACGATCTAACAAATTGTTTACGACTTTTCCCCTCATCGCATCCAATGTTTTGGGTTTTCTTTTGCCACGGTCTCTCGTTGGAAATGGTTCAACCGTTGCCACATGAATATGAATGTTATCCGTATTAAAATGAATGGCTGCCGACCAGGTAGAACTTTTTTCTAATCCCTCCCTTTTCTGCATTTCCTTCATCGCAATCCGTGTCACATCCATTAACTTTTTTTCATCCAATGTTTTAGTTTTCTCATCATATATGCCTTGTTCCTCTAGCCAAGGATTATGAAAAGAAATGACATCTTGCCACATGATACTTCCATTCTCATGAGCGGTTTTAAACATTTCCTTTAAGGACTTTTTTTCACTTTCTGTTAAACGATTTGCGTGTTCCGTAAATAGTGCCGAGGTCTTTTCTGAATTCCCCATATAGTCTTGATACGTTTCGAACATTTTCGGATTCAACTTTACTTCACTTTTCGCTTCCTCCCGATCTACATAATCAATATAGTTCTGAAACGCATCGGAACTTGGTAACACAAATTTCGTTTTTAAAACAACACCCGTTGTGACGGAAGATTGAACAGGAACCGCATTACTCATTTTCAACATCCTGCATCATCATTTGAATAAACTCATTCATTTTTCCCATTGCGTTATAACAATCACTCATCATATGGATGTTCTTTTCAATGAGATTTTCTAACTCCATTTCCCTTTTATTTTGTTGCTGAAAAAATGCCAGCATTTCAATTTGGTCTTTCAAAAATTTCTGCCTGGATAATCCTTTCCTCTTTGCAATTTCATCTATTTTCTTTACGGCAATTGGATCTACTTCCCTAATTCTAATTTCCACTTTTCCCTCTCCTTTCTACAATTCTGGGTAGAGATCAAAAAATAGTGAGAAGAGCATAAGGGGTTTTTGTTCCCACCTAAGGTGTGAAGCTAGGCGGAGCCTAGCGAAACGATGGGAACAAGAAAACCTTCTAGGTGTAGACTCACTCACGACACAAAATCTTCTGATGTAGACTCACTCACGACTCATTTTTTCGTGATGTGGACTCACTCACGACACGAAATCCCTTGATGTAGACTCACTCACGACATGACTTTTTTCAATTTTTATTAATTTCAAGTGCCTTTTGCTCTAATTTTTTGATCTTATCTCGTGCAATTTTTTGTTCTCCTTTAAACAATTCAACGTTCTTTTCTGATGATTTTATTTTAGATTCTAAGGATGCTATTTTCGATTGCGTTTCCGTTTTTTCCGCTTCTGTTTGGTACTTCATTTCATCTTTTAGTTCCTTTACTTTCTCATAAACTGTCTTTGCATTTTCTTCTTCAAGCTTAATTGCTTTTCCATAATTTTCGATCTTTGTTTCAATATCTTTTTTATCCCTTTCTATAAAATCTAGCTCATATGTTATTTTATCTTCAGCTAACAATTCATCATTTGCTTTCGTTTTTCTTTGATCGGTAAAAATCGTCTGAACAAGTTTATTTGGACTCTTTGTACTTGTATTTTCTTCTTCGTACTCGTTAGCATCTTGTGTAAACTTCCGTATATCCATTTGTTCTTTTTCACTGTTTTTATTGTAAATATCTAAAGCTAAAGCGCCCCAATTTGGAGATAATTCTTTGACTTCTATCACGTAATTTCCGTTCTCTTCATACAACACTTTGACAGGTAATTGAACACCTGGCTTTCCTTTTTCTTGTGCCTTAAACGTAAATCCTGTTTCCTCATATCCTTCTATCCGAAAGCGAATTTGTATAAAGTTTTTATGTGGATTGTACTCCCTTTGTTCTACAATCAACTTCCCCATTCCCGACAACCTGATTACTTTGTTTGTTTCCGTATGAAATAGTTTTTCATCATTTGGCATGTAAATTTTAGATGTTAAGAAAGCGGAAAAACCTAAAAATAGAAAGCTGATAATTGCTAGGTAGATCCACGACTTATTTCTTCTCAGATTGATTCTTTCACTTTTCTTACCAATTGAACTTATCACACTCTCACCCCACCTTTTTCGTTATAAAACTTTCATATTTAACTCTTCTACACTTGTAACTCGCCATGTTTCCTTATCTTTTTTTATGATGATTCGCAACACATTGTTGACTTTCTCTTCTCGATTTTGAGTTGAATCTGTCGTGACATTTATAAATTCAGCTAACACATTTACCTCCTCTTTATCGGGTTCATTTTCTTGTAAATAAAACTTCATTTCTATTGGTTTTGTTTTATAGGTATCTCCTAATTCGTATTTTTCAGTGGGATAGAATTGTTGTAAAAGTTCTTCACTCATAATGGATTTTGCTTTTTCTTTCCGCTCACTGTAGCCTTCTTTTTCTCGATGAAATGATAATTGAATAAACGTTTCTGCTGTCGATAAATACGCCCTTCTTTGTTGTTCTTGTGCGGAAGGAAGCACCTTATCCAGTCGGTTTTTTAAGTCTTCAATTTGTTTTGTTAGTAATTCATTTGAAAGTTTTAACTGTTTTTCTTTGCCATCACTCATTGATTTTTTGCTCAAATAGATATTAAAAACTGTCACACCTATAACTAAAATGGCAAACACAATAAACAAAGATTTCCGTTTATCTTTCATTCTTTCAGTCTCCTATTCTTTCGTTTTTTAGAACCTTCTTACATGACCAGAAAAGACTTTTTTCCAATACGGATTATTTAAATCTTCAATGGAAACACCTTTATTTGTTTGGCATCCAATGAAAGTATTTTTATCAATTACAATGCCAACGTGCCCGTCATGTTTATAGGTATCAAAGAAAATAACATCACCCGGTTTCATATCATTTGCTGATACTTTTGTACCGATTTTATTTAATGTTTCCGTACTTACAGCTCCTATTGGACTGGTATACATCCCTACTTGTTCGAATGCCCAGCGTACAAAACTTGAACAATCAAAAATCCCTCTTGCAATGTCATTTGTATTACGTCCTCCACCAAATACATACGTAGAACGGCCTATCCATTGACGACCTACATCGGCAACTTTAGAACCACTACTTCCCCCACTTCCTGGACTTCCTCCTCCACCAGAAACGACTGAACCCGGCTGATAATATTTCAAAACCGCATCAACGTACAATATATCGCCATAGCACGCTTGATACGGTACAGCTTCTGGTCTAAGGCAGTGATACATTCCAGTATGTTTTACTTTTTGATACTGTTGTTGTGAAAATTTAATTGCTAATTCTTTCGTATACTTGCCACCGTTTGCACCAACAAAATCAAAAAATCCTGTTCCAAAATTGTAAGCTTGAAGTGCTGTTTTAATATGATCCATGTCTCCTGGACTCGTTACTCCTGCTCTTTCTATCGCATGTTTAAACTCCTGTACACCTGCCCAAATACTGTAATCTGGATCTGTAATACAGTTTGGTGATTTACAATATTTCGTATTATAAGCACCCTCTGATGATTGCATCGGATCGCTGCCACGCCCTCCGCTTTCCTGCATCATTTGAGCAAGCATTAAAGCAACAAACGGTTCCACGCCAAACTCTTTTGCATACTTCCGAATCGTAGGTTCCCATTTCAAAACGTCGGGCGAAACATTCATCACTTGTCCTTCACCTGTATATGTAATATCACCCGTGTCTGTTCCTGTTCCACTATCACTTCCCATTGCTGCAATGAAAATACTAACGACTCCAAGTAAAAGAAAAGAAAAAAGACCCATCACAATTAACGCTAAAGTGATGAGCCATTTCTTTGGTATGATCTTTAAAACCAGATGCATGGTATTAAGCACCTCCCCCGAATAACATCAATTCTTCATCTGTTACCTCTACATGAAAGTGAATGTTTTTTACAGCACCAATACTTAAAATGACATCCCCTGTTGGTAAATGTGGAATCGCTGCAATTTCACTTTCACTTAACTGTCCTGCAAAAACTTTTCGTAACATATCTAAACTGTTATTATCTTGTTGCATGATAAATTTGTACTGTGTAAGTTCAAATAGCTTTTTAATTTCATCAATCATTTCTTGTGAAGATCCTTCCGGTACAAAATCCCGAATCGTGTGACTTGCATATAAAAGCCCTGCGAAATATTTTCGATCTTCTCGGCTAAATTTAGTTAAAAATTGTAGGGCATGAGCGCTTTCTTTTTTCGTGTTAATAATATGATGCGCCTCGTCAATAATAATGAAATAACGAATTACATCTTCAAAAGCAAGTTGTTGTTTAGTATATGCCTCTAATTGTGGTGCACCATTGGATATCATTTCATCCCATATTAAATTAAATACATTAAAAATTTGTGCTTGGAATACTTCCGGTTTAAAATTTGAAATGTTTCGTAAAGAAAACGATACAACTTGTTCTTTTTTAAAGTTTTCAATAGTGGAATGACCATCAAATAATTGTGCATATGCTTCTACTAAATTGGTAAGATTTAATTCAATTAATTCTAAACGATGAATTCTACTGTCTCCTAAATTATCATGATGTTTTTTAGCTTCTACATCTTGATATAATTCTTTGCGAACAAACATTAAAAAATCAGAGAAGATAGGATATTCTTTTGGTTTTCTTGTTGTAATTTCATTTTTCGCTCCTTTTTCGTCATTCCATAATCCCATACGAATATATAATTTACGAAGCAAATTTTCATATTCTTTAATTTCATCATCTTTTGCTTCTGGCGCAATGAATCGATAAAAAATTGTCAGTTTAGATAGATGCTGAGTGAAACTAACTTCCTCAAGTTCTGCTGTCTTATATACTTGAAGTGGGTTAATTTGACCTTGTGAACCATCTAATGCAATTGTTTTCCCATTCAGATCACGTACTGTTTCCTCGAATTCACCTACAATATCAAAAATACGAATAAAATGACCTTTACTTGCATAGTCTACTGATTTCTTTTTTAGTAATGTTGATTTTCCAGCACCAGGCTTTCCAATCATTACACCGTTATAAAACTTTCTTTGTTCGTCTTTATGAAAAATATCAAAAATAACATTTCCTTTTGTTTTCGTTGTTCCGTAATACGTACCGTATGGATCATGCAAATAAGAGTAGTGAAATGGACACCCACCAGCCAAACTGACTGCCGGAATTTCTTTTCCCTTTCTTCGGTTCACATAATTTTTTTGTGTATCAAAGCTTGTTACGAGTGCATCCCATTCATACTCTTGTTCATTTAAAAAAACAGCTCCTCGAAAATTATAAGACTCTAATGTTTCCATGATTTCTTTTACTTGTTTTTCTAACTCATCTAAAGTTCTAGCGGAAACATAGATACGGATATGAATACGTTTCATAACCTCACCTTGTTTCAAATCCGTATAGAGAGCTTCCAGCTCTAAAAATTCATTTTTCGCATCGATCCGATCTATATTATCCTTCGCTGTATCATGCCGTACACTTTGTTCACTCATGGATTTATTAATCGATTCAACGACCTCTTTTCGGTCATCACTCATTACATCTAATGTTGTAATCACATTTGGCATATTCATGATTTGCTCTAACCAAAAATCATTTACCTCTGTTGGATAGTCAAAAACATGAATACAAGTAGCAAATCCATCACCTGTTTGAACATAACTTTCTTTAAAACTTACCCCCCCTTGTGATTGGACTCTAGCTAATAAATAGGGATTGTAACCTTTCTTCTTTTTTAGTTCTTTTTGTTTTTCCTTTTTAGATTTTTTACTTTTAAACGCAAACATGTTATTTCCCCCTCGCTACCATATATTTTTCGTTCCTAATTTTGCATTTTGATTAAACAATTTAAACATAAGTTCTAATTTCTTCTCTTCATCCACATCTAATAGTTCTGTAGAACGCTTAATATATCGTTTGGCTGCATCCACACGCTCTTTTACGATTAATTCCGTTTCTCCGTAAATAAATAAGAAGGCTTCCCGATTTGTTCTGCCCCATTCTAAAAACTGTAGTTCTTTTAACTTCTGATTTAAAATTCGTTCATACAAAGGACTAGTACATTCTTTAATTTTCTTCTCTATATAACGTTGTTGTTCGGTTGTTTGACATGGGAAGTTTAAAAAAACGAGTTTAATGGACTGTTTGTAGGCTTGATAAAAATACGCATGTGAGAAAATAACAAATGCTTGTTCATCGCTATTCTTAGAGAACATATCGTCACCTTCCACTTGAAGAATTTCTAAAAACTCCTCATTTTTCAGCTCAAATATGCCATCCTCCGTCATGTCTACAATTTGCATAATTTCCGCAATACTTTTCTTTACCTTTGGTGGTGCTTCTTTCTTTTTTCTAGAGAAAAAGCCTAAAAGTTTTTGGTTTTTCTTTTTCGAAACATCTTTCTTTGGCTTTTCTTTTTTCTGCTTTTTTACTTTTGGTTCTACCTTTGTTTTTTCTTCTTTCTTTTTGTTGGGTACCACCTTCACAATTTCTTTTGGTTCAGAAAGTGATTCCTTTACATTTTTTTCGTTAAATCGAAATGCTTTTTTCTTCGTTATTTCTAGTTGTTTTGGCTCTTCTTTCTCCACATCTTTTTCGCTGAATAACGCCATATGTGATCCCTCCCTTATTGATCGTTATCAATGGCGCAATATGCGCCTTTTCTTCTTAGCAATGTAATAATCAGCACTTCATACATTCGTTTTTGAGGATTCGTACTTGGTCGCCATATCATGATAATTGCAATGGCTGCCATGAAAATGACGAATGGGAGTTGTAAAGAGCCATGTACAAAATTCCTAAGAATCATCGTTACAACTAATAAACCAATTAATAAAAAGAAATCTATTAAATAAAGCACTTTATTAATCCGTAATTCTGTACTGATTTCCTTCGGAATCCGATAGCTTCTCATCGGGATTCCCTCCTTTTCGACAATAAAAAATAAGCGTACGATTACGCTTATTTTTTATCCGTATTATTTTTATTTTTGCTCACGATATCTCTCCAACTTTTACCTGTATTTTGACCCATCTGATAAAAACGCTTTGTATTTTGTACCGTTTCAGAGTTATGAATTCGCTCTTGCACTCCTTTTGCCTTGTGTTTAATGGATGATGTAGTAGCGCTATAGCCCTTTTTAACTGTATCCGTTGCATATTGTCCTAATGTACGTGTTTCATGACTACTACTTGCCGCCACTTCTTTATCACTTTCATAAGGAATACTTGGGCTACTATGTGTCATCGTTACGATATCGGCTGATGCCGGGCTACTTTCACTTGTTACTGGACTTGCTGTTTCCATTGGTGCCGGGCTACTTCCGCTTGGCACTGGTCTTGCTGTTTCCATTGGTGCCGGGCTACTTTCACTTGGCACTGATCTTGGCGATTCCACTGGTGCCGGGCTACTTCCACCTGGTACTGGTCTTGCTGTTCCCATTGGTGTTGAACTACTTCCACTTGGCACTGATCTTGGCGATTCCACTGGTGCCGGGCTACTTCCACCTGGTACTGGCCTTGCTGTTCCCATTGGTGTTGAACTACTTCCACTTGGCACTGATCTTGGTGATTCCACTGGTGCCGGGCTACTTCCACCTGGTACTGGTCTTGCTGTTTCCATTGGTGCCGGGCTTCCTCCACTTGTTACTGGTCTTGCTGTTCCCATTGGTGCCGGGCTTCCTCCACCTGGTACTGGTTTTGCTGTTCCCATTGGTGCCGGGCTTCCTCCACCTGGTACTGGTCTTGCTGTTCCCATTGGTGCCGGGCTTCCTCCACCTGCTGTTTGATTCCCTTCACCTGTTCCCTGGCTTACTCCTCCGACTGTTTGACTTCCCTGGCTTGCTCCCTGTTTTACTCCTCCTGCTGTTTGACTTCCCTGGCTTGCTCCTTGTTTTATTCCTCCTGCTGTTTGACTTCCTTCACTTGCTCCACTTACTTTTCCAGCTTCCTTCATTTCATCTTGAAGACTTGTTGTTCCTGATTCTTGCCCACTTGCTACCTCTGGTTTTTCATTCCCTTCTTTTTTCATATCTTCTTCCTTATTTAAGTTCCCTTTTTCCTTTTCTTTATTTGCTAAGTCATTGCCTTGTGTTTTTTTTTGATCCGCTTTTTTCATTTGATCCTGCAAAGATTCTTTATTTCCGGATTCATTCCCTTTTTTCAAGCCACTTATGATACCTGCCATACCTCCAGCCGCATTTGCGGTTTTTGCCGCTGCAACACCAGCACCTTTTGCCGCCCCTTGTGCTGCACCTTTCGCTCCTTTTCCAATCATATTTCCTAGACCCTTCATTGGTCTCGAATTTGCAAGACTACCAATCCCTTTACCAAGTGCGAAACCACCTGCTAAACCACCTGCTAACATGCCCCAACTGCTCTTTAATCCAATATCTATACCAAATAACCTTTCTACGACTGCCGGGCCATCTAGAACTGCCATACTAAATGCGGCTAATGCAATCAGATACGGTACACCATTTAATTTGTCATGGAGAAACGCCGTTCCCATTATATATAGCTTCAAAGATAGGAATATCATAATCGTTGCTATAAATATATTGAGGATATTGGATAATACAGCTTTTAACTTTTGACCATTTGCAACATCGGCTGGTGCTAATATGTTGGCTAACAAGTAGTTAAATGCCAATTCATAAAATAACCTAGCTAATTTAATACTTACTAATAACAACGTTAACCCTGTTATCAGTAAGGTGAAAAATATATTCCAAAAGTTCCAATGCCAGCGATAATACTTTTCTGGGAAGAAATCAAACCAGCCATCCTTCAATTCGGTTAAGGATGCTACCCCTTGCCCATCCATTACCGTTTTATTTTTCAATATTTTTTGTCCATCATCTGTTAACTTTTTATCTTTTGCAAACTCAAAATCCGAATCAATTTTTTCTGTAATATCTATCTGTCTAATATTTTTTTCTGGAATATTATTTTTCGGGTTCATATCTTCTTTCTTTTTCCACTTATTTTGATCTATTACTGCAATATCCGTTATGTTCTTCTTAATAATTTCATCACTCAAAGAGCCTTTTTGCTCTGATTTTACAACTGCTATGGCATCATCGGTGAACTTATCGACCTTTGTCATACCTGTACTTAATAAACAAAGTACACTCAGCGTAACGAAAATATTGATGATAATTTGAGAACGGTTCATTTGTTTGTTCATAATGAACATGTAGCCAATATATAAAAACGATATAGCTAAAAGAACGACGAACAATGGATATAACATGTCAACAAACTCTTGTACTCCCGGTGAATTAAAGAACCCTTTAATCCCCAATATGGAATCTGTCACACCCTCCAAGCCATCTACAATTAAAGATAGACCTTGAATTACGAACCACCCTACCCAACGCAATACATAATTAACAACGTCTCCTACTTGAAGATAATCCGAGAACTCTTCTAAAACCTTTAAAATCTCTTCATCTTTCACCATTTATCCTCCTCTCTTGCTCACTACTGCCCTAATACTTTCTTTACTGTCCAATTCACCCTCTCATTCAGTCTGTCAATACGAATAATCAATTTCCCTTTTTGTTCCCGATCTACTGAAATGAAAAGAACCGCATCTTCTAGACCAAGAATGACCTCATTTTCTTCTGTTACAAATGGCGAGTAACTATCTAAAATCAATTGCATTTTATCCGTTATTATCGGTACACACATTCTCTCTTCCTCCTTTATTTTTGGATTCAAAAAAGCACTCAATTATTTGAGTGCTTTTCTAACTCGTTACGTGTTCCTTTTCTTCTAAATCACGTAAAATTCGATGAATCTTATTTCCAACTGCTTGATAAACACCTTTGTCGATATGGTCATTGTGAGCCAACATTTGAAATTCACTGTAAAACTCGCCCATTTCTTGCTTTTCAACCTCATCTATGCCTTTCCCTAACTGTGCTAAAAAGAACTTATCAACCAGTTTCAAAACCGCTAAATCAGTTTCAAAAAATTCAATAACCGTTTTTGATTTCCAATTTTCAATGGAAAGTGAATCAAATGGATTATCTTCTTGCTGAAACGCCTCTTCGGGAATATCTTCATCAATTCCCATCATTTTCGGCTCTTCTGTTGGCTGCTCCGGTTCTACTGGCGAAGGTGTTTCCTGTTCTGGCTCTGGTGTTTCTTTCTTGATTTGTTCTGCCTTTCTTTCTTCTAGGAAGTCTACTATGAGTTTTTTAGGGTCTACATCACCATGTAGGGAATCAATATCTATATCTAAAATAGATTTATCTGTATCGAATTCTACTCCTAAGTACTCCCATCTGTATTTTAAGGCCGTTTCCTCAGTATTATAAATTGGTCGTGGTCTAATTCGCTTCTGATCATTATCTTGACGTTTTATTACACGAATAACAGCACTTTCCCCTTCTTTAAAACTCATAAGTTCATTTGGCGTTAACAGTGGTCGTTGATCTAGGCTTTCAGTTTTGTTTTTATCTGTAGAGAGACCTTTTCCACTTCGGGAAAATGTGTTAATTGTCTTGTTCCCAAGCTTCTTCGATACTCTTTCGGCTGTCTGTTGGTCGTTTGTTAATATATAAATGGTATTTCCACAGTTGCCATCAATGGTATCTGCATCATCTCCATATTTGTTTTTTAGTTGTGAATATGCCTGGATAACAAGGTTAAAACGAATATTTCTACCAAGACAAACCGTAATAATATTCGCCATACCTTCAATACTTGGCATATTTCCAAACTCATCAAGGCAAAAAACCACCTCACGGTGACATTTCCCTCCACGAGCGAGGGATGCACCCTTAGCTAATATAAAATAGAGCTGTCTTACAAAAATAGAAGCAATGACATGATTAGAAGAATCAAAGTCTGGTGTAATCATAAAAATAGCAACTGGTTTATCGAAATAATCCACTGTTGTTACCTGAATATCTTCATTTTCTTCTACTACTTTATATTCTGTATGCCCCGTCTTTTTATCTATTTTCGTAATAGAAATAGATGTTTTCTTTTTATTATTTCCCTTTTCATTCAATTGGATTATATCCCCGACTTTTACTACTTGCTTAAAATCCAATGCAAAACATCCTGTAATATCCGCTTTGATAGACTCATTTGATCCGTCCGGGAATACAATTTCTACTCGTTTTCTAGGTGCTACTTTTCCTTTTATCGTTTTTCCAAACCCTACACGTTTTAAATCCACACTATTTTTTGAAGTCATTTTTGCAATTTCATCGAACGTAAAAATAGAGAGTCCGTTCATTGTTTGGGTGAAGATTCCGCCTCGTGTCGTTCCTTTCGAGAAGTTTGAGGTTGCATATTGCATTTTCGCAACACTATCTGCTGGCAACCCTTCAAAGTATAAATCTAATGCATTTTGTGGATCTGCTTTTGGATCTACGATTACCTCTTTTGATCCAAGTTCTGATAACATATTTGCTACTGTATACATTGTGATTTTCTCTTCTGTTCTTTCCGCAATACATTTATCCGTAACTGCTAATATCATGGCATTGCACAAGCTCATAGCGCACTGTTGCCAAAAAGGATCTTTGACAGTTGGGTTGTAATACAAAGTGTGAGAAAGTGTTTTACATAACGCTTGCGCTGTTGAATAATCGCCATCTTTATAGGCATCTTTTACAAGTTGCAATAAATTATAACTCATAGAATCAAGTGGGTTTAACAAGTTCAAAACTTCAATGTGATACCCTCGTTCTTCCAGCGTTTCTTTCGATGCACTGAATAATTCCCCCTTTGGATCGTTAAAAATTAAAGATGGCTTATGTTCCGCTCTAGAATAGACATCAATTGTAGGAAATACAAAGGTTTCCCCTTTACCAGAGCGAGTTGTACCAATGATTAAATTGTTTACAGGGCTATCATCAATGAATACTTTGTCACCTAGTCGAGAGATAACAACACCACCGCCACCTTTAAATGATTTCTCTCGATCTGGTACGGCTCGATATTGCTTTTTCAGCTCTTCAACTGTTGTAAAACGGCTAGATCCTTTCTGATGATTATTTAAGTTTTTAAAGGAAGATTTCAATTTGTACACTGTTCTTACTATGGTTCCAATTACTACAAGGAAAACAAGCATGTAATAAATCGGATGCCCTGCAATCGGCATCCGAAAAAAAAATCCAATTTCCACATGAAATGGTTTTGGATGTAATACGTCTTTGAATGTTGTTTTTATCAGTTCTAAAGATAAATTGAGTAAAAAATTAGCGATTAAAAACATTCCAACAAACAAAAAAGTACTCAATGGAATGAGTACTTTTTTTTCAGCTAACTTATATTTAATTGAGATTTTATCCTTGTACATGGGTAAGCGAATCCCCCCTTTAAACAGTTACATCTGATTTTGATTCTTGTTTATTTAATTCTGTTGGCTTTTCTGGCTCAGTCGGTTTCTCTGGTTCTGTCGGTTTCTCTGGCTCTGTTGGTTTCTCTGGCTCTGTTGGTTTCTCTGGTTCTGTTGGTTTTTCTGGTTCTGTTGGTTTTTCTGGTTCTGTTGGTTTTTCTGGCTCTGTTGGTTTTTCTGGCTCTGTTGGTTTCTCTGGCTCTGTTGGTTTCTCTGGCTCTGTTGGTTTCTCTGGTTCTGTTGGTTTTTCTGGTTCTGTTGGTTTTTCTGGTTCTGTTGGTTTT
>NZ_JBNNUI010000008.1:181890-195474 GCF_050279585.1 Bacillus sp. NPDC094064
TTTTCTGGTTCTGTTGGTTTTTCTGGCTCTGTTGGTTTTTCTGGCTCTGTTGGTTTTTCTGGCTCTGTTGGTTTCTCTGGCTCTGTTGGCTTTTCTGGTTCTGTCGGTTTTTCTGGTTCTGTCGGTTTCTCTGGTTCTGTTGGTTTTTCTGGTTCTGTCGGTTTTTCTGGCTCTGTTGGTTTTTCCGGTTCTGTTGGTTTTTCTGGTTCTGTTGGTTTTTCTGGCTCTGTCGGTTTACCTGGATCTACTGGTAGTTCTATAGGTGGTTTTGGTTTTTCTGGCCCTGTATTTTCTGTATTACCATTCTCACCTTCTGGTGTAACTGGTGGATTCACAATTGCATCTGGTTTCTTCTCTTGTGGAAGAATATCTCCTATACTCGCTACTGAAGAATCAATATTTTGATCCCCAAATGCAAAATGGTCTCCGTTCACGGTGACTTGTGGCTTATTATCTGTAATAGCTGCAATTACACTATCTTTTGTAGTATCTTGAATCCTTTTATCTGTTGTTTCTTTATCAAAGAGTGCTAGAACACGAGAATTGGTTTCATCTCCATTTTGAAGATTACTTACAATGGATTTATCCTTGAAATTAATCTTTGATTTATCAATCTCATCAAGTACATAAGCAACCTCATTATCTTTACTTTGAATTGCATTCTCTGTAATTGCTTCAAAATCTTGTTTGTTCAGATTTTCTTTCTTCTCCTCCGGCTTACTTTTATCTGCTTTTTTTGTAATAGCTGACTTACTTTTTGAAGATTCCTTACTTCCAAACCCACTACACCCCGTAGTACTCATTATTAATGATCCACCAAGAAAAACAATTCCCATTTTTTTATACAGATTCTCATAATTTAATGGCATGCTATCTTTTCCCCCTTAGATGTCCTTTAGATCTTTATCAATTTTTTCAATCTTAGTTTTCTTTTCCTCTTCACTTATGGTAGATTGTTGAATATCTCGTTTTTCTAATTCCTTAATCTCTTTCATCAAGTTTTTATTCCCTTGCGTTTTGGCAAAAGAATAACAATCCTCATATTTTTTTAGATTCACAAAAGCTTCAACAATTAGCTTTTCACGTCTACCATCCATACTGACTTTCCCTTTAAGCTTGATTACCTCTTCATATTTCTTATTAAGTGCTGCCTTTTCAAAGTCGATCACATCATTCTTGACATCAATCTCATTGATCTTATTCATGTTGTCTATCCCAATAAAATAAGCAACCACACTCTCTGCAAATTTTGGCTCATATTGTAATGCCTTATTTGCCTTTCCATTCAATAAATAAGTAAATAAAACTGCCTTTTGACTATCTTTATCTAATTCTTTGTAATTGACCTTATCAAAGTATTTAACGGCTTCTCCATATTGTTGAATGGCTGCCTGTTGTAACCCTTTTACTACATATTGTTCAGAACCAGCATTTACACTCGAAACCGGCTTGGAAGAGAATAGTTTAAAGGCAAATATGGCACCAGCTCCAATTAACACCACACTTCCTATGACACTCGCAATCATCTTGAATCCTTTTCTATTTTCCCTTTCAAGCTTTACTTGTGTTTTCACTTCATATGGTGGACTATAGGGGGATTCCTTCTTTTTTTCTGGTAATTCTTCTTGATATTCATATTCTTCATGAAAAGGAGAATCACTGATTTCCTTTTCTAACGTTTCTAACAGCTCCTTCTTTTGTTCCTCTTGTTCCGGATCTAATTGCATCACATTCATTTTTTTAGAAATATGGTCAAAAATATGATCCGCATATCTCGAACCCAGTGATAAAGTACCGTTATAGATTTCATTAGAAAGACCATCTAACAAATCAAAATCTATATGTTCTTGGCACCCTGATTCTCTATAAACACGTTCTAATCGTTTGGTTAATATATAAGCTTCATAAAACGAATATTGCCTACCCGAATCAATTTCTGTTCCATTACTACTTTGAAAAATGACAAACATAGCTTCTCCCTTCTTCTATTTAATTTGAATTGTATATAAACTTTCCAAATCGTTTAAAATAGCTAATTATTTATTGAAAAACAATTAGCTATAATTTGAAAAATCAGAAACATTTACTCAATGTTTTTTCTAAATACCCATGATATTATTTATGTGCTGATGTTCACCATCCCAAGAACTCAGTAATTTCATCCACAGGCTCTACTCTCATCCTTTTGAGAGTGGAGCTTTTATTTATAAGGATTATCCTCAATTCTATTTTTACAAAATTCGAATTTCATAAAAAAAGGGCAACAAAAAAAGCCATACCCTTTGCATAGCTTCCTCATTGCCTTATTTATATTTGTTAACTATTTCATCCAAAGAAACGGGAATAAAATTTGACCAAATTTGACATTACTATTTACGCTCTCTGCTAAGTATTGGCATCCCATTACGATAACGAGTCCGGCTGCCCCACCAATAAACCACCAAATACATTTATGTCTTCCTCGTTCACCACCCCAAATTAATAGATAAGCTCCCCAGCAAAATACAATAGCTGTACTCACCATTGCCCCTCTTTGCATCCAAGTAATAAATGAATTACCCGTATTAATTAGACCATCCATTGCATCACCTAACACTAACATTTGAGCTATTGTTTCAAACATGTACATTCACTTCCTTTTCGTTTTTGGCTTCTTATACATTGCTAAGCTGACTTGACTCGCTCGGCTTGCTGTCTTCTTTTGCTTCTGTTGGTGTTGCCTTATAAGCTTGTAAAGCTTTCATTACTAAATCTTGATTTTCTTCAATACATTTCTGATGATGTAAATGAAGCCAATGGTTATAATCCTGACCATTGGCTTTTAATAGATTTGCCACCATTTCTTTTTCTTTTTTTAATTCCTTCTGTGTAATCGCCACTGTATCACCACCTTTCAATGATTATGTGATTACTTTTGGTATTGCTCTTTGCAATTTTCAACAAAAAAACTAAGTTCACTTTCAAGTTCTGATGGCTTAATTTGTGGGATTTTAATATCTTTTTTTAATTTTCCTTTTTCATAATATGCTAGTGAATCTCTTTTTTGAGATAATCCCCAATCATACGGGTTACTTGAACCCGGTATATCTTTACCCTCTTCATCTAATTCTTTTACCTGGACTTTTTCTTGTTGAGCTATTTTTTTTACAGCATGAAGCCAATCCTCTCTTTTTTTCTTAGTGGAATTTAGCATAACAAAACCAGTGCCATCCTCACTCATGAACTTCTTCATTTCTAAAGGACTAAGTTCCATTACTTCCCCTTTTCCAGAGCTAAAGACAAATGTTGAACCAATACCAATTGCAATTAATAATCCAACAACAGCGGAAATAATCCACCCTTTACGACTCATACATGTTCCTCCCTTTGCTATATTTTTATAAGTGATTTTGAAGTGTGATAGGACACATTAAAACTTCAACATCTGTCCTTTTTTATAACATTTTAAGGAAAGTAGGATATAAAGTGTAAATGTCATTTGTGGCTGGAATGACGAACCCTGTATTGATATGCGTATAGAGACTAATCCCGACTTAGTTTCTATATGCCCAACACCGCACTACGTATTTTGGCATGAACGTAGAACCTTTTGTATCTATGGTTTGTGATGTTCGTCGCTTCTTCAGAATGTCGAAATGGGATATTCCTCACGACTACTGACACAAACAGATCTTTGATACAATGCATTTCCCAGTGGTCACAGATGAGTTTTACGATTTTACTCATCCAACGATAATCGTACACCTAACCCCTCTAGTGACCTTTTGAAGGGGGGCACGCATATATATTGAAAGCCATATATCATCCTTCTACATCATTACTTGAAGGAAGAAATACGCAATATATATCTAAATTGTCAAAGAGCAAATGACTTTGTGCTATGTTCTCAGCACACTTCAAAATCGCTTTTTTATTTACATTTTTTGTTTAACAGCTACTAATTCCGCTTGTTTATGTTTTCGTTTTGCAATTAAGTTTTGATGTTCGTCTCTGACAGAACGCACTTGATAATAAATTTGAGCTACTTTTTCGATGTTTCCTGTGGTATTTTCAATTGCCATGGAACCTTTCAGTTCGTATGTTTTTCCATCAAAAGTTTTAATACTATGAGCTTGTGATGCGGCAATATCATAAAATGTGAGCCTTTGTTCTTTTCCCATATGAACGCCTCCTATTTTTGATAAAGAAGGGAGAAAAATGCTTCCCTATTCTCTAGTTTTCTAGCCATCTAGATAGGACGGAATAGTGAACGAGTGCTTTATATCATGCTAGGATTGTTGTGTTGTACGAAGTGATAATGCGTTGCGCTGCTTCTTTTCCATAGATGTGCTGTAATGCGGAGTGGGATTCAACCACGATTGAGTTACGAATGTGATACGTAGCACTGTTTTGTAAAAACTGCTCCATATGAGGGATCGGGTACAAATCATATTGATGAAATACCAGGTGAATAGGTCTTATATTCTTACACTCTGTTAGATACTGAAGAAAACTTGATAATACTTCTCCTCTTTCTTCATAAGTGCTTTGTTCTGTTTCTACACGAATATAAACAACTACTTTTTGATACCTATCAATTTGAAGTGTTTCATAACCAACAAATAGCTCATGATTGAGTATGTGATATCCTTGTTCTTGCTTCTCCTTATGTGTATCTTTATAAAACATGCCTTTCGGATCAAAAATAAAAATAAAATTATCAGTTGCTTCGTTCAATCTTTCTATAACCGATCTATAAGTACCAAATCGAGCTTTTAAGACACCAGGAATCATATCCCTTTCATCCACTCCTCTCAGCGCTTTAATCATCCTTGTGTACTCCTTTGCTACACCTAACATGTACGATGCTCCTTCCCATTTTTTCTACTGACGATTAGCGAAACATCAGTTCTTTAGAAAGCCAGGGAATTTTGCGCTGCCCAATTTCTTCCCCACGTTCCCCTAAATTTTTCGCTTTACCGACATAGACTTTGGTCACTACCTTTTATCTTCTTTTCGGTTTCATTCTGCTTTTTTACGATTTTTTATTGCAAATACGAATCCTATGGAGACAAGGACGATAAATGCAAAGCCAATCCATTTCAAATGCGGATTCTCAGCTTTCCCTCCCGGGGTAGGAAGATTACCTTCTAATTTTTCTACTTTCCCTGATGTTTTTCTGAGTTGCGGTTTTGTAATAATCTGTTGTGGTGTAACAGGTTTATCTGTTACTTTTAATTATTCTGTTTTTTGTGGTTGTTCCGGTTGATGTGGTGTTGATGGTGTCGGCTGCTTCTGATTCTTCACCGTATGCTTAATAATTTCACCATCTTCTTGGATTTCAAAGGAGAATGTTTCTTCGTTAATCAAGTATCCTTCTAGTGCGAACGTTTCAACATGACTAATAGCTACCTCAAATGATATGCATTTTATGCTGAAAAATCAGAATTTTAAGATTAAAAAAACTAAAAAAATAAAAATAAAATTGTGCCTTTTCTTCATTACTGATTTAAAATATAAATGTATAATTGTATATTACTAAGCATTGCTTTATTCCAACCTTGCCCGATAGTATGTTGCGAAAAAGAGGCTCTCGATAGGTACTTCCAAAAAATCCGCAATACTTTTTGCACGACTAGAAATCAGACCTTTTCTTCCTGATTCTACATCATACAAAGTACTGACTGGAATTTTAGAACCGTTTGAAACATCATTAATTGTATAGCCCTGTGATTCACGAATTTCTCTTAGAACTGTCAAATATCTCCCCCCTTATTTACAGTTTATTCGTCTTTTAGCCTAAAGTCAACACTTAAAGTTCATATTTTTTACACTTTAAGTGAGAAGTGTAGAGACTCTTCTTAAAACCTACTTGTTTAAAATTGGAGTGATAACTTATATGAGAATTGAAGAAAACGTACTAGGAAAAAACATAAAGAAATTAAGGGCTTTAAAAGGAGTAAATCGAAAAGAAATGGCGGAAGATCTTAAAACTACTTATAGGACTGTTTCTAGTTGGGAAACTGGAGAAAAAAAACCACGCCTAAACAAATTAGAAGAAATCGCAAATTATTTTGACGTTAATACAGCTTCTTTATTAAAGAGTGAAATCCCTGATAAAGAATTATTAAATACTATAAAGGGAGAAGATCCTGTTGAACGTCTAGCACGACTGCTTTATGAAAAGTACATGAGCGTTCCAGATAAACACAAACCTAGAATTGAAGAAGAATTACTAAAATATGCAAGCAAATTAAAGATGCAAATTGATAAAGAAGAATAGAGGGTCCCTACGATTGAGACTCTCTTATTCTTCTTTACAGCTATATTCTGAACATAATTCAATAATTTCACCAAATGTTTGTAAATCCATCTCTTTTATAATCTCTGTAAGCTCATGTATACTTAATTTCATGTCTATCCCTCCATTTTCAGATTGTGAATTTAGACACATAAATTTCGCAATTCCTTATTTAGAAATTTATAAAACATTTTATAAAAGCACAAAAGACACCGTTTAAACGATGTCTTTTTTAAATAAACAAGATTAAGAATCAGCCGCCACCACCGGGATCAACCATTCTATTCATTATGTCTTTATTAACTGTATATTTCAAATTAGATTCATGTGATTCAAATAAATTCGTATATCCTTCACCAGGATCTACATTCATATAAGAAACAAATTGATTATCAACATGTTTATATTTAAAATGCCATTGATGCGCTACAAATTTATCTGATAAATCATTTACTATTGTTATCAAAAGTAAGGTAACTACTATCAATCCAAATAACTTTTTCACTCTATTCGCCCCTTTCTGTAAAAACTACATTACAATTTCTATATATTCTTCATATACTCCTTCTGCAAATTTCCCGTACAAGAAATCATTATTTGACTTAAACATATTAATAGATTTCTTTATTAATGCTAAATCATCCTTAGCCATCCCCATATAGCATGTCTGCAATGCTGATAAGTACCCTTTTTGAGTTTCAATTTTTTCTAATATACTTATAGCTTCACTTTTTTTCCCTTCCTTAATTAAAAAAAGTGCAAATTCAGCCGGATGAAGTTTATTAAATTCTATTTTATCTATATCTTTCCACCAAACAATTCTAATAAAATTGATATTGTTTAACGCTATTGCAAATTTTAGACTCTCTTTCACCCCACTCAATATATTTAAAGCCTCCAAAAAGAATTTTAAAGACTTATTGTAATCAGAGAACATGTAACTTTCTCCACGCCTAATATTCAAAAATGCTTCCATGACTGGGAAAAATTTTAGATCTCTATATGTCCTTAAATATGTATTATTTTCTTCAAAATCTTTACCCATATCTTTTCTTAAAAGCGAATAACTCCATAGTTCTTTTACCCAAAAATAATATAAATCCTTTAAATAACTATTAGTCACCAATTTCATATTATTTTCAATCCTAATCTTATATCCTTCCATCAATCCAAAATCACCTAAATCACATAAAATTAGCATGCTAAGTATGTCACAATAGATTTCTATATCATAATTTTTTTTATTGGTCATTGTTCTAGCTTTCTCGATATCTAAATATACACCTTTAACATTCTCTCCATCCAAACGAGCAATATATAAACTGAAAACCTTTTCCAATCGCCTCATTTCAATGTCTTCACTTTTCTTGCATAATTGCGAAAGAAACTTCATTAATTTCAAATAATCATTTAAATGTGCAATTGCAAATGCAACTTTTACATTTATATTCATTCTATCTTTTAAAGCACTTAAATAATTAATAATCATTTGTTCTTGCTTATCTTTATCCTCTTCAAAAACAACATATATAATTTTAGAAAAAGTATATACTGATAACGCATTATTCTTGTTAAAGTAATTTGAAATGGTTGATTTAGCAACACCAACCTCTTTTGCAAGGTCTGTGTATGTCATATTTTTAAATGATATGTAATCATCAATTTCTTTTGCTAGATTCTTCATATATATTCACCTCTATTTCAGCTATATTCAGTTTAGTTTATAAAATATTCAGAAATATATACATTTAATGCGATTATACCATACCAAAAAACTCCATATTTTTCTCATTAATAGACAGAATATTAAGTTTATTTAAAGCGAATGAATAATAATTTTAACTATATTTTTCTCTTTAACATTAAATATGAACTTTAAGTGTTGATATTCTCTAAACGGAATTGTAGAATATAGATAACTTATCTATGTACGCAGGTTTTATAAACCAAAACAAAAAAAAACCCCACCGTCCAGTTTTTAATTGGTTTCTAGTTTGGCGACCGGATCCAATTAAAAACTCCAAAAGATAGGGTTTTAATTCACACTACAAATGTACGTGTTTTTCTTTAATATCATGCTTGATATTAAAATTATATCATAAGGTACATACTATGTGAATATAAAACCTCTGTTTTCTTATTTATTTGTGGTGGGAAAAATAGGAGGTTTTTTCTGTGTTATTGCACAACTTTTTGCTCAGGCGAGCAAAATCCGAATTAAGTCCCCGAATCAAACACTTATCCAAAACACCTGGGGCTATTAATCAGGCAATCAAAAAAGTTACTACTTATATTGATAATATTGTCCTAGAATATGAAGGTGTTACTACAAAGGATTATCTTACCAAACGAAAATATGAAGCTTTAGAAACTGTTTTATCATATTTAGTACAAGAAGGATATTCGCAAGTAAAGCAAGATCATATCAGCAAAAAAGCAGGTATTTCAAAACCAATTATTAACTACGTGTTTAATTGGTTACAAGACTTGGGAGTGTGCCAACAAATTAAAGTACGAAGACATGGTAAAATTGCCCCTTCAATTTACATTTTAACTCTACATAGCAATTATTTAAAAATCATTGAATATTTCAAGATGAAATGGGCTGTAGCAATTGATGTCTGTTCTACTTTCACTAAATTTTCAAAGAAAAAACTCTTTAAAAAAGTTATTGAATCCAAACATGAGGAAAAGAATACTTTATCTAATCGCATAGATGTTTTAAATTTTGAAGAACTAGAAAAAGCAAATATTAATTCACAAAATGCTATTGATAGATCACAAGATTTAAATGATTATTTAAGTGAAGATCAGAAAAAGGCATATCGCTATATAACAAGTCAACCTGTAACATATTTAACAGAACAGGACGCTTATACTATAGCCTTAAGAATACCGCAAAGAATTGATCGTTATCAAAGATGGGATTTTGAAAAATGCGTTGAATGGTTTGAATATAATCAAGCTGAAATAAGTAATCCTGCTCATTTTATGAAAATGTTCGCTGAAAAATCCAAACAAAGAACAGAGCGTAACGATTTTGAAGCGAAAAAAGCCTTAACTAACATGGACCATGCACAAAAATATGAAAGCAAACTTCCAATTATAGACTGGCTTAATAACAAGAAAATGGATTCCATTTTGCAAAAAATGGGCGCTCTAAAGCCCTAATAAAAAAACATCTAAAACTTAGCCTTGCTCAAAAATAATATAATTAGCAAGGCTATTTGTCATGTATTCTTATAATCCCCGAGCAACGTACTATTTTTCCAAAAAAGGAAATCAAAACACCTCTCAGATCTTATAATTATTCCTCTTTTTCTAAACTATTCAGCTATGAAATTTCCATTCATACGAAACTGAAAATTCTATCATTTACTCATAAATTAACCTTGTAATTTACTAAGATAAAATCTTGAATCACTTGATACAGCTAGTCTAGCATCTCTAAAATAGATTCTAATGTTTATAATGATTTTATTTTTTAAACAAGATTTAATAAATACAGTATTCTATCCTAAAGAGGAAACATTATAAGTATGTTCTTTATCATTTTCCGACAGAAGACTGTTTCCTAATTTTTGTGATTATTCGGGGAATTATATCAAATTTACAAAAAAAGTAGGGAAGCTTGTATGTTTTTACAAGCTTCCCTACTTTTTTACGTATTATTTAAGTTATTTTTTAAATAGTTTAGCGAACCATGATTTTTCTTGTTGAGCAGACGCAACTAACTTCTTGGTTTCTTGTATTTCTCGAACCACTTCTAATAACTGCTGATCTCTATTGTTTATTTTTTTATCAATAGTCTTTTGCTGTTCATCAATCTTATTCGTTAGTGTTTGATTAGTTTGTTCTAAATTGTCTATGCGTTTTAAAAGTTCCATATTCATAGCTTTTTGTTCTTGAAAATATATAGAAACCTCTTTCATACTCTCATACATCGTCTGAATAATTGGTTTCGTTATTTCATTGTCTTCATCACTATCTTCTACTACAATATAATCTACATTTTGTTTTAACATCTGCTCTATTATTTCTGGTGGTTCTTGTGCATCTTTCATATTAGCAATTAATTTAAAAAGCTCTAATGCTTCCTGTTCATATCTCAGCGTTCGCCCCTTCGTCCCAGTGACGGTTGGTAAGTATGGTTTGAATTGATCCCGCCAGGCCTGAAGGGTTGTCCGTGGCTTCCCAAGCATCCTTGCTATATCTGCAAGGGAATATGTTTTCTTATAAGGTTCTTCCCTATCCATTCCATCGTCCTCCCCTCATCGTCATTTGTTGTTATCAATGTCCGACATGTTGTCATTGTATTGTTATTGACCATCATTCATGTCGGTCATGTTGTCATTGTATTGTTATTGGCCATCATTCATGTCGGTCATGTTGTCATTGTATTGTTATTGACCATCATCCATGTTGGTCATGTTGTCATTGTATTGTTATTGACCATCATTCATGTCGGTCGTGTTGTCATTCCATTGTTGTTGACCATCATCCATGTCGGTCATGTTGCTGTTTTACTGTTATTCATCATCATTTATGTTCGACATGTCGGCGTCTAACTGTTATGTGTTTAATTCGTTTGAAAGAAGGTATTTCCTTGTTTATTTTGAATTTTTTAAGTATATAGGTTAATTAAATAATAAGTACGATTCAAGTCGTACTTATTATTTAAAATGTTCTTATTTTTGATTAAATGCGCTAAAGCATAATCAAAAGTAGCACTTAAGTCGTACTTAATGTATAAAGGGGGAATTATAAATGAAAATTGGAAGAAAAGTAGCGGATTTCGGAAATAGTTTTAATAATTTCATGGTTGATGGTTATTATATTGAACTTGCAACGAATGTAGTTAAGATTTCAAAGAAACAAGCTGAGGATTTACTTGTTGATCGTATTTCTAAACCAGAAGATTTACTGGATAGATTACTAATTTCCACTGAAATCGAAGGTGAAGAGTCTTACTATTTAGTTGGGCAATTGGCTGAAGATAATCAGTTAGCAAACTCACATGTAAATAAGATGCACGATAAAATAAATAGTCCTATCCCATACGTATGCTTTTTAGGAGCAATTGCATATTATCATGCCCTTAATGCTGATCAAGAAGATAATGAAATTGAAATTGAACACATGAGTATGATGCTTCCAATTTGGCTTTTAAAACGCGAAGAGAAATTTAGCATTGCCCATAAAAAAATGGAAGAAAGATTTAACGGTGAACATAAAGTTAAAGTGTTAACACCAGGAATGGAGAAAGAACTAACTATTACAGTCCAATCAGCAAAATGTAGAAATGAATCAGAAGTTGCTAGACATTCTTTAAAATATAAAATGGTTTCAAAAGATCAGAATACAAATGTAATTAGTATTGAAAAGCGCTATGAATCTGAGCGATTCGATGACTATGAAGTAGTTTTAACTGACATTGGTGGCGGTTCTACAGATGCTGTGCGATTAGGTAAAGGACTTACTACACCTAAGCACAGAGATTCTTTCCAAGTTATCGATATTGAGCCATTCTTGGGATACCTAGAACGCTTTAGAAAAGAAAAATTGATTCAATACTTTAAGGATCTAAGAACATTAGAGAAATTTATAGTTAATAAATATAAAGTACAAAAGTATGTACTATCGAATGAAAATACTGGTGAAGAATATGATTTTACAAATGAAATTGTAGAGGCACTGAAAGAATATGCAAGGATTTTAGTTGCTAAAATTCTTGATGTATTCATCCCATCTAGTACGAATACAGTATTGAAATTCATTTATATCGGAGGCGAAGCACCCGTTTTAGAACCATACATCCGTCTCGCTTTATTGAATCATATGTCTGAAATGGCTGCTAAAAACAATCACTTCTTCTTGAACGATATTATTCAAAATAGCGACAAAGAAGTATTTGCTCCAACTTCACGTACAATTAATCTAACTGCATTAGAATTAAAAGTAATTGATGAAATGAAGGGACAGCTAGCTTAAAATAAAAGGACGTGCTGATAATGGCTACAAATAGAAAAATGGCATTACATGCTGATAATATGCCTGAAGATGTATATAGGATCCTTAATGAAAAAGCTAATGGTAGACAATTAACAGCATTTGTTGTTGAACTGGTACAAAATGAAAAACGTTATGAGCAACTACTGCAAAAATTAGATAATGTAGAACAGAGATTAAATCTTTTAGATACAGTTGAAAATAAATTGGATATTTTACTTACTAACGGATTTGTTCCCACACAAAGACAAGAAGATTTAAAAACAGAGGAGCCCATATTGCAAGAAGGTAAAATTATTAACGCTAGGGTAGTACTTGGTGGGATTTCTGAAGAAGATAACGAAGAGCTTGATTTCTAACTAGTAAAGAAGACCTTTAGGTATAATCCTAAGGTCTTTTTATATTTATGTGACCTAAATTCTGTTGAATTGAACTACCCTCCACTTAACACGCTTATGGGTTATTTGAAGTGGGGGATTCCTACGAACAGCAAAGTATTCTTCGGTTATCCTAGTAGGCTAATCCCGTAGTTCCTACGGTTAATACGAAATTCGTACAGTATCACAATCTTGTTTGGTTTTTTTGACACCTAGAAATAGACCTGGTTTTGGTAGCACGAATCCCACTGATATAAGTCATCTTTCCCCTTTAGGTATGGAAGTGTCAAAATGAAGTAGTCCTGATATCACGGCTATAACCTCCTTTAAATTATAGAAATATCCCTATTTCTATAATTAGATATTTCCCTATTATTCTGCTTTTATTATTTGAAAGGGTGGTATAGAGGGCGCATCTGAAAAATTACTGATTCTATTGTATGTATCACTTATCACTATTATAATCCCTCTCGGAATATAGATATATCCCTATTTCTATAATTAGATATTTCCCTATTATTCTACTTTTATTATTTGAAAGGGTGGTATAAAGGGGGCACATCTGAAAAATTACTAATTCTATTGTATGTATCACTTATCACTATTATAATCTCTCTCGGAATATAGATATATCCCTATTTCTATAATTAGATATTTCCCTATTATTCTACTTTTATTATTTGAAAGAATCGTATAGAGGACGCATCTGAAAAATTACTGATTCTATTATATGTAACACATATCACTATTATAATCCCTCTCGGAATATAGATATTTCCCTATTATTCTACTTTTATTATTTGAAAGGGTGGTATAAAGGGCGCACATCTGAAAAATTACTAATTCTATTGTATGTATCACTTATCACTATTATAATCTCTCTCGGAATATAGATATATCCCTATTTCTATAATTAGA
>NZ_JBNNUI010000008.1:195572-198268 GCF_050279585.1 Bacillus sp. NPDC094064
TTTGAAAGAATCGTATAGAGGACGCATCTGAAAAATTACTGATTCTATTATATGTAACACATATCACTATTATAATCCCTCTCGGAATATAGATATATCCCTATTTCTATAATTAGATATTTCCCTATTATTCTAATTTTATTATTTGAAAGGGTGGTATAAAGGGCGCACATCTGAAAAATTACTGATTCTATTGTATGTATCACTTATCACTATTATAATCTCTCTCGGAATATAGATATATCCCTATTTCTATAATTAGATATTTCCCTATTATTCTAATTTTATTATTTGAAAGGATCGTATAGAGGACGCATCTGAAAAATTACTGATTCTATTATATGTAACACATATCACTATTATAATCCCTCTCGGAATATAGATATATCCCTATTTCTATAATTAGATATTTCCCTATTATTCTACTTTTATTATTTGAAAGGGTGGTATAAAGGGCGCATCTCTGAAAAATTATTGATTCTATTATATGTACCACTTATCCCTATTATAATCCCCCTCAAAATATAAAAATATAGATATATCCCTATTTCTATACCTCTGCCATCAAGTTACACTTATGCAACATCAATTATAGGAATGGGTGTTTCTTTTTTAAAAGCCCCCAAAACAAAAATTTTATACAGCTCACCTGGTAATACCAATTCTCTCGTTTTGGGATATTTGCTTTTCTTAGCTTGATGAGCATGGGATATGGGGATATAAGGACTTTTTCAAAAAAATGAATAGAGTGGTATAAATGGCAGATTCTATTGCATGTACCACATATCACTGCTATAATCTTCTTTGTAACATAGAAATATCCCTATTTCTATAATTAGATATTTCCCTATTTTTTCTAATCTTTTCACTAAGATATAGAAATAGGGATATAGGGAAATATTCCGGAAAATAAATGGAGTGGTATAAATGGCTATTACAATTACTGTTGGGAATTATAAAGGGGGCGTTGGTAAAACCACTAATGCTGTATTAAACTCTTATGAATTCGCAAAAAAAGGGAAACGAACTTTACTTGTTGATCTTGATCCACAGAGTAATGCAACAAAATCTCTAATGCTAACAAAATCTATCCTTAATCCTGACGAAAAAATTACTTTAAATAAAACATTGATGAAAGGGATTCAAGAGGGGAATTTAGATGGATTAGAAGTTGAAATAACTGAAAATTTATATTTAATTCCTTCTTATGTTGATTTTCAAGATTTCGCAAAATTTCTATATAAATCGTGTTCTTCGGAAGAAGAAGAAGATTTCTACTTTAAAGGCTTACTTGAGAAAATAAAACATAAATACGATTACATATTTATCGATGTTCCACCTATGTCAATTGAAGTTACAAAAAATGCAGTTGTAGCTTCTGATTATGTTCTTATAACTCTACAAACACAAGAACGTTCTCTTACAGGTGCAGAGAACTACATTAACCAGCTAATAAAATTAAAAGAGCAATATGATCTTGATATTGAAGTTGTAGGTATTCTTCCAGTGCTATTAAAAAATAATGGTAAAGTGGATGAATACATTATGGAAAATGCTCGTGAAATTTTTGGCGAAGAAAACCTATTTGAAAATATCGTTCCACAAATGGAACGTATTAAAAGGTTTGATGTTAACGGTATTACTGAAAATGATAGACATGATTTAAATGTAATAGAACTATACGAAAAAATTAGTGATGAATTATTATCTCGTATCAATGTTTTTGAAAGTATGAAGGTTGGTGTATAACATGGCAAGAACTCCTGGATTATTAGGCAGAAAAAAGAGCAATTTTGACCCAACAGATCCTTATATCCCAAACGAGGATTCAGTTGTAACAAAAAGTGGCGAAGATACTCCTACTTTTTCACCTAAAAATGAACACGAACAAGTAAATCAGCAGGAACAAAAGACGGAGCAAACACCAGAGAAAAAGAAATTTAAAAACCAACAAGGTAGTATTAAAATTTCTAGTCAATCTAAGGAAGAGCTTGGAGCACTAATGAAACTTACTAATACAAAATATGCTCATGAAATAATAGATTTACTTATACATCATTATGTAGAAAATCAATTAACTCCCGAACAAAAAAGGAAATTTAAATTATTAACAGAGATTTAGAAATATAGAAATATCCCTACATGGAAATAGGGATATTTCTATATTTTTTTAGATTAAGGCTCTTTAAAATTGTTTAATTCATGTTGAACTAAAGTACCCGTTACTCTATTTAGTGAGATAAATAATTTATTAAAAAAATTATCAATTGCCTGAATAGCTGATTCCAACGCTTTTATCTCTTAAAGATCAGAAATATCATTTTAGTTTCATCTTCATTGTAGTCTATCGTTTTTGACATCAATGATTTAAACACTATCCGTTAATTTTATAGCTCTATTACGTGTATCACATAACATCCCTGTGCTCCTCTCCCGCAGTATAGAAATATCCCTATTTCTATAAGTGGATATTTCTATATCCCGTTGCCTTTGTTACAGAAATAAAGGGATAGAAGAGAGCTTTGGATAAGTTACTGGAATGATATACATTACTGATTCTATTCCATATACCATATATCACTCTATAATCCCCTTCTCAATATAGAAATATCCCTATTTCTATAAGTGGATATTTCTATATCCCGTTGCCTTTGTTACAGAAATAAAGGGATAGAAGAGAGCTTTGGATAAGTTAC
>NZ_JBNNUI010000008.1:198366-235219 GCF_050279585.1 Bacillus sp. NPDC094064
CATTACTGATTCTATTCCATATACCATATATCACTCTATAATCCCCTTCTCAATATAGAAATATCCCTATTTCTATAAGTGGATATTTCTATATCCTGTTGCCTTTGTTACAAAAATAAAGGGTTAGGAGAGAGCTTTAGATAAGTTACTGAAATAATATACATTGCTGATTCTATTGCATATACCATATAACACTACTATAATTTCCTTTTTAATATAGAAATATCCCTGTTTCTAAATAGGGATATTTCTATATTTATTAGTGTATTTTAAAACAGGCAAATTCAATAACTACATTAAAAAGAGTCCTATTTCTAGGACTCTTTTTAATACTAATTTTTAGCTTTAACTTACATTTTATCGATAATCATTTGTCTTTTATACCATTGGTTTAATTTGCTTCTCGCCGTACTAGAGAGACGCTTTGTTTTTTTATTATAGAATCTAGAAAGAGTAGGCTGTGATATACCTATCTCTATTGATAATTCTCGCATAGTTATATTCTTCTTCATATGAATAAACTCTATTCTCTCCCTGATAAGTTGTTCATTTTCATTCGTATCTAATGGTTTTTCTACAATTTTTACTGGATGACTTTCCTCATCTATTGTATCAATTGTTTTCTTTTTCGCTAAGTTTTCCATTGAACTAATTAATTCTTTGGGTGGCAATATTACTATTCCTAACTGTGAATAATAGTTTTTAAACCAATTCTTCTTTGTCAGTTTTTCTTCTTCTAAACCATTATGATATTCCCAATGAGAAATTACTTCTTCTTTTTCTAAATCACTAAGAACATTTTCTAATTGTTCGCGGATACGATTAGGTTTTTGTTTTTGATTTATACCCATAACTGCTAACAAACCTTTATCTCCACCTATAGAATAAGGTCTTTGTAAGCTAGAAAACATTTGACGTATTCTCCATTGCCATGTCAAATATCGAATTAATCTTTTATGATATTTGTGTCTATAACTATTATATTCAAGTGCCTTTTTTGATAATAATGCTGTAGTACTATTAGATCCATATAGATATCCAGATAAGAAACTTCCCGGTTTGATTCGACACGACTCTATCCCCATGTATTCGTTTGTGTTTTTATCTCTCCATAGAACTACGGAATCTAATACAAATAGTCTTTTAATTACCTCGCGTTTTACTTCATAATGTTTACCTGTTTCAGCACGATCATTTAATACGACTACTTCGTTGTCATCATTTAGATATATAAAAATACTCGCTAGGGCCGCAATCCGCTTCGCAACTTTAATTTTATCTTCTACCCTATAATATTCGACACCATTTGCCTTAGCCTTTGAAATACTGCACATTTCTAAAACTTGTTCATATGAAAAATCAATAAATTCATCAGGCGATTTTGCTTCATTCAACCATTGAATCGTGATGGTATCTAAACAATCTGCAGTTAGATCATCCATATTACTCATTACACCATCTACTAATGTATTCCATCTTGCTGTCTCTTCAGTATTCGTTAACTTTAGATCTTCATCTTTATGAGAGGAAAGCTGTGCCACTCCATTACTATCCTTTGTTTCAATAGGATAAGATTTTAACCGTGTGTTTTCATCTTCTTCAAATTGATTTTTAGCTATTCCATCTCTTAACTTATAATAGACCGCGGAGTTATTTACTTCTAAATAATTTTCATTCAATATGTTCGCATCTGATTCACTTGTTGCTGTATGCACTTTATTACTAACTGTCTGATTTTTACGAAACTCTTGTTCAATAAAGACACCTATTGTCTCATCGATGATTAATCTGTAATCATCTATATTTCTATATATATCTAGCGGAGAAACACCTTTTCTTTGTTGTTGCTCTAGCCACTGTACAAGCATTGAAAATGACGGAGAAAGGTATTTTGAAGTCACAATTTTACTTTGATCTGCTTCAACCTCAACATAATAGGAAACCCATTTATGCCACAATTGCTCATCTTGTTTATACAATTGTTCCGTTATTGATAGTGCATCTCTAAACAATTGTAGAACGTCTTCCATATAAATTCTGCTCCTTATATACATTTATTATTGATCTGAACTTGAAAATAATTAGCTATATGATGTCCCTTTTTATAAAAGTAGAAATGAAGTCAGAATATTCTATCCTTTCATTTCACTGTTAACATGTTATGGGCTCTATTTTGCATACTTATAGCCCACTCTGTAACTGATTATACAAGACTGAATCGATTTGTAAAATCCAAATAGCAATTATACAAGTACTTATACAATAACCTATCTTTCATCTATTAGCTCTTTTTCTATTAGATTTTTAGTAATATTATTTATAAACACAAAACTATTATATATTATATATACGGATATAAGGATTTAAATGCCGCTACAAAGCATAATTTATAATATCTTATTCTTCTTAAACAAACACCATACATTTTCATAGCAAAGGAATGCAAGTATACTGATCTATACTGCATTCCTTTATTGTAATTGTATGTCCACTATATTTTTATTCTTCCTTTTCTAAAATGAAAAAACTAACATCCAAATTTCTTATTTTTCACCTCTTTCTGGATCCACTCCATTGTAATAAAAACTCTTCATTAAATGTCCAAGCTATTAGCTATCCCTCCTAAACAACAATAATTTTTAAAATAGAAGTTCCAACTGTTATAAAAAACAAAGAAAGAGTGGAAAAGCAATACACAAACGTGTAAATCACATGGAGTAAACCGATAAAAATAATGAAAATTCTGATAATTTAATCGCTAAGGGTTTTCGTTTACTCTTTCTTTGTTGTTATGAGTTTAACATTAAAAATAACATAAATCAACAAAAAAACAAAAAATTCTTATATTTTCGACATTTTATTCATCTCGCTCTAATTTCACCTTAAAAACATAGTTACAGTAGCTTTAAGATAAAGTTTAATCGAAATAATGTCATTAACCTTAATAAATGAACAAAAGAAAAGATCGTATTTAAAAAAAGATCGTGACTTTATTTCAAATCCACACACTCTCTAAAGTACCTCTTACATTTTAAAGAGAAGTGAAAGTGAAAAAATGTAAGAATTAAAATATTAATGTTACTTCGAACACCCCAAATTCATCAAAATGAAAATTTATAGCCATATCATGTCCCTTTCCATCAAAACATGAAACAAAAATGACATTATGTAACTCTTTTTACTAACTCGAAATTTTTTTCTAAAAATGCTTAAAGCTTGATATATAAGCTTTTCTACTACACCTATACAATTCGTTATGAAAATTTATAGCTATATGATGTCCCCTTTTTTCAGAAGAAACCCCCATAAACCTTTTTATATTAAGACTTTACATGTTTATAACCCTATTTTCATGTATTTATGCAACATGAAAATCCATAGCTGTATGATGTCCCCTTTTTTACCCAAACATGAAAACTATCCTAGCCACTTCATGTTCCTTTTGTAATTATAAAATTACAGATAAACCCCATTAACATCACTATTTAAAAGGGTTCATCTGTTTAATTCACAATTATAAACATGAAAATCCATAGCCATATCATGTCCCTTTTATTTTTTTGAAAATCGATATAACCGTTGATTTAATCATGTTTACAAGGTTTTTTTGCTATTTCACTTCTTTTCTAGCAATATGAAAATCCATAGCCATATCATGTCCATAAAAAAATTTCCTGGAATCCTGAAACCCCTTGATACACAAGGGATTAAAGGGCGTTTCATCTTTTTGTTTTTTCTCTTAAAGGGACGCATTTCAGCAAATTTCGATTTGGTATAATCAAAATTGGTATATTTTATAGTGTTTTGGCATTTATTTCTGAATTTATAGGTAGGAGGTGAAAAAGATGGGAAAATCATTTATTATTCGTAATCAACGTAGTCTAAATGGACAATCTACAAATGCAGTTTTAGTAACACTGAAGTCTTGGCAAAAACTTGTTGAAACTTTCGAAGAGAAATACTACAGCTATAAAGATACATACCTTGAGGATATTGTTAATCAAATGACATATGAGGAGCGTATTGCCGATGTGGATGGCTTCGTAGCACAGGCTAAACCATCTTTTTCACGTCGTACACTATCTGCTATTTCGGAAACAATGGGAAGAAAGCATAAATTATATGGCCTTACAAACGCAGATTTGGAAGTCTTCCTATATCTACATAAAAAATGTTACACGAATGGAGTCATTCCGAATGTAACAATACATATGATGTGGGAAGATTACAAACTATATAAAGAAGAATTTGCTTACATACAGCATTCTCAATTCTATATTGCATTAAAGAAATTAAGTATACATAACATTATTACGATTGAAAATGAATTAGATGGTCGATATACAATTAAATTAACTCATTTTATGAATGAAGAAACTGAAAAGGCGAATGCATATGTTTATATTAGCCCGGTGGTATTTACGAAAGCTTTCTTTGAGCTATCAGTTGCATCTAAGAAGCTATTCTTAGATATTGCTATGCAACAGCACAGTGAAACTACACTAAAACGTTCCTTAGACAAACAAGATGAAAAAGGGAATAAAACTCATTTTGGTGGGATGTACCGCTTTTTACATAAAAAATATCCACATCAAATTCGCGCAGTTATGACAGAATTAACAACTGCATTACCATGTACAGGGACTCCACTATTCAAAATTTGTAAATTACAAAAAGGGGTTAAGAATAAAAAAAGATATACGACTCTATATCTATCCTTACATACGGATTTCTTATGTGCAAAAGAAACAGGAGAAGTACAGTATCGTGATCCATTCACCCCAAAGCTTACTTATGCTCGTAAAGCTCGTTTTATCGAATCCGTACTACAAGAAATGAATATTGGTGAATTTACACAAGACATGAACAAGTTTATCCATGTACTTAAATATACATGCCATCGACAAATTCGAAGCGTAATTCATAGCTTACGTGACATGATAGATCGTAATGAAGAGTATCCAAGCAAATTAGTATATACACTGAAAAAATTATTAAATCAAACATCACAATATCAAATTCTTGATACCGCAGCTAAAGAGGGTATTTATCCTCTGATTACACAACATGTTCCAAAAGAACAAAAAGAACAAGCTGTATTTGATTTCGGATTGCATTTCTCTATGTACTCTCTCCGAAACATCAAAAAGTTGTTCCGCAAAACGTATGAATTACTAAATTACAAATTTGCTGTACCTGTTACAGAGGAATCTTATCACCGCAACTATCTAAAGTATCAAGAAGAAACGTTGTTTAGAAAGTACGCTTATGAACAAGGTACAAACTTAAACGCTTATATGGCTTTAGAAATAGAAATACGTGAACTCTTAAAGGTAAGAGGACATAAAGAACGCTCTATTCCTAGTGATGTTCGGGAATTGTTCATTGAGAAGATAGATAGATTACCGAAAGAAAAGCTTCGCGTTATTGAAGTACCAGATAACTTTAATTTAATTACATTTATGCGTGCCTTTGAACAGTTAATACGCGCTGGTATCCCAGTAACAACGGCTGAGCAAGTACTGACAGCAATGAAAACGAACTAATCATAATCAGCTCTCTATTTTTGAAAAAAATTCAAGATAGAGGGCTATTCGTGTTGATACGTTTATTTAAAAGAATTTTACTCATTCTTCACATTAAGTAACTTTACTCGATTCTATTCAAAATAGGGTCTTTTTTTATGCAATCATATACAAAAATAGTATAGTACCTATCTATATTTCCACACATACTTCCATAAAAACATGTTATAAGCTGTCTATATACATTCAAATATCTACAAGAAATCATAAGAAAAAAATTAAATTTCGTGGATAAGTAGATAAATAACACATAATGTGAATAATTTAGTGCCATTATCATTGATATAAATGGCTTATATGCCTTCATCTATCAAAAATCATCAATATAAATGTGAGTTATGTGTGAAATTAGGATTATGTTGATTAAATAACATATAATGTGAATCTTTTGTGGGTAACTACAATAAGATTGTGGAGATTCATTGAATTCATATGAAATTTTACGATCGAATAAATATGTTTAATAATGTATCAAATTGTTTCATTTTTTATGTAGGAATACTAAATTCCATTTATGATTATTTGTAGATTTTAAACCATAATAATACCTAATTTTCCATTGTTAAATTCTACTTTTTATGATTTTTTACGCTATGAAATGTTAAGAGGCTTTGTTAGAGTAAGGATATACGTACATTTGCCAGTCCTATATAAGTTTTATCTTTATATTTTTAATATATATAAGATATATATTTATATTAGATTTTATTAACTACTCTTCAATTACATTGTTACTAAAATGGCTGAAAAGATTAATTTACAATTTTTAATTTTATTTTCGAACCACTTAAAAAAAAAATCATACAATCAAAAAAAAAGAGCAGTATGTTACCAACATGTGATCCTCTTTTGATAACTGCTACCGTCAAGTGGTGGCTATCAATTATCATTTATTTTTACGAAAACCATTCTTTTTCTGCTTGTGACGGCGTAAAGAAAGGGTCGTTTTCTTGTTATTAGCACAGTTTCAAAGAATTTAAGATTTTTGTCGAACGTCATTCCTATTTTGGAATGACGTATTTTTTTAGGGACAAATTCGAAAATCCGTATCATTATCATATGTATTTAGTGTATCTAGAATTCTATATGGATGGTGAAGACATATGAGTCAATATCAAATGCTGTATAGTACACCTTATCTATATTCTTCTCGAACATTGAATCAAATGTACAAAGCTAATAAGAATGAAGAAAACATATGCGCTATACAAGAGCATATGTTACGTCACGAAGTATACCTGAACCAACAATACCGAGGTTACTATTATTTAAGTCAAAAGATTGAAGAGGAGTTATACGGCGAAGAACATGCATTGTCATGGAATGAGCTACTGGATGATTATCAACTTTATAGAGATCGTAAGGGGAATTTATCTATCAAACCGAAAGGATGAGATAAACATGACAATCATTGGAGAGCTAGGGATTGTATATGGCGTGACCGGAGCTTCAGTTTTAGGAGTAAAATTGCTGAAGAAGAAAGGGCTTTATCTTCCAGGTTGGTTGCTACGTGCAGGTCTTAAATGCTTGTTGATTGGGAGTGTTTGGTACGTTCTAATGGATATACTAGATGTGTTTCTACGTTAGTATTACATCTGGTAGTTGAAAGTGATTATAATAGCGCATCTTAAACAGCTTTTTATAGGCTTCCATACAGGCTCAACTACCTTAAGGAGGTATGGAGAGAATGTTGTCGCTTTTATTAATTCCAGCAACCTTTATAACTGTAGCTTATTTTTATCAAAGTAATGGAATGAGTGATAAGAAAAAAATTGCAACGTTTTTTGAAATTGCAAAGATATGTGTTCAACATAAAGGTGAATTACAATACCCCATTTTTATAAAAGAAATGAAAGATGATATAAGTATGAATTATGTTTACAAGTTACCACTTGGTGTACCTAGTCAACTTATCCAAAAGTTAGCTGAAGTATTAGAAGAAGGTCTATATAAACCTGTTAAAATATCGTTTCACCAAAGAGAGCTTCATATTCGAGTATTTAGCCAACAAATACCTGAAATGTGGAATTGGTCTAAGGATCTATTAAAAGAGCATACATGGAGCGTTATGGTGGGGAAAGCGTTAGATAAATATGTATATCATGACTTTGAGAAAACACCTCATATGTGTGTAAGTGGAATGACTCGTTTTGGAAAGACAGTATTCTTAAAAAATGTGATGACTAGTTTAATTTTGCAACAATCTCAACACGTTAATTTTTTTATTATCGATCTGAAAGAAGGGTTAGAATTTAGTCCTTACAAAGAGCTATCCCAAGTTGTAGAAGTAGCTGAAAATCCGAAACAGGCGTTAGAAATGTTGGCTAAAGTACGTGAGAAAATGGTCAAACAAATTGAAGTAATGAAGAAGTCCTACTTTACTAATATCATAGATACATCCATAAAAGAGCGATGTTTCATCATAGTAGATGAAGGAGCAAATCTTTGTCCTACACAAGGATTACCTAAAAAACAACGTGATGTATTATTTTTGTGCCAAGAGATGTTATCTGAAATCGCAAGAATCGGAGGTGGTTTAGGATTCCGGCTCATATTTTGTACGCAATATCCAACCTCTGATACATTGCCAAGAAAGATCAAACAAAATGCTGATGCGAAAATAGGCTTTCGATTACCAACGACGGTCGCTTCACAAGTTGCTTTGGATGAATCAGGGTTAGAGGATTTGCCTTCTCTTCCAGGAAGAGCATTGTTTAAAACAGATCGTACAGAGGAAATCCAGGTACCTTATTTAAAGGATACAGATATGTAGGAGTTGCTAAAGCAATATAAGGTGGTGAAGCAACATGAGGCATCAAACACTCAAACAGAAAGCGAGACAAATCGAGATTTTATCCACTTTGGGTAAGTTAGATTTTTTAACTAGGAGGCAACTACAAGCTATCCATTGTCTAGGGAGCATTCGAAATGCAAATCGTGTATTAAAGGATATGCCCTCGTATTTTCACATTACAAAAATGGCTCGTGAACTCGTATATTATTTAAATAAAAAGGGACGGGATTTATTAGGCATTACAAAAGAAGTAAAGAAAAGTAGCCAATTACAGCACATATTAATGCAAAACGAGAGTTGGATGTGGCTTGGATTTCCAGAATGGAAAACAGAAAGATCTATCGATTTTTCAATCAATGGTCAACGGTATGAGATTATTCCTGACGCCACGTATTTTGAGGATAATGTACCCCATTTTGTTGAAATAGATCGTATGCAACATATGAAGGCAAATGAACATAAAATACAGTTATATGGCCATATAACAGATATCTATAAAAGACAGAATGCTATTGTTCCGGTAATTAACTTTTTCACATTATCAGACTATCGGCAATCCAAATTAGAACAATATGCTACAAAACAAAATGTGTTTATGAGAACGTTCGTGATGGACCACATATTCTAGGAATCTTAAATATTGATATCCCAAAAATCATGATAATCAATGCGGTTATCAAATTTTCTTAGTGTTTTAATGATTTTAGTTGCGGATGTTAAAGTGGGAACACGATCCTTTTTATTCGCTAAATCACTTATTAATGATTTACTTAATCCAGTTTTTTGCACTAACCACTGTTGTTTAATTCCTCTACGATCTAAATAGTCACCAAATGGAGTTCTTTTTTTTCCTAGACCAAACATAAGGAATTCCTCCTAAATAAAGAATATCGTACTTATAGCTTGTACAATATTCCATAAAACTAAACCTTTGTTCATAAATATGGAATTATAATTTGAAACAAAGCATAGAATAATATAAATAAAATCAAAAAATATGGAATAATTTTGAGGAATCTAGCATTCATAGTAATAGCTACAAGTTGCTGATACACTATCCTAATGGCAACTTGTTGCAAAGTGCATTCTTACAAAATAAAAAGCTTAAATCCATTGGTACACAAGGGTTTAGGCTTTTCTTAATTCATGGAGTAAAGAAAACGAGTTTAATAAATTAAGAGATACTATATTGTTCAGTGGTCGAATATTGAAGAAATATATGTATGTAATTTCACGTACCATAATGATAATAAATAAATATTTTCTAAATGGTTATATAACGCAAGGCAATAGGTTTGTAACGAGAATAAACGTTCTGTTTTTGGAGGGTAAAACGATGTTTGATTACTCAAAATGGATAAATCAAATGATTTTTTGCCAGTTATGCATGTGTTATGAGGGGTTTAGATCCACTGAAAGTAAAATTAGCTGTCGTTGGGGATATGGATAGAAACGGGTCTATTGTGTTGGCTGCGACTCCTGAGCTGAAAAAATTAGGGATTTCTACAGCAACCAGATTATACGAAATACCAAGAGATCCAAATATAATTGTGGTAAATGTAACAATGAGAAGATATGTTGAAATCTCAGATTAGATCACAGAAAGTTACACGAAGTATGTAGCATTAGAGGATCTACACGTTTACTCAGTAGATGAGTGCTTTCTAGCCATGCAACAAACAGCTCGTCTTTTCGGACGTGATCCAATGATAATTGCTAAAAGGATCCAAAGAGAAATATATGACACAACTGGCATAACAGCATCTATTGGAATTGGACCAGATTTGTTTCTTTCAAAAATTGCTCTAGACGTGGAAATTAAACATTCAAACTCTAGGATTGCTATGTGGACATTCGAGAATGTTTCTAAAAAGTTATAGGGAATCGGAACGGCTAGTGAAGAGGTGTTGCATGGAATGGGACTATTTTCCTTGAAGGATGTTGCAAAAACACCTAAAGAGCTTCTAATAAAGCGATTTGGCAAAGTAAAAGGTGAAGAGTCATATCACTTCTCATATGGTATTGATGAGAGCTGGATTGCTAATAAATACATTCTAAAAAGCATTTCTATTACAAAAGGGCAAATATCATTAGAAGACTGTTTTATCCACAACAAATTAAAAATGCTTCTTCTAGAACAAATAGAAGAAACCTGTTTTCGCTTACGATCTTTTGCCATGATATATAATTATTATAGTAATTTTCGTATTTCTTCTGTACTGAGACCAGTGAATTTTGCAATAACTTCTAATGGCATTCCATTTTTATGCATACCACGAATTAATTGGGTTTTCCCTTGTTTAATACCTTCCTCTCGTGCATGAGCTATTTTTTTTTAGCTTGTTCATCTAGAAGTATTTTCTCACGAGCTTCATAACCGCTTCAAAAGGTATTTATTTTATAGAAGTACTTCAAATATGAAGTTTTTAATGTTTTGAAGCGATGTTTTTCATAGATATGTATCTACATCAAAAGGTGTACCTTTTGAAGCGGTGATGCGTAAAATTGTACACGTTACAAATAGTTGCAGTTTTAGTGAAAGTATTGAAAAATGCATCTTGTTTATTCAAAATAGGAAAGAACACTCCCACTTCAAAAAAACACAGAATTGTTAGGTGGTGAGTAGTTCGATTGTATCTTTAATAGGGAAATGAAAATTGGGGGAGAAAAATATTAATATTTTATAGTTTATGCTTTTTTCAAACTTTGCAACAGAACCACCCAGCGCATAATAGTTGTTGGATGAACTAAAACACCACATTCTTTCAAAATTTCAGAGACATCGCGATAACTTAAAGAAAAACGACAATAGTAGCCAACGGCTACCAAAATAATATCTTTTTTGAATTGCTTCCCTTTAAAATATCTCATTTATGATTCCCCTCACTCTGTTTTGCAAAAGTTTAGCTTAGTTTTAAACACTTTGCAATAGAACCGCAATTTAAATCAAAAACGAATAAGTTATATATGATAGATTTAAAAAATAGAAATAATGATTAAAACTAAATTTTTCAAAAAAGTAATTTATAGTGTCGAGAAGAAACTAGATAAAAAATTTATAAACAGAAGGGAAGAGGAAGGTATGCAAAAAGATCTTATAAAAGATGGATTATTAACTGGTAGTTGCCCAGAAAAATATGAAAATGGAGTGGATTATCACATTTTTCAAGGAGAAACATCAATTTATCTCAAATCTAAAGAAAATGTTACTCATAAGGAATTTGGAACTTTAATGTGCACAATCAATGCTGATCGATATCGTGGAAAACGATTACGTTTAACTGCTGTTATAAAAACAGAAGATGTAAAGGAGCGGGCTGGATTATGGATGGGGATTACGGGGGGGAATGCAGAACTGCTTGCTATGGATAATATGAAAAATCGTCCAATAAAACATACGGAAAATTGGAAGCCTCATTCTATCATATTGGATGTAGAAGAAAACGCGGTTGAGATTGCCACTGGTATTTTATTGTTTGGAGAAGGTTGTATATGGGTTACTCATTTACAGTTGGAAGAACTAGATAAAAAGATGCCTTTAGTAAATTTGAAAACAAATGATTGTGAATGTTTACCTATAGAACCCATAAACTTGCAATTTGAAGAGTTAGAGGAGCAAGAAAAGAAAGAATAATAGATATTTATTAATTCATTCATTCATGATATGGGAGAAAACAATGTTATGAATTAATGAATTTTTGAGGGGGGTTCTATTGAAAAAAGATGGTTAATTTTTAATGGTGATCCATATATTGAAGAAGAATAGATTATGTATTAGGGGCTTTCTTTTTTTTTACCAGGTTTATTAAAATTGGTAAGTGTTAAGGTGCAGTATTATAGTTAGAAATCCAAAAGGTTAAATAATTCTATTTAAAGTCTATAGTGTTACGCAGAAATTCATCTTAATTTACATAGCACTATAGACTCTTCTCATGAGGTATCATCTATGACTCAAAAAAGTATCACTTATAAAAGTTGATTTATCTCTTAGCGTACGGAATTCGTGTTTTGTTGGTGCTACGCCAATTACATGTAAGCCTGTTATCCCTTTGTATTTAAAGACTTTATCATTTCTAATACAATTGTATTCTGTAAGCTGCTATTTCATTGTGTAAGCGAAAATAAGAAGCCGTTTTTGTGAATACATTTTTAAAAATGCTGAAAAGGGAATGAGAGATCCCATTAAATCTCTCATTTCTCTTTCGTTAAATAATATTTTTGTATAAATGTAGATATTGATTTGAAATAAAGTTTAACTGTTTATAACAAAGTCGTACCGTTTAAAACAAAGTTTAACCGTTTTGAAAAAAGTTTGATTAAAATACAACCTTTATTTCAAAAATACAACTGAAAAAGTCTATTTCACAATAAAAAGAAGCTGATTACCTACTGTTTGTAGATGACCAGCTTCTTATAGCCACAATGCAAATAAATTCATATTTTAATTTGATGTTAATTATATTAATTGTTTTAATTTAATAAAAACACCGAGTCCCAATCTGGTCTCTCTGTTTGAATTGTACTAAGTAGAGATAAGACAATTCCAGTCGTGCCTTCTAATAGACCTACTTTTGTTACATAGCGTATTTGGTTATTTTCATGTATACAATCGTAGTATCCTAGGGGAGCGGTTGAATCATATAAGGAAATTACCTCTTCCACAAGTTCATCTCTTAACTTTTTTAATTCTTTAACTCCTGTATCTACCCACATACATTGTGTCATGTATAAGAGACCTGCAATACCATGACAGAACGTAGGAGAGTCAAGCAATCTTGTACTAGATGGTCTTTTAAAAGTTGCTATATAAGATTCTATAGCTTTTTCTTTCCAATGGTCTTTACCTAAAGCATCTGCTGCTAACCATAAAGAGCGAGCAACACCCGGTGACCCGTAACACCATCCATCTCTATGTGTCGATTTACCTTTTAATACTCCATTTACATGTTCTTCCCAACTAATACAATTTGGCCAATAAACTCCATACTCATCATATGCAGTCCACTTTAATAACCATTTAGCAATATTTTCTATAGCTTGTACTTGACCAGGAACTTCAATCCCCTTTTTTTGGGTTAAAGAAAGTAATGCTAAAACTCCAGGTATACCATGTGATAATCCACAATTAAAATTTCCTTGAGGGTAACTAAATTTATCAGAATCTAATAATAGCTTATCCACAGGTATATACCATCCAGGAACATATTGTCCATTTATATACTTATGCTCACTAACTTTAACTAGATATTCTAAAACTTCTAACAATGCTTGTTTTATCTTAGGATTCTCTTGAAACTCTAACAGATACCTTCCAATACCACTCCACCCTTGAATGGCATCATAATTTTTCATTGATACCCCATCATTAATTTGAGCAAATGATTCCTCTAACAGATTCGAATAATTATTTAGGAAAAAGGTATGCAAGGTATTTATCATATTTTGATATCTGGTGCCACCTTTAGATAACCCATTTGCCCCCATTATAATGCCAGATATTCCTCCCCATAGCGAAAGACTTGTGATTGTGTCTTCATTAAGCGATTTTTGAATAGCCTTCATATATTCGTGGCCTGTAATATCCCAGTTCATTTCTGGAAAACTTCTATCTAGCTCACCCATTAATAAGCAAATTCCAGGATAGCCATGTGAGAGGCTTAGATCTTGCCAAGGCAATAACTCATGATTTTCTACTCTAACAATATTTTTTTTATCTAATCCATGTTCTTTTGATTTTTTAGGATCTTGTAATAATCTAGATAATGCTAAAGTTAATGTAGAAATCTTATATGATAAATTCTCATCTTCAATAGGCTTCCAATTATTCTTAAGAGTTGTTTTTTTCATTTATTTGCTCCTTTTAATGATTAGATACTAAATTTTCTTCTTTAGCGAAATTTGACATCTGAAGTCTATATAACTTCGCATATTGTCCATCTAATTTCATCAATTCATGATGAGTACCTGATTCTACAATTCTTCCATTATCCATTACGATAATTTTATCTGCAAAAGATACAGAGGAAAAACGATGGGATATGAAAATTCCTATTTTATTTTCGACTAGTTTTCTGAATTTATCAAACACTTCTATTTCAGCTTCAGGATCTAAAAAAGAACTAGGCTCATCCAGAATATATACATCTGCGTTTCTCATAAAAGCCCTAGCCACAGCAACTCTTTGCCATTGCCCTCCCGACAGTTGATGTCCATCTTTGAATAACTTACCAAGTTGTGTATCTAGTTTAGATGGTAATTGGTTTACTAAATCTTTTATACCTGCTCTCTCAGCTGCCTTTAAAACCTCATCTGAATTGTTCACATTCATAAGATTTCCAAATCCAATGTTTTCTCTAACAGACATTTCGTAATGAACAAAATCTTGAAATACGACCCCTATTTTTTGTAAAAACTGATCTTCTGGATAAGATACTATTGATTTCCCATTAATTAGAATATCTCCCTGATAATCTTGATAAAGCTGAGCCATTAATTTAACTAGCGTTGACTTACCAGAGCCATTTTTACCGACAATAGCTACAGTTTCTCCCCTATTAAGTTCTAAGTCAATTGTATCTAGAGCTAGCTTCTTACTGTTTGGGTAACAGAAACTTAAATTTCTTAGCCTTATTTGTTCTATACTATCCAAGGAGTTGTTTTCTATTATTTCTTTACTGTGTAAGCTTCTTGCCAATTTATCGCTGGAATCGAGACTTAGAAAAGTAAATAACTGTTGCATATATAAGTTATTTTGACAAAATGACAAGATATATTGTACTGCACCTTGAGCATTTGCCTGTGTCATCATAACAGCCTGTATCATACCCACTAGTTGACCTATATTGATTTGTTTTGTATACGTATCATGCAAGATTAAAAATATAACATACGCTACTACTACTTGATTCAATAATTTAAAGAAAAAAGAAATGTTAGTTCTACGTCTAACAAGAGATTTATTTTCTTGATAGAACAAATTAAATAGTTCTCTATATCTTGTTAAAAGATATTGACCTAATTTATAAATTTTAATTTCTTTAAAGCTACTATCTTTAGTAACAAGAAATGTTAAATACCAAGACTGTCTATATTTAGGCGCTCTATTATACTGTAATTGGTATTCTTGTTTTCCAATACGTAATAATGAAATAAACGATGTAATCGGAACAACAATTAATAATATAGTTGTTGTCCATCTCCAAGAAAGGAGAATAGATGCTGTTGAAAAAAGCATAATAACGCCACTAATTATTGAGAGTATTTCCATGAAAATTTGATAAGGTCTATAATTAGCTTCGCTTTGGGATCTTTTTAGCTGATCCTGAACATCAGCATTTTCAAATTCCGTCAGAGATAAGTTAATGGTCTTTTCCATAATTAAAATATTCACTCTGTTAGATAATAGGCTTTCAAACAATTTATGGAAGTAATTTTTTATCAACGAGATAACTTCATTCATAAAACCTATACTTATTAACAACAAAAAGTAGAATATTACATCGTCAAAACTATTGGTTGCTTGAGCCTTTATTACACTATTCACTATATTTTGGGTACATATAAGAATTATTGCTGGAGTAATTCCCTGTAAGCCAGTAGTGATTAATATAATGAGTAAATAAAATTTTTGCGTCCCCCAAAGTAGGCCAAATACTTGAGGCCAAAAACGAAAAGAACGCCAGACATTTAAGATGCTTAAGGTTTCTAATGATTCCTTATCTACTTTGCTCATTTATTGTTTTCTCCTTAGATATCTTAAGTTATGGAGTGTGTGCCTTGCTAAAGCCATAATTTTCTTTTCTTTTTCTCTATTTACACCAATTAGACGGTTCAGGCTCATATGAATTACACTTCCCACTATGTCATCATAATCATTCGTTAACTTCCCTTTACTTTTTTCCTCTTCGATTTCTCTCGAATATTTCTCAAGATAATAGTTTCTTTTTAAAAATAAATTATAAATTGTTAAACCATTAGGTTCTTCTCTTAAACTTTTCCATTCTTCATGTGAATTAGCTACTTTAAGGAGAATACTCCTTTTTTCTCGAAATTCTACTAGATATTCCTTATAATTTAAGCTGTCGTTTAGCCAGTTTAATGTTTTCTCAAAAGTGAACCCTAGGCCTTCAAATATACTTATAACATTAATAACTCCCAATACTTCTTCATCTAAATCAATTTTTTTCCAACGTTTTAATTCGATTAAATTCGAAATTAAGGAACTATCTGCAAAAAAGAGATTTTCAGCTTCTAAAATTAACTTATCTCCTCCATACCTTTCAATCTCAGGGTCATAAGTATCAATGGTTAGGTTAGATAACATGCCTTCTTCTCTTAATTGTTGCGACCATTTATAAAAAGCAATTAAACCTTTTGTTTGTATAAGATGAGGGTCACCCTTGAATCGAATTCTTAAATGATGCTTAGGATCTGCATACCTTATAAAAAACCATGAATCCAACCATCCTTCTTTCTGAGCAGAATGAACAAATTCCTTCAGGGATTTACTAATAAACTCTTCTTGCCGTTGACCCATTCCATACAATTTCACATAGAGCCATTCACTCCCTGGGAATTTTAATCTTTCATCCCCAATAATGGTTTTATTTATATCTTCTCTAGGAGCATCTATCACATTAGATAAGCGTTCATTATGCTTTTTTACTAACGGAAAAACACATTCAACAAGATATGTCCCCTGTTCACTAGTTACCCAGCTGTCCAAAATATCATCATCTACTTCTATCAAACGAAGGCTTTGACCACTAGTCAGTTTCGTATAATCTTTCCTGATAATTTCCAAATGAAGAGGATTATCTAAATCTAGCAGCAATCTATTATCTCCAACTGTAAGAAAAACATACTTAGAGACTTTCCATTTATCTCTCCATATGTTTATTAAATTATTCCATTTATGAGTTTCATTAATGTCCTGTTTATCAAATGTATCCTGATTAATTTTCCATTCAGCAGGAGAGATTATTATATTTCCTGATTTAATTCTCGGTAGTACAGGTAAATCCCCTAAATTTCCCCAATCAAAAGACATCCATCTCTTTCTTCCCTCTAATCCTATCTCAGCTAAGAAACGACAAACATTTGGTGCAGTAAGGTAGTTAAGCATATGATTATTTGTCGGGATAATTTTTTTATTTAAGGATTTAGATTTTAAATAAAAGCTATCAAAAGTAGCGCCGACTACTATATCAGACAAAGGTATTGTATGATTTGCCCCCTTAGATGAATTTGTTCCAATAACTATCTCATAGGGACGAATATTCTCGGTTAACGCAACATTAGAATTTCTACCAGCTGGAGGCAAATACACTATTTCAGCAAAAATTGCGTCTTCTTCAATTTCTTGTTCCAAATTATGAATAGAATTCATTTTTTCAGTTACTTCAGTATCAAAGAGATCAATAAATCTCCCAAATGTCTTTCCAGCGCCTTCAGATCCAGGATTAGGGCTTAATATCATTTTATAATCGCCTTTATTTAGCGCATCTTTACTTCTGGAAAGAATAGAGAAGTATAATTCCATGGAAAGAGGAGCCTTTTCATCATCTACTTCATTATCTTCAATATCTTTTAGCCTATTATGATCAATCTCAATTTCCATTTCCCCTTTATTAACCGCTTCCATAATCCATTTATTTAAAAATTTTTCCCGATTTTTTTGAAAATCTGAAATTGGCTCATTGTAACTATAAGGGCTCTTAGGATATTTATAAGTCGCAGGTGCTCCTAATCCAATATCTTCATCTAGCAAATCAAGTATATGAACCTCTCTGTACGGTCCATATTTTTCTAAAAATTCATTTCGATATTGACTCAAATGACTAAATCCGATAACCGGAGGAGATAGATTCCAAAGTAATTCTGCTGCTTTTTCAACATTTTCTTTAATCTCATATGTTAAAGTATTGTTTTTTTCTTTAATTACTAAATCGACTTGTAATGGGTTCTTAACTTGAACAATACTGTTCATTTTATGATTTATTAACTTTAATAAGTTTTCACCCGTACCAATAGATAACGCGTTATATTGCTCTATGTATTCTTTAATCTCAACTAATTCAGTTGTAAAATTGGAATTCTTATCCACCCTTAAAAGTATGTTTAGAACATGATTAAAAGGATTCGTACACATGAACGGTGGGCGAAGCTCACTTATTAAAAATTCTTCGTTCAATAACTGTTTTACAAATTTGTATATTATAGCTTTGCTAGTATCAGGATATAAGTTACTTACTTCTTTAATTAAATCTTTAAATACTAATCTTTCTTTAGCAATTTCAAGTACTTGTTTTACCACAGGAGTATAACTAATCGAATGATAATTGATAACGAAAGCGTTTTCTTGGGTTAACTGTTGACCATAACCTGTGTGATAAGGTATTTTTAAACGATTTCCATTTTTGTAAGCTGAAGTATTTGTCGTTATATAAAGATCATCCATTATTTCTTCTGACTTTTCTAAAACCTCAACCAATTTTAATAACCATTCCATGTCTGCTCTAGCACGTTTTTTAAACTGATTAACCCCTTCTAAGGATATGTTCCCTAAGTTATGAAACTTACCATGTGATACACCTGAAAAAATACCATAAGGAGTTGGCCTTGTAGTCATTCTATTTAAATAACGTGAAAATGAGTCAATCGTTTGTCTTTTCTTTTTGTTATTAGTGCTCAAATTAATATTGTCTAATGAACTATGTAAAGCGTTACTTGCTACAGCTATTGTTTCTCGAATAACTGGATTACTTGAAAGTTCTTGTAAATTTTCTATTCCCATTTCATATTGCTCTATATCTTGCTTTCCTACTAAATCAAAACATTCTTTATAAACTTCAATAGGCAATAGAGGCGTTCTAATCATAAAAAAATCTAATGCACAAAAAATTGATGATTTTGTAGTTAAACTCGTATTTTTTAAATCATCTTCCTTAGTGATCATCTATCTCACTCCTCCTACTTGTAATTAGTTTTATCTAATTATCAAAATAAACAAAAACCCTTCTCATTATAAACACTTATGCAAATGAATGTATAGTATTTCTTGTAAATTGATACATTATTTATCAATTATACCAAAATAACTCAAAAATTTTTCGAATAGAATAATAGCCTTTGAAGTGTTTTTTGTTTTCTTTGTATATATAACCTTTGAAGTGTTTTTGTTTTCTTTATGTAGATATTTTTCTCTAGAACGAAATAAAATTTAAATTTTACTAACATAACATAAAAATAGAATAAATTAATAAATATACCATACATTTACATTTTTTCAAGTTTTTTATATTTTTTCTTTTTTTTGTAAAAAAACTATATACAAACTCAAATTTTTTATGTATATTTTTTTGTGAGGTGCATTTCAAAAAATAATCACAGTCGAGAATGGAGAATTTAAAATGGAAAATAACAAATTATTCGATTTAGATGTTCAAGTTAGCTCAAACTTAGAAGAACAAGGTGGAGTAGAACCACGTAGTGGAATTATTTGTACTCCAGGTACTTGTCAAACACTTTGCCGAATTACAGAAAATTGGTGCTCTTTAAAGTGTAGTTAATTAAAAGATTAATAATCTTAAGAACAAGCTCTTTTTCGGCCAAAAAAGAGCTTGTTCTTTTACCTCATATACTAAATAAGGTAAAATTCGTTTGTGTATAAAGCTGCGTGTATGTTTATAAAAGATAAATTTTTCAATATACACCACTTTCTATAGCTAACAATTAACTTTAACTATGTTCCTACACGTTATTATGCCAAATGAAAGTAAACACGAAGTAAATAAAAACTTATATTTACTTAACTAATTAAATTGAATAGAAATCTGTATTAAGGTACTTATTAAAAAATAAGTGCTTTTTTTGTTTGTTCGATATAATATCAGTAGGATATATTATTATTTTTAGGAAAGAAGGGGCATTATGAATTATTCCTTACTATTAGTTGACGATGAAAAAGGTCTATTAGATGTACTAGAGTTAGCACTAAGAAAGGATGGTTTTCAAAATATACATACAGCTACAACTGGGGTAAAAGCTCTAAATAAAATTAAAGAGCACTCTTTCGATCTTATTATTTTAGACATTATGCTACCTGATATAGACGGTTTAGAAGTATGTAGACAAATGAGAACTCTAATAAATGCACCTATTATATTTCTAACTGCTAAAGGAACTGACATGGATAAGATTATGGGATTAACTATTGGAGGCGACGATTACATAACAAAGCCTTTTAATTCTTTAGAAGTAATTGCACGAGTAAAAGCAAACTTAAGAAGACAAGAGTTTATAGCAAATAAACCAAAAAACTCTGAAGAAAAAAGATTTAACCTAAACAATAATGTTCAAGTATTGGAAGAATCCGGTCAAATTCTTGTTGGTAAAACCCATATTGAATGTCCTGCTAAAGAATTTGAGCTCCTAATTTTTTTATGTAACCATCCTAATCGTATATTTAGCGTTCGACAATTATATCAACAAGTTTGGGGGGATTTTTACATTGGTGATGAAAAAACAGTGGTGATTCATATTTCTAGATTGAGAAAGAAGATAGAAGCAGATCCTAAAAAGCCCTCTATCTTAGTAAATGTGCGGGGATTGGGTTATAAATTAATATTAAAAAATGAGGAGCAACAGAATTGAAAATACTTTTTCGTTTTATTTTTCACTTCACTAGGGTCCTTGGTTTATTAGCATTCTTTATGCTATTTATCTATATTATATTAGCTCAACTACTAACTAACTTTGTTATATCGACGCCTTATTTTCATATTTATGCTGCTATAATATTTGGTATTGCATTCGTCATATTTGCAGGTTTATATAGTTGGTATGTAATACAGCCTATGTTTTACTTAATTTCCTGGATTAAGGGTCTATCTCAAGGGAATCTAGAAAGACCCTACAAAAAAACTTATATGCCTTACTTAAAAAAAGTCATGCCTAAATGGTTGAGAAAGACAACTCCATACTTTGAAGAGTTGGAAAGTCATGTGGAAAAACTAGCCCATACTTTAGAGCAGAACCAAAAGTTGCAACAGCAATTAGATCAATCTAAAAAAGAATGGTTATCCGGTGTATCTCATGATTTAAAGACCCCACTTTCCTATCTTAAAGCTTATTCTAGTTTATTATTATCATCTGATTACAAATGGTCAGAGGAAGAAAAGTCGAATTCATTAAAAATAATTTATGAAAAATCTCTCCATATAGAATCACTTATTGATGATATGAATCTTTTATTTCAATCTGAGAATGGAGATTTAATTGTTTCATTAAAGGATGTTGATATCATAGATTTCATTGAAAATATTGTAATTGATATGGCCAACAGCCCCCTTGCAGAAGGTTATAATCTAAGCTTTGAAACAAACATTTATTCTTTACATATGAAAATAGACAAGAAACTTATGAATAGAGCATTATCTAACCTTATACTAAATGCACTCGTTCATAATCCTCCAGGGACAAACATATCAATTCGTATTTCTTACAATGAGCACCTTAATATATACATAAAAGATAATGGAATCGGGATGGATGAAGATACTTTAGAACATTTATTTGAAAAGTATTATAGAAATTCTAAATTCAATCGTTCCCATAGCAGTGGTTTAGGAATGAGTATTGCTCAATCTTTCATCGTTTCTCAGCAAGGTAAAATTAGCGTCAAAAGTAAAATTAATGAAGGTACATTAATCAAAATTAGTTTACAGGATACTAATAATTGATTATTAGTATCCTCAGAGTATTTGGGAATTTTTTAGAGTTTCCAACACTCATTGAAAATTGAATTTTCAATGAGTGAAAAACACGAAAAAATGATAGAAATAAGAAAAATAGTCCTCAACCTGACAAAAAAAGGTCAGGTTGAGGACTATTTTTTTCATATTATGGTGAGGTAAGTCTGTATTTGGACAGAATTTATTCCTCGGAAACGAGCGTATCGATAGCTATGTAGCTCTTTAGCATCCGTAAAACTCAGTTAAATGGTAGAACAGCATACTTTATATCGTTTTCCTTAAACTTGTTAGCTTATTTTTCTTGCTATATCTTTATATTCTTCCCCAATATGATGGTAACGGAAAAACCGCACAGTCTAGTCTGCTGAATTAGGCTTATATTGGCGCTACCCTATTAACATAAATATATTCTTGTTCAGACACAAAATAAACAGGATACCAATAATTAATTATTAGTATCCTGTTCGTTTTGTGTTTACCTTATGTTTACTTAAGTTTAGTAGAATATAAGCGAGGTGAAAAATTAATGAATGAATATGTAATTAAAACAAGAAACTTAACAAAAAAGCATGGAAAAATAAATTCAGTTAACAACTTAAACTTAGAGGTACCTGAAGGAAGTATATACGGATTTTTAGGACCTAATGGAGCAGGTAAAACAACCACTATTAAGATGCTACTGGGTTTAATTAAACCTTCTAATGGCAAAATAGAAATTTTTAATAGCGATTTATTAAAGAATAGATCCTCTATTTTATCTAAAGTTGGATCTCTAGTTGAATCTCCTTCATACTATGGACACTTAAGTGGATACAAAAATCTTGAAGTAATAGCTACTATGTTAGACATAAAAAAAAGCAGAATTGATGAAGTGCTGAAATTAGTACGCTTAACTAAGGAAGCACAGAAACCTGTCAAACATTATTCCCTGGGTATGAAACAGCGATTAGGTATTGCCTCTGCATTAATAGGTGAACCACAGTTGCTAATATTAGATGAACCAACTAATGGTCTAGATCCTTCAGGAATACAGGAAATAAGAGAATTAATTATTGAAATGCCTAAGCGGTTTGGTATTACAGTGATGGTTTCTAGTCATTTACTAAGTGAAATTAACGCCATGGCTACACATGTTGGGATTATAAATGAAGGCAATTTAGTTTTTCAGAATAAATTAGAAGTTTTACAAGATAAAAATAAATCTCAACTTTATCTTGAAGTCGGTAACCCTGAATTAGCTTATGCACAATTAAAAAATCAAGGCTGGGAAGTAGATAACAAATCTAATGGCCTTCTTGTAAACTCCATTAGCCGTAAAGATATCGCCAAAATTGTTGAATCTTTGGTATTGGAGAAGAATCTTATTTATAAAGTTAACGAGCAAAAAAGATCATTAGAAGATATCTTTCTAAACTTAACCGGAAAGGGGCAAAGTTTATGATATCTCACCTTTTATTAGCAGATTGGCTAAAATTAAAGAAGATACCTGTATTAGGTACTATTTTAATTGGAAGTATGGGCTTAAGTATAGTAGTATCTGTTCAATCGTATTTTTGGAGCGATAAAGTAAGTGAATCAAAAGGCATTTTCATAGTTGCCATTTTAAATTTATTTCTCCATTTTACTCTGATGGTTATAGCCACTCTTTTATCGTCAATTATTGCAGGAAATGAGCACGATTCTAATAGCTGGAAAAAAATATTTTCACTTCCAATTTCTAAAATCCAGATTTTTTTTAGCAAAACCATATTAGTAATTTCTTTATTAGCTATTACAAGCCTTTTAATACTGTTAGGTTCTATTTTAATCTGGTCAGCCTTTGCAGGCTTTGATCAAATAATTTGGACTTTACTCTTGAAACAAATAGCTTTTTCGTTTTTAGCTTCTCTACCTACTATTGCTATTCAATTATGGTTGTCGCTAAGCATTAAAAATCAAGCCATACCTATTTTAATTGGGGTAATTGGAGCAGTTTTAAGTTTATTCTTAGCACGTTCTTCTTCAGTTATGCTTAATTTCTTACCTTGGTCATATCCTCCATTATCCACTCCATTATTACCCTATTCTATAAATTGGGTTTGGAAAGGATTATTGTTGGGAGTATTAATTTTCATTTTAGGAGCAGTAAAGTTTTCTAAACAAGAAGCTCATTAAGAAAAAGGGAGTCAATAAATGTTTAAACGCAGCCTAAATTCAGAAAAAATAAAAATTCAATGGTATTTTTTCTTTCTATTAATCATTTGTGAAACATTAATGAATAGCTTTATTTCTTTTATTGCCTTGGGTCAAGACTTTTCATTAAATTGGAATAGTTATTATACTTATGCAGCCAATTTCCATTCGATGTTTTTCTTTCCTTTGTTAGCTGGTTTGTTCACGACCTTGTTATATCGTTATGAACATAATAATAATAGTTGGAAAAATATTTTGACCGCAACTATACCTAAACATTATATTTATTTATCGAAAATAATATGGATTTTTTTATTTTTAGTGATTACTCAATTGTTCTTCTTTCTAAGTTATTTTATTGTTGGTCAAATTTTAGGAGTAGAAGGATCGTTACCGTTATTTTCCATATTTAAAAGTTTAGTTGGGGGTATTATAGCTATTATTCCTTTGTTGGCATTACAATCCTGGATTTCTATATATATTAGAAACTTTGGTGCCTCCTTAGTAATTGTACTTGGATTGATAATTCCTAATTTATTATTAACAGGAATGCACTCTAACTTAGGTAGCTGGTTTCCTTCTACAATACCTTTTTATACTATGATGCCACAGGGCACACAATTTTCTCCTAGAGTAGATTTATTTAGCCTTTATATAATTGTTGCTATAACTTCAACCATTTATATATTAGGTGGCTCACTTTCTTTTCGGAAAAGAGAATGGTAACAACCTATCTTTTATTAAAAGGAGTAATAAAAAATGGTGACTAAGAATGTTATAGAAACATATAATTTATCAAAAAAGTATGATAAAAAAATTATTATTGATCAAATAAATCTTCAAGTTCCCCAAGGAAGTATTTTTGGATTACTAGGTCCAAATGGTGCAGGAAAAACTACTCTCATAAAGATGTTATTAGGTCTTTCTACTCCTAGCAGTGGGGAAATTAAATTATTTGGAGAATCCATACAAAAAAATAAGATACCTTTATTAGGTAAGATAGGAGCATTTATCGACACTCCTAGTGCTTTTGAACATTTGAATGGTGTGGAAAATTTAAAGTATATTTGTAAATTAAGAGGAATTTCATATAAGCAAATAGACAAATCTTTGAAATCTGTGGGATTAAAAGACGTAGGTAAAAGTAAAGTTAAACATTATTCTTTAGGAATGAAACAAAGACTTGGTATTGCTACTGCACTTTTAGACTCCCCTTCTCTACTTGTGTTAGATGAACCAACTAACGGTTTAGATCCTAATGGCATTTTAGAAATAAGAAATTTAATTCAACGATTACAAAATACTGGTCATACAGTTTTTATTTCTAGTCACCAACTTTCAGAGATAGAGCAAATTGCAACACATATTGCTATTATAGAATCAGGTAATTTGCGTTTTCAAGGAACAATGAACGAACTAATGAGGAATAACTCTACAATTATTTCTATACATTCTGATGACACAGGAGAGTGTATTCACCTTTTAAAATCCATGTCTTATCAAGTGTCAATTAACAAGCATCTGATAGAGGTACGGGGATCAGAATCCGATATACCCATAATTACAAATTTAATGTTATCTAACAGAGTATCTTTAAAAGGTATAAATATTCGACAGCAAACACTAGAAACATCATACTTTAGTAAGTTGAAAAATATTAACTAAAGAAGGGACTTAAATTACTGATGCTTTCAATAAGATTGTTACATGCAGAGCTAATTAAAGCAAAACGTACTTCTGTCATTTATTTAGCTATAGTTATTCCTATTATATATTCTTTACTCACTTTATTTATTTTATTTTTTGAACAACAGAAAGAAAGCTTTCACTTGTTACCTGACTTTGGATGGTTATACATGTTTTTACCGTTAGGTCTAACCATTTTAACTTCTCTATCTTCAAACGTTTTTTATTCTAATAACATGTGGAAAATAATAATGATACAACCTATTTCTCGAGTTAGCTTCTATATAAATCATCTATTGTTTATTAAACTTCTTATATTAACAGGATGTATCGTACTAAGTATTTGTTCAATTTTTATAAATATAATACTGTTCCAAGAAACTCCATTACCTTGGAATAGTATTATAAGTTCATGTTTAATCTCATGGGTTTGCAGTATGCCTGTAATTTCATTTCAAGTATTAATAGGAATAAAGTTTAAATCAATTGCTGCTTCTTTAAGTATAGGAATAGCTGGATTTTTCTTCAGCTTGATTTCTTATTATCAAGCTTCTTTTTTAGGTATGTGGCATTATCCATTGAGTACAATAGAGGGAAACAATTCTTATCTTATAATACTTAGTATCTTTCTAAGTTGCTTTTTTACCGTGATTGGAGTAATTTCCTTATTAAAAACTGAATAAAAATGGTTCTGGTGCAAAGATTGCATTTATTTGAAAGAGGTAAATAGATTCCTAATGGAATCTATTTTTATGCAGCCATTCCGAATAGTTGATGAATAAACTTCATTTCATTTTGGACAGACTTGTCCCGTAAAATAAGTTGGCCTTTTTTAATGATATGCATCGCTTCTATTCCTGAAAGAATAGATGTAGCTGTACGAAAAGACTTCAATCCTAACATTGAACGAACTCTCTTTTTAATAAAACGATGATCTTGCTCTACAATGTTATTCAAGTATTTTACCTGCCTTATTTGGATGCCTACAGGCATCTTTTTCTCTTTCTTCAACTCTTCAATCGCTATAGGATAGGCTGGGTTTTTGTCTACTGTAATCACACGGGGCTTTGAAGTATGAAAAGACCGCAAAGCTTTCTTGAAAAAACGCTTTGCAGCCTTATGATCTCTTGTTTTGCTTAAATGAAAATCAATTGTATTTCCTTTTGAATCAACAGCACGATATAGGTACATCCATTGACCTTTGACTTTCACATACGTCTCATCGACTCGCCAAGAATCATTGGTTGACTTCAGATGACGTCGTACTCGCTTATCTAATTCGGGACCATATTGATGAACCCATCGCATGATAGTTGTATGGGTAAGGGATAGCCCGCGTTCTTCCATCATTTCGACTAAATCACGAAAACTGAGGTTGTACCGTAGGTACCATCTCACGGTTAATAAAATAATATCCGGTTGATAATGTTTCCACTTGAATAGATTTTGCTCTTCCATACCAATCACATCCTTTTTAGAATACTAGTATCAGTATGTCCAAGTTTAGGAGGTTACTTACAAGCGTTTTGGAGTGTTTGCACCAGAACCATAAATGCTCTATTATTACTTAAATATATTTTAATCTTATTAAAAATGATCCTAAATCATATCTTACATTTATTATTGCAATAGCTGAAATTATAGTTAATGGATATTTCACAAATGGATTATTTAAGATTTTTTTTGTTTTTTTCATGTTGTAGTCCTCCATTATATTAATCACCTTATTTTTAATGTTATCATGAAAATAGATATAATGATTTGTTTTTTATTAGATATAAAATCCTGTTTGCATGTTTACTTTCATTTTATGTACAATAAGGGAAAGAAATAGTATAAGGCAGGGGGAGGAAGCCCATGTCCAATCAACAATTAGTGAATTTACGTATTGATTTTGCATTTAAACAATTATTTGGTACAAGTGGGAACGAGGATATTCTGGTTGCCTTTTTAAATGCTATGTTACATGATTCTTTAGAATCACCCATTATATCCTTGCAGTTAGAAGATCCACATTTGCATCGAGAACATGAAGAAGATAAATTATCGATTTTAGATATCTCAGCGACATTAGATACGGGGACAAAGATAAATGTAGAAATACAGCTGAATAACAATCACGATATGATCAAACGAAGCTTGTATTATTGGGGAAGGTTATACACTTCTCAATTAAAAAAAGGAATGCCATATAGCTCACTTCATAAAACAATTACCATCAATTTGTTAAACTTTGTGATGTTTCCAGAATATGAAGCGTTTCATACAACAGGAATCTTGTGGAATCAGCAACAACAAAAGGTATTGAGTGATGATATAGAAGTGCATATTATTGAAATTCCGAAGTTAATGCAACAATGGCGTAATGAACAAGTAAATCCCTGGGAAGATTCGTTTGTTCGTTGGTTATTATTACTTCCAGCGAATGAAGATGAACACTTAACCCAAACATTGGAGGATATTGCGATGAACCAAGATCCAATTTTACAAAAGGCAATGAATAAGTGGGAACGTATGAGTCAAGATTCTTCTTTCCGTCAAGCCTATGAAGCAAGGGAAAAAGCATTAATGGATGAGGCTGCAAAGTTTGCTCATGCAGAACAACAAGGGATAAAAAAAGGAAGAGAAGAAGGAAAGCTTGCTGAACGTATTCAATTAGTTAGTGGTATGCATAAAAATGGAATGTCAGTAGAGGACATTGCAAAGTTCACGAAGTTAAGTATAGAAGAAATACGAGAAATTTTACAATCCTAAATAGATCAAAATAACACCTACAAATGTTTGTAGGTGTTATTTTTTTTTGGAGGCTGTAGTTTTATAAAAAAGATTGATCATTTAATACAAAGTTCGATTATTTAAAATAAAGATTGATAATTTATAAGGAAGTTTGATTAAAATCCTTTTTTTACAGGAATTTCCCCTTTAACTATAGAGACAGTTTAACTTAATAAGAAAGCATATTCTTTCCTATTTAGAATGAAATAATTACTATTGGAATTTGTATATCTATTATGTTGTTCTGTCGTAATACCTACTTTTAGTAAGTCAATTTATAGGAGTGATTAGCATGTTAAAACAGCATGAAGATTTTATCCAAAAAGTAAAAAAGAAAATACAAGAAGATGAACGTTTTATAGGTATACTTGCAGGTGGTTCAATAATAACCAATACTATGGATCAGTTTAGTGATATAGATTTGATTCTTGTTTATGACTCAACTTTCCAAGACGCAATAATGAAGAATAGGTTGCAAATTGCAAGTGGGTTTGGTCATCTTTTATCAGGATTTACTGGGGAGCATGTGGGTGAGCCTCGACTACTAATTTGTTTGTACAATGCCCCTATTCTTCATGTGGATTTTAAATTTGTAACCATTGAAAAAGTTTCGAATGGAGTTGAAAAACCTATTGTAGTTTGGCAAAGGGATTCAACTTTAAGTCAGATACTAAATAAAACTAATTATTCTTTTCCCTATCCAGATATGCAATGGATTGAAGATCGATTTTGGGTTTGGATACATTATGGTGCTACTAAACTTGGAAGAGGAGAATTGTTTGAAGTAGTCGATTTCCTTTCATTTCTCAGAGAAACTGTTATAGGACCGCTAGTGCTAATGAAAAACAATTCTTTACCAAGAGGGGTAAGAAGAATTGAAGAAGATGCACCAGACTTCATTGAGAAATTAGAAAAAACAATAGCCATCCACGAAAAAGAAAGTTGTTATAATGCAATTAAATCTATAATATCACTTTATTTACATCTCAGAAGAGATCATGAAATCGACATTCAAATAAAATCAGAGGCTCAACAAGAATCTATTAAGTATTTAGAAGAAGTATATGAGGTAATGTAGAAATTCCTTCTTTAACTAACAGGGGCTTTAGTTCAATAAGGAATGATCAAATTTTATTATAAAAATTGATATTTAATTAAACATAAAACCGTTATTTTGATCAATCTCTTTTCAACATAACGGTTTTTTAATTGTTGTTGTATATGGAGAGAAGAGAGTTTTTTATCAATCTTTATTTTAAAGCTACAGGGGGCATTCTCAATCGGGGAAACTTTTGCGATCTATGCGACATCAAACTATTAATATGTACAAATGTAAACTTTTACAACTAATTTTGTAATGAATTTCTCAATATAGATGCAACTTCTATTTATGGTTTTAATATTAAAAATTAACAAAAAATATAATACAATATAAATAAGATAGTTTTTTCCGTTTTTCTCCTTGTGTTAAAGATAAGATCGTGTTCGCCGATCTTATCTTTTTATTTGTAGATTTTGGCACAAAAAAGGAATCCTTATAATATTATAAGGATTCTGCAACAGGAAATAACAAAATATAAACAATAAAAAGAATTACTTATATTATAGTTTACATAGTAATAATATAATATTGAGAAATATTTACATAAGTCCAGTATGTACTACATAGCAAGTGTAGAGATTGCTTGTTTGTAGATTAGTTGTTGTTTACCATGAACCATCATTAGGATGGTAAATTTATCTGTTGCAAGGATCTGCCCACGTAATGGAACGCCATTCTTTAAAAATACAGTAACTTCTCCTTTTTTCTCTTTCAATTGTTCATACATGTCTTCTTGTAAATTAAACATGAAATGCGCCCCCTGTTTTGTTTGTATTTACTTTTCTTCTAATACCTGCTGCTTTTCACTAATGGATATTTGTGATTCCCATTCACTTTCTATTTTTTTAAACCATTTTCCTATTTTGCTTAGATAATATCTTTTTACTTCACCATAAGGAATCCAAATTTCATGTTCATGTATTTGATTCATCACTTCATGAAGAATCTCATCATGTTCATACTTTCTAGGTTTTCTATGATGTGTTTTTACAAACTGTGTATATTCTCTACGTAACCGATTAGAAATATGTTCTTTTTGTTTTTGCTTGAGATGTGACCATTTTTTATTTGTTTGAAGGATTTTTCCATTTACTTTTATGTGGTTTTTCATCGACACTCATCTCCTTTTACTAGCAAAATGAATATATAACTATCGTATCACATTTAATATGAAATAAAATAAATGTATAATGGTAGAAGGACAAAAACTACCTCTTTATAAAATAAATAGGAGCAAAATAATATTGCTCCTATTTTCATTTGAATTCTACATAAAATTTAGTGTCAATGATTCCAAAAGCAACTTTACATGGGAACGGATTTTTTCCTACTGAAGCAGCACGCATACATGAAAGTACCCAATATTCCAATTCTAAAGGTAGGCGAAATGCTTGAATGCTACGATCATTGTTTTTTATTGATACGATTGGTGTATTTATCCTAGTTGTAGCGAAACCGTCCGTTGTTATCATTCCTACCGCATCATTATTATGAAAACCAACGTTTAAAACCTCGTAAATCATTCCGTTTTTTTCATTAATAATCATAGGTATATTTAAATGGGGATAGTTATTTATATCGTTATGAATAACTGTTCTTGCTGTATTCCTTCTTAGCTGATTCCCTTGCATTTAATACACTCCTTTATAGCAATCTAAACGCGATCACTTAAATGCATTCTATTTTACGTCTATTATATTAGAAAACTGTAGTTTCATCTTGTTATAAAAAGCATCGGTACATATGACAGCACTATTTTGTTGGTCAATATCAACAACTGTCATATAGTTAGAGAGTAAATAACCGTCTTCATAATATGTGATTAGTATTTCTTCTTCAGATAATAAGGAACATAACAACATGTTCTCGATCAGTTCTTTTTCTTCAGCGGTTAAGATCGGCCGAGTTACTTTGTTTTTCTCCTTGATGATTTCACGAATACCAGCAAACTGTTCAGGCATTGCTGCGAATGGAGTCCATTTGATCATTCCTCTTCCTTTTGGCATATTAGCGTTATTCATGATTTGTGGCCTCCAATTAGTGTATTTCTGTGTCTAGCTGTAGCGCTATGCGTGTAGGAAATCCCTCGTAAAATACTGTTCTTCCCAAATTTTGTACGTATTTCATCCATTACTTTTGTTAACTTCATTTCTTTTTCTCGTTGCGCGACATTATCAAAAAGAGAAATTTGTTCTTCCCCTTCTTGAAGTAGGTTTGTTAAGGATATGTTTATACTGCGAATGGGTTCGCCAGTATATTGCTGATGTAAAAAGTACGCACAGATATGATATATATCCATCGTTAAATTTGTTGGGCGATTTAAGGTATGTGTTTTTCTAATCCCACCTGTATAACTCTTGCTATAACCGACAGAAAAATGAACGGTTTGAGCAAGTTTGTTTTGTCTTCTAAGGCGATAACAAACTTCTTCAATATGTTCCAGTAGAATAATCGGAAATTCTTCTATTGTGTAGTCACGCATTAGAATTTGGCTTTTTCCAATAGAAGTTGTGGCAGGAACATATTTTTCTGAAATGCGACTAAAGTCTATTCCGTGGCTATGTAAGTGCAATTCTTCTCCAATCTTGCCGAAGCTCTGTTTTAAGTATTTAAGGGGATAATTGGCTAAATCTCCAATAGAATGTATTCCCTTTCGATTTAACTTTTCTTCTGTTTTATAAGATATGCCCCAAAATTTATTAAGTGGTCGTATGCTCCATAGTTTTGTACGTACATCCTCGTACTTCCAAAAAGCAATCCCGTCTTTGTTCTTCTTAGCTTCAATGTCTAAAGCGACCTTACTCAATAATGGGTTAGGAGCAATGCCGATGGTACACTCAATTCGTGTATGATCGTATATTTCACGTTTGAATTTCGTAGCGAATTTGTATGGATCTTGGGCGAATAAATGGATGCTATCGGTAATATCCATAAAAAATTCGTCTATGCTGTATTGGTGGAAGTCCTCAATAGGAACGTATTGCAAAGCTAATTTTGTTATGTAATTGGAGCATTTTATATAAGTTCCCATGATTGGGTTTACCACAAGAATGTCTTTACGCCGTGGTATTTCGTACAACCTTGCCATTTTCTTAACACCTAATACCTTTAATGGTGGTGTTGCAGCCAAAACAATAGAGCCATTTCTGTTCACATCTCCTACTACAGCTAATTTGGTATGAAGTGGGTCTAATCCCATCTTGATGCAACTAACTGAAGCATAAAAGCTTCGAAGATCTACACATAAAACAATTCGATTCGGCAAAATTGAGTAGTCATACACCTTTACGCCTCCTTAATAATAAGAACGTCTGTTCTTATTATACACGAATATACGTTCTCTTATGAAGAGGTTTTTATAAAAAAATAAAAAATTAAACTTAATTAGTTGGTCTTTTCTTAAAAGAAGATACGAGATATCATCGTTGTAATTTCGAACACCCACAGTAACATTAACCAGTGTTTTTGTTTCAGTTTAAACTTTGGCTTGTTTACTTCTGCATGGAATTTGATTTTCTTCCCGTTAGTATTGAATTTAATCTGCATTAAAAAATCCTTTCTGTTTTTCCCTTTTATTTATAAAAGAGAAACAAGTGTTGAAAAAATCAAAAAGAATGATAAATTTCTCAAAAAAAATCAGCCCGATTTATCGAGCTGATTCATACATCCAAAAATCTTCAAAGTCTACACGGTATCCTTTTCTTTTCAAAACTCTAATTATCTTTTGGCCATTACTATTGTTAACAATAGTTGCTATGCTAACAGTTGGATATTAGTATTCTTACCTAACTACCTATATTAATAATTGGTTTATATACATTATAAAAATATGAAATTATAGTTATATATAACAATAATTCTTAAATGTGTTTAGAGCATTTCGATTTTGACCATTTATTTTGAAAACAATTAATGGGGTAGCACTACACATCCATCAAGCTAAGCTTACATAAGTTTAATTTCACATAAGATTTTTCTTTTTTCTAAAGATCCAGTGTAAGTTCCTTAAAGGCTACATTTTGGCTCACCCAAACACATAAAGCTGCTAAATCTTCTGCTTGGTACTTACTGGTTCGTTGTACAAAACCAACATTTCTAGTAAGATCCCGTAAGGTATTTGGAGATAGAAAACTTTGAATTCGATCACAAAGTGAAATGGAAGGAAGATTTTTAAATAGTAAAATAATCTGAAGTTAGGAAAAACGTAGAAAGATAAAATTTCTATGTTTTTTTGCATCCATTCAATGCTACATATGTACATATTCATTATTGAAGTTATTAACAATAAAATGTATTATAGAAAAGCGCAATTTTTAATTCAAGTAAGCGGGAATGTGTATTCATAATAAATAAAATATTCAGAAATAATAGTATTGTCTGGAAAAAGAGGTGGAATTAATAGAGACATTACATATTAAATGGTATGGATTGTATAGTTTAAATGACTTTTACAGTAGAGAAGAAGCTTTTAAGAAGGTTATAAACAAAGAAAAAATGCTCTATATAGAAAAAAATAAAGGCGCTTTATACAAAAGATAAGGGGACTTCATAAAGATTCGTTTTGTCATGAAAGCGAATTAAAGGTTAGATTAGGAATAATAGAATTCCCTAGTGGCGAAAGCTATTCTGAAAAGAAGGTAAAAGAGGTAAAATCTCTTTTGATTTTACGGCATATCCATTGGAAAGCGCAAACTAAAGAGGGCATTTGATTTTAGAAATTATAAACCGGTGAAGAAGAGGCTTAATTGTTAAAAAGTATACTTAAGTACAGCAACTTATCAATCTTTAATTTATTAAACTATTTTTGAATAACATATGTCAGATACTTGAAAAAGCATAAATTTTATTATTTTTATATGGAATTCTGTATGGGAAGTGTAGTTCATTTTTATTATTTAATAAAAATATTAAGATTCTTAGGAAGAATACGTAAAGATTAGTGGCGAAAATAAACACGGAGGTTTGAAAAATGGGACAAGGAAGCAGGATTCAAGCAAAACAACAAAATCGTCGTAATAAGGGGATATTTAATATCGCATTTAGTGTGGTATTAGTAACAGTTGGCATAGTAACATATCAGTTGTTTTTCACTTCTGATACATCAAAGAAAGCAATTGCTCAAGAAAAGAAAGCAACAAAGATAGAAGAAAAGAAAAACGAAGATAAAGAAGCGGTAAAGGTAGAAGAAAAGAAAAACGAAGATAAAGAAGCGGCAAAGGTAGAAGAAAAGAAAAATGAAGATAAAGAAGCGGTAAAGGTAGAAGAAAAGAAAAATGAAGATAAAGAAGCGACAAAGGTAGAAGAAAAGAAAAACGGAGATAAAGAAACAGCACATTTAGAAGAGAAACAAAAAGTAGAAGAACCTGTAAAAACGAACGAAAATGAAAATAAAGAGGGAGAAAAAACGATAGCTCAAGAAAAGGGTTCTCAAACTAATCCTTCTTGGAAGCCAATTGGTACAGAGCAAGGAGCAAAACCTGCAATGAAATTTAAAGAAGGAACAGTAGATTGGAATGAGATGAAAAAAGCAATTTCATATGCTGTTGATGTTCCAGAGAGTCAATTGATTTTTGATTTTATTGGGAATAATGGTAATAATAAAGCCTACGGTAATGTACGAGATAAGCAAAGTAATAAAAAATATAAGGTTGATATTGATTGGGTAGAGAATCAGGGTTGGAAACCAGTATCTGTTCAAGTGGTAAAATAAATAAGAGAAATGTAAATGTTATCCTCTCTTGTTGTGAGGGACTAAGCTATTATAGTATAGATAAGATAAACTTAATTCTATATCGTGCCGTTGATTCTGAAGGAAACACGATTGACTTTTATTTGAGTAAATCTAGAAATCATAAGGCTGCAAAGCACTCTTTCAAGAAAGCTTTGCAGTCTTTTCATGTTTCAAAGCCTCGTGTTATAACAGTCGATAAGAATCCTGCTTATCCAATTGCTATCGAACAGTTGAAGGAAGGAAAAGGATACCAATAGGCACCGAAATCCGAAGGATAAAATATTTAAATAACATAGTAGAACAAGAGCCTCGTTTTATTAAAAAACGTATACGCTCTATGTTGGGATTTAAATCATACAAAACATCAGCTTCTATATTGAGTGGTGTTGAAGCCATGCATATGCTCAAAAATGAACAAATTGATTTGTAGGACCAGTCTGTTCAAAATCAGAATATTTTTATCAACCAGCTGTTTGGATTAACGGCTTAACAGGTGATTCCGTTAGGAATCCATGATTCTTTTTTATTTATCATTTTTTTGCACCAGAATCCCATAGCGCTATCAAGCTAACAAAGAGACTAATAATATCAAGGAAAGGCTTTCTTTTCAGTAGGGTACAATCTATCAATAAGAGAAATATGTAATTATGCATATCCTTTTTTATTATTTCAATAGTATCAAAGCTTAATATATAATTAAAAGGTTTTTAAATGGGTTGATAAAGAGATGCGAGTATGAAGAAAATCATAGGACTTATAGTATCATTATTTTTATTCTTTTCTACTTATGCACCAATTTTTACAGAAGTAGCCGAAGTTTTAAATAAAGTAGGCTGGGTGAAAAAAATAGAGATCCTGCTCGTAATGAGTAGACCTTTTTTATAACGTTTCTTTATAGGAAACCCTTTACATATGCGTTATAGATCATATGCACAATGTCAGTCCTTGATACGTCTGTAAAAACGTATCAAAAAGTGTACTTTTTGATACACAGCATATAACTTTTTAATAAGCATATTTCCCTTTGTCGGGGGGAATGAGCAAAAAAACTAGTTTAAAAATTTTCACACCAGAAACAGATAACGCGATAAAGTATTAGTTAATGTGCGTGGAATAATAAAAAAAGAGCCTTCCCAAATGATGTTTTTAATAGTTTAGATTATACGATTTTAGGAAATTAATAGCATTTTATACCACTATTATTTACCTAATTTTCAAGAAATAGAGGTGATTGTAGGTGACTAAACCTTTTAA